>CABUTO010000001.1 GCA_902494535.1 uncultured Collinsella sp.
CCTCGTGTACTATCGTGAGGAGCGGATCAAGAAGTCCCTCGGGTGGCTGAGCCCGATGGAGTACCGCAGGAAGCTTGGATACGCCTAGGCGCGGTCCAAGAAATCGTCCGCACCCCCTTTGGCCGTTGGATGGGCTGATTCAGGAACTATTTCACCGCAACTCATAAGGAAACCTGGGTGTCGGGACCGCTTGTCTCTAGTGGTTGTGCGGGCAATTGGCGCAGCAGCCGCTGGTGGCGTTGGTGCTGGAACCACCGCTTCGCTGGTCGGTGTTGTAGAAGCCGCTGCCCTCAAACTTGATGCCGCTGGCCGAGAACGTCTTGGCCGCCGGGGCACCGCAGCTCGGACACACGACCTCGGGGTTCTCGGACATGGGATGCTCAACCTCAAACACGTTGCCGCAGCTCGAGCACTTGTAATCGTAGCGCGCCATAATACTTCCTTTTCAGCACAAAGCGGGCAGATCGCTCTGCCCGCATAAATTCAAACAGCTGTAACTGTACCCTATATCGGGGGTTTTATCACGCTTCGCCCCAGAATCTATGGGTGTTGCGCAGGAGCTGTGCAGTTTTGCCTTCGGCGGCCGCAACGTCGGCCTCGTCGGCCTGCCAGGTCCAGTTGCCCGTGGCGACACCCGGCACGTTCATACGCGCATCGTCGCCAAGCCCCAGGATATCCTGCAGCGGCATCATCACCAGGGGAGCGTCGCTTGCCAGCGCGTCGCCCATAAGCTTGGCCGCCACCTCAACACCGCTCGGCTCGTCGCCGCCCGCGAAGGAGCGCGTGCACCAACCGGCGAGCGTCGACGTGTCGTGTGTCGAGGTGTACAGAATCTTGCCCGGCGTGGGATGCACGCCGCAGCGGACGTCGTAATCGCTAAACTCCAGCACGTCCATACCGGGGAAGCCGCAGGTCGAAGCCATGGCGCGAACGCCGGGCGTCAGGTAGCCCAGGTCCTCGGCGATAAAGTTGAGCGGCCCCAGCTCGTCATAGGCAGTCTGGAAGAGATCCTTGCCCGGACTCGCCAGCCAGCGGCCGTCGGCGCAGGCCTTGCCTGCGGGAATGCTAAAGTAGCTGTGGAATCCCAGGAAGTGGTCCAGGCGCACGCGGTCGTAGAGCGAGAACGCGCGACGCAGACGGTCCATCCACCAGCGGTAGCCGTTCTCCTTCATGTGATCCCAACGGAAGGTGGGATTGCCCCACACCTGGCCCTCGGGCGCAAAATTGTCGGGCGGCGCGCCAGAAATCTCAATCGCCTTGCCGGTATCGGACAGCCAGAAGTTCTCGGGCTCGCTCCACGCATCGGCCGAATCGTCCGAAACGTACATAGGAATGTCGCCGATGACCTCGATCCCCTTCTTGTGCGCATAGTTCATGAGCTCGCACCAAGCCAAGTCAAATCGGTACTGCATGTACGCCTGCAGCTCTGCCTCGTCGTGGAAACGCGTGTCGTCAATCAGATGCTCGTTGTAGCGCGCGACATCGGCCGGCCAATCGTGACGCGATTCGCCTTCAAAGTACTTCTTAACGGCCATATAGACGCAGTACTTCTCGAGCCAATCTGCGTTGCGATGTTTAAACGCCGTGTAGAGCGGATCGGCATCCTCGCCGCCACGGGCCATCCAAGTCTTAAAGTCGGCCGCCAGTTCCTCTTGACTTTCGGGCAGCAGGTCAATATTGCCCGCAAAGGCCGAAGGCCCAGCGTAAGGAGAGCGGAAGAAGTCCGTCGGGTTGACAGGCAGAACTTGCCAGTAGCGCATGCCCATAGCGGCCAGATGGTCGATAAAGCGACGCGTGGGCGCACCAATCGTGCCGGGCTTGTCGTCGTCGGTGGGCACTGAGGTGATATGGCACACAACACCCGCGCCGTGATCGAGCGGCTCCTGCAGGCGCTGCTCGGCATGGTGATAGATGATCGACG
This sequence comes from uncultured Collinsella sp., assembly GCA_902494535.1. GTDB lineage: Bacteria > Actinomycetota > Coriobacteriia > Coriobacteriales > Coriobacteriaceae > Collinsella. The sequence continues at coordinate 1,922 of CABUTO010000001.1, forward strand.
AGCCCAACGGATACAGATCGAGCGTGACCGTTCCGTTGTGGATCTCGCACTCGTGGCCGCTGATCACGTCACTCGCACATTCGCCGAGCGCCGGAATCGTCACGCGGTGCGAATTGCGCAGGCTGCGGTTGATGATAACCGTCGCGGACTCGCCATTCTTGCCCGTGCGGTTGTATGCCAGCACCTCGTCGTTGAGCGCAAAGGCCTTGATCTCGCCGTCGATCATAAATGGCAGTGCACGGCGTACGGCGGAGGCGTTCTTGACAATAGCCAGCGTGTCGAAGTCGTGCAGCTGGTCCTTGGTCGGCAGGGTGCGGCGGTTGCCCGGATCGGTTAGGCCCTCCAGGCCGTATTCGTCGCCGTAGTAGATCGAAGGCACGCCGGGGAACGTCATCTGCATGAGCGTTGCAAGCCAAAAGCGGCTCTTGGCCAGGCCCATCGAGTTCTCGTCCAGGCGCCACTTGCTGCGCTCGCACTCGGGCAGCTGCGACTCGTCGGGGCCGCCCCCGAGCACCGAGATGATGCGCGGACGGTCGTGGCTCGAAAGCAGATTGAGCGCGCAGGACAATGCCTCGCTCGGGTAGTTTTCGCGCAGGGTCTCGATATCCTCGGCTGCCTGGTAGGCGTTCTTGTAGCCCATCAAAAAGCCGATGACCATGTCGCGGAAGGGGTAATCCATAGCAGAGTCCAGCTCGGAACCCTGCAGGTAGCGGCGCAGATGGCCGTAGCTAATCTTGTTGGAGGCGTCTTCCCAGACTTCGCCGAGCAATAGTGCATCGGGCTTTTCGGCAAGTACGGCCTTCTTGATCTCGGCCAGGAAGTCGTCGGAAAGCTCGTCAGCGACGTCCAGGCGCCAACCATGGGCACCGGCGCGCAGCCATTTGCGAATCACGCCGTCCTTGCCCAGGAGCCTCTCGCGCACCAGCTCGGACTTCTCGTTGATGGCCGGCATGTTGCCCACGCCCCACCAGCAGTCGTACGAGCCGTCCTCGTGGAAGGTAAACGCATCGCGCCACGGCGAATCCTCGCTCTGCCAGGCACCCACGCCGGGGTAGTTGCCGTAGCGGTTGAAATAGATCGAATCGTCGCCCGTGTGGTTGAAGACGCCGTCCAGGATGATGGAGATGCCCAGCTTCTCGGCTGCCTGGCACAGCTCGGTAAAGTCCTGCTCGGTGCCTAGGATCGGATCGATCTTGGTGTAGTCGGCCGTGTCGTAGCGGTGGTTGCTCGCGGCTTCAAAGATGGGGTTGAGGTAGATGGCCGTAAAGCCCAGCTCGGCGATGCGGGGCAGGTCTTCCTGGATGCCCTTGAGCGAGCCGCCGTAGAAGTCCCAGGTCTTGATGGAGCCGTCCTCGGCGCGCTCGTACACGGGCGGCTCGTTCCAGTCCTCGACCATTCGGCGCTGAATGCCCTTGCGTGGTTTTTCGAGTTCGGCCATTGTGCGCTCGCGCCAATGCTCGTCACGGGCGTATCGGTCGGGGAAGATTTGGTAGACCATGCCGCGCTCGTACCAAGTGGGGCGGCTCTCGCGGTGCTTATAGACGGTAATCTGGAAGGACGGCACCTCGGCGTAGTCGTAGGTTACGCCCTCGCCGCCGGTGCGGCCCTGGGGCGCGCCCAGGCGAACCTCGGGCTGGCCCTCGATATTGCAGATAAAGCTGTACCACACAAGACACGGTTCAGTGCATTTGAGCTCGCCGGTAAAAATGCCATCGCCCTCGTGCTCCATCGGGATCAGGGTCTCGCCGTCTTCATCGACCCAGGTACGCAGGGTGAGTGTTGCCTGGTTGGGATTGGCATCCTCCAAAATCACTGAGAGTGCAACGGTAGTTCCTGTGGTCACAGCGCCAAACGGAGTGCGAAACTGCGGCAGACGGCTGTTGTGTATCAATCTCATAGTACGGTCCAGTTCAATAGAATCACGGCCTGCGGGCCATGGGCTTTACGCACAAGATATAAGTATATCTGTTGTACACAGGGTGTATAAACAACATCCGTTTACCATCGGCGAACGGTTGTCCTAGAAAATCGTTTTACCAACTATCTACAGAGAAGGGGCGCCCGGTTGGAGCGCCCCTTGTTTAGGGTTTTGATTAGGTTTTAGATCGTCTGTGGGCTAGCGGCGCTTGCGGGTGGCCGTTGCCTTGCGGACGGAGGTCTTCTTGGTCGGAGCCTTTTCCTCTGCCGGAGCGGCGGGGGAGACCGGGGCGTCCTTGGCGTGTTCGGGCTTGGCCTTTACCTCGGCCTTGGGCTCCTCTTTGGCGGCAGCGGGCTTGGCCTCGACCTTAGCCTCCGCCTTGGGAGCAGCAGCCTTGGTCGTGGTCTTCTTGGCCGTCGTCGTGGCGCGCTTGCGCGTGGTTGTCTTGGCGGCCGGCTTGGCCTCAACGGTTGTCTCGGCCTTGGACTCGGCGAGTGTCTCCTCGACTTTGGCGGCCGGCTTTGCGGCTGCCTTAGTCGTGGCGGCCTTCGTGGTCGTCGACTTCGTTGCCGTGGTTTTCTTGGCTGCAGTTGCCTTCTTGGCGGTCGTGCTCTTGGTCGTGGTCGTCTTCTTGGCTGTAGTCTTGGCCGGAGCCTTAGCGGCCGGCTGGGCCTCGGTGGTCTCGGCCTTTACCTCGGGAGCAGCCTCGGCCTCGGCGGCCTTCTTGGCAGCGGCGGTCGTGCGCTTGCGCGTCGTCGTTGCCTTGGCAGCAGTCGTCTTTGCTGTGGCGGTCTTGGTGGCAGCGGCCTTGGTTGTCGTAGCCTTCTTGGCCGTCGTCTTGCGCGTCGTGGTCTTCTTGGCGGCAGGCTTCGCAGCCGGCTTAGCCTCAGCCTCGGGAGCCGCTTCAACCGGCTTCTCCTCAGCCTTGGGCTCCTCAACAGCGGCGGGTGCCTCAACAACCGGCTCGGCCTTGGGCTCAGGCTCAGCCACAACCACAGGCTCGTCGACAACAGCCGCCGGCCTCTCGATCTCCGGATGCATAAAGAAGTACAGGTCCAGATACTTGTCGGCCGAGCGCGTCCAGCTAAAGTCCTGGCTCATGGCCTGCGTGACCAGCTGGTTCCAGGCATCGCGGTTGTCCCAGAACAGACGTGCCGCGCGGAACACGGCGTCGCCCATCTCGTCGCCGTTAAAGTTGCTAAACGAGAAGCCCGTGCCCTCGCCGGTAAACTCGTTATACGGAATCACCGTGTCCTTCAAGCCACCGGTCTCGCGTACGATGGGCAGCGTGCCGTAGCGCATGGCGATGATCTGCGACAGGCCGCAGGGCTCAAACTTCGAAGGCATCAGGAACATATCCGCGGCGGCATACATACGCTGCGACAGCGCGGGATCGAACTCGATGCGCGCGGCCATGGTGCCGGGGTACTTGTCCTGGAAGTAGCGCAGGCCGTCCTCGTAGTCGCGGTCGCCGGTGCCCAGCACTGCTACCTGCACGCCGCCGGACAGGATGCGGTCGAGCGCGTACATGACCAGGTCCATGCCCTTCTGGCGTGTCAGGCGCGTGACCATCACCATAAGCGGACGGTCGTCGCGAACCTCGAGCCCCAGCTCTTCCTGCAGCTTGGCCTTGCACACGGCCTTGCCGGAACGGTCCTCCACGGTGTAGTTGGCAGCAATGCGCTTGTCGGTCGCCGGGTCAAAGCCCGCCACGTCAATGCCGTTCAAAATGCCCTGCAGCGCATAGGAGCGCTCGCGCAGCACGCCGTCCAGGCCCTCGCCAAACTCGGGCGTCTGAATCTCGTTGGCATAGGTGGGGCTTACCGTGGTGATGGCATCGGCATAGCGCAGCGCGCCCAGCATGTAGTTGATGCTGCAGGCGTCGCAACGCAGCTGCGAGGCGGCCGCCGGAATGTGCGCCACACCCAGGATGTCCTCCATCACGGTGTCGCTAAACTGGCCCTGGAACGCCACGTTGTGGATCGAGAACACGGTCTTGACGCGGTCGTACAGCGGCAGGCCCTGGTAGAACTCGCGCAGAAAAACGGGCGCCAGCGCCGTCTGCCAGTCGTTGCAGTGCAGGATGTCGCACTCAAAACCGGCCGGCAGGTGCTGCAGGCTCTCTGTGATGGCCTTAGAGAAGAACGCAAAGCGCTCGCCGTCATCAAAGAAGCCGTACGGATAGTCGCGCGCAAAGTAGCGCTCGTTGTCGATGAACATATAGGTGACGCCGTCGCGCTCGAGCTTCTCGAGCCCGCAGTACTCGTTGCGCCAGCCCAGGCTCACGTAAAAGTCGGAGAAGTGCTCCATCTGCGCCTTGTACTCGTCCTTGATGGTGGCGTACTTGGGCACCATCACGATGACTTCGGCACCGGCGCGCACAAGCGCCGCAGGCAGCGAGCCCGCCACGTCGCCCAGGCCACCGGTCTTTACAAACGGTGCGCACTCGGCCGAGGCAAACACGATCTGCATCTTTTTGCTGGAATCAGCCATATTGTCTCCCATGTTGTTATTCGAGAATAGCCGCCAGGCGCGAACCGGGCGGCTATTCTACATGTTACGAGCGATGTTGCGGTGCCAACGTTAACGTACGATGGTGGTGTCGGAAGTTAACGGGGCCTTGCCCAGCACCAGGATGTTCTCGGGCGTGCCGCGAAGCTCGGTGTTGGTGGGAACCACGTTGTTCTTGTCCAGGATGGCGTTCTCAACGCGGGCGCCGCTCTTGATAATGCAGCTCTGGTTGATGATCGAGTTGGTCACCGAAGCGCCTTCCTCAACCACAACGCCGCGCGACAGGATCGAATTGCGCACGGTGCCCTTGATGATGCAGCCGGCCGAAATGATCGAGTTGCACGCGTGGCTGCCGGTCGCATAGCGCGAAGGCGGCACGTCGTGGGCCTTGGTCAGGATCGGGCGCTCGGGATCGAAGAGATGGTCGGCCACGGTCTGGTCGAGCAGGTCCATGCTGCGGCGATACAGCGACTTCTCGCTAAACACGCCCACGACTTCGCCCTTGTACTCGTAGCTGCACACATCGATGTTGCCAAAGTCGCCCTGGAGTGCCTCGAGCAGGTCCAGATAGTCGGCGGCCTGGTAGTGGTCGATAATCTCGAGCAGCGTCTCGCGGTTGACGATGCAGCAGTCCATAGAGGCGTTGTCGCCGTACACGACGCCGGCGCTCACGCCCGTCAGGCGGCCGTTCTCGTTAATCTCGAGCTTGGTCTCGTCATCGACGTTGCGCGTGGCCTTGCAGTACACCACGGTCATCTGGGCACCGGAGTTCTCGTGCGCGTCGATGATGGTGTTGAGGTCCATGTTAAAGATGATGTTGGTGCCCATCATCACGACATAGGGCTTGTCCGAGCGCTGGAACAGCGTCTTGTTGGAGATGATGTCGCGCAGCAGGAAGCGCATGCCGCCCTTGGTGGTGCCATACGCGTTGCCGGGCACCATGAACAGGCCGCCCTTCTTGCGGTCCAGGCCCCAGTCCTTGCCCGAGCCCACATGGTCGATCAGCGAGCGGTAGTTGCCCGGCATGACGACGCCGACGGTCTTGATGCCGGCATTCATCATGTTGGACAGCGGGAAGTCGATCAGGCGGTAGCGGCCCAAAAACGGAACGGACGCGATGGGGCGGTCCTTAAGCAGCACGCTGCCGTAAGTCGAAGAGTAGTTAGCGGTGATATAACCGATGGCCTTGCGATTGATCATCGGATCATTCCCCCTTCCCGATAACGACGTCATTTCCAACGACGGCCGTATCCTTGGTGGTATCGACAGAGCCGAGCTTCACGCCCTCTTCGACCGTGGAGTTCTCGCCCAAAATAGCGCGGCAGATGTGCGCGCCGCTCTTAACGTGCGCACCCGGCAGCAGCACGGAGTCCTCGACCACGGCGCGCTCCTCGATGATGACATCGGTCGAAAGGATCGAGTGGCGAGCGGTGCCGTAGATCTTGCAGCCGTTGGAGACCAGGCAGTCGTCCAGGCGGCCGTCCGGGCCAATGTAGTGCGGCGGACGCGTGGTGATGTTGGACATGATGGGGAAGTGCTTGTCAAACAGATCGAACTCGGGGTTGTTGCCCAGCAGGTCCATCGAGGTCTCGTGGAAGCTGGCGATGGTGCCGACGTCCTTCCAAAAGCCGTGGAACTCGTAGCTGTACAGGCGCTTGTTCTCGCCGAGCAGCTTGGGGATGATGTCCTTGCCAAAGTCGTGGCTCGAGCGCTGGTCCAGAGCGTCCTCCTCAAGCGCCTCGATCAGCACGTCGGCCGAGAAGATGTAGATGCCCATGGATGCGAGGTTCGAATCGGGCTTATCGGGCTTCTCGGTAAACTTGGTGATGCGGCCGTCCTCGGGGTCGGTGGTCAGGATGCCAAAGCGGCTGGCCTCCTCCCACGGCACGGGCATAACGCTCACCGTGAGGTCGGCGTTATTCTCAATGTGCGTCTTGAGCATCTTGCGGTAGTCCATGCGATACAGGTGATCGCCCGAAAGAATCAGGACGTACTTGGGGTCGTTGGCCTTGATGTAGTCGAGGTTCTGCGTAATGGCGTCGGCCGTGCCCGCATACCAGGCGCCACCGGTCTGCGTCTCGTACGGCGGCAGGATCGACACGCCGCCGTCACGGCTGTCCAGATCCCAAGCCTCGCCGGAGCCCACGTAGGCATGCAGCAGGTAGGGGCGGTACTGCGTCAGAACGCCCACCGTGTCGATGCCCGAGTTGGAGCAATTGGACAGCGAAAAGTCGATAATGCGGAACTTGCCACCAAAGCTAACCGCCGGCTTAGCGATCTTTTGGGTGAGTGCCCCCAATCGGCTGCCCTGTCCTCCTGCGAGGAGCATCGCGATGCATTCTTTCTTACTCATCGATTTCTCCTTCTGTCATCGATGTTCTTAAACCCATTAGCGACGGGCGCAGCGCAACGTCGCGCCCGTCGAGTAATGCCGTGCTGGCATAAGGGAGCTCGCGCGCCTTTACGCGTGCCAGATCTCGTCGCGGTACTCGCGAATGGTGCGGTCGCTCGAGAACCAGCCGGAGGAGGCGGTGTTGAGCAGCGCCTTGCGGTTCCAGGTCTCCTGGTCGCCGTAGCTGTTCGTGAGCTTCTCCCACGCATCCACGTAGCTGCGGAAGTCTGCCATGACCAGGTCGGGGTCGTTGTTGTTCATGAGCTCGTTGTAGATGCTCTCGAAGTTGCCCGAAAGACCCGCAAAGGTGTTGTCCTTGAGCTCGTCCATCACGCAGCCCAGACGCTCGCGATCGCCGTTGAGGGTATCCCACGCAAAGTAGCTGTTGGATGCCCAGAGCTGCTCGACCTCGGGGGCGGTCAGGCCAAAGATGGCCTCGTTCTCGCGGCCGGCCAGGTCGGCGATCTCGATGTTGGCGCCGTCGAGGGTGCCCAGCGTAATGGCGCCGTTCATCATGAGCTTCATGTTGGACGTGCCCGAGGCCTCCTTACCGGCCGTGGAGATCTGCTCCGAGATCTCGGCGGCAGGGTAGATGAGCTGGGCGTTGCTCACGCGGAAGTTGGGGATAAAGCAGACCTTCATGACCTCGTTCACGCGGGCATCGTTGTTGATGACGTCGGCCACGGAGTTAATGAGGCGGATGGTCTCCTTAGCAAAGGTGTAGCTCGAGGCAGCCTTGCCGCTAAAGATGAAGGTCGTCGGCGTCACGTGGAAGTTGGGATCGGCGATGCGACGGTTGTAGATGTCCATTACCTTCATGATATTCATGAGCTGACGCTTGTAGGCGTGGAAGCGCTTAACCTGAACATCGAAGACGGTGTTGGGATCAATAACCAGACCGGTCTCGGCCTTAACGTAGGCGGCCAGGCGCTCCTTGTTGGCGCGCTTGGAGGCACCCACGGCCTTCAGGAACTCGGTGTCGTTCTGGAAACCTTTAAGCTTCTCCAGCTCAAAGGCGTCCTTGAGCCAGCCGTCGCCAATGGCATCGGTGACGAGCTTGGCGTAGGTGGGGTTGGCCTCGGCAAAGAAGCGACGGTGCGAGATACCGTTGGTCTTGTTGTTGAACTTCTCGGGCGTCAGGGCATAGAAGTCCTTGAGCACGATGTTCTTGATGATGTCGGAGTGGATCTTGGCCACGCCGTTGACGCTATGGCTGCAGATCACGGACAGGTTGGCCATGCGAATCTCGCCGTCCCACAGGATGGCGGTCTGGCGCAGACGCTCCTGCCAGCCCTCCTGCGTGGTGTCGAACGACTCGTGCCAACGACGGCTGATCTCGTCGATGATCTGGTACACGCGGGGGAGGAGCTTGGAGAACGTGCCGATGGGCCACTTCTCCAGAGCCTCGGGCAGGATGGTGTGGTTGGTGTAGCTCACGACCTGCGTCACGATGTTCCAGGCGTCATCCCACTCAAGTTTCTTCTCGTCGATGAGGATACGCATGAGCTCGGGGCCGCACATGGCGGGGTGGGTGTCGTTGGTATGGATGGCCACAAACTGCGGCAGCAGCTCCCAGTTCTCGCCGTGCTCCTTCTCAAAGGTGTCGAGCAGGCTGTAGATGCCGGCCGAAACAAACAGGTACTCCTGCTTCAGGCGCAGCAGACGGCCGTGCTCACCGGCGTCGTTGGGGTAGAGGATGGCGCTGATGGCCTCGGCCTCGGCGCGCTCGGCATCGGCCTGGGCGTAGTCGCCGCGGTTGAAGGCCTCCAGGTCAAAGTGCTCCTCGACCGGCTCGGCAGCCCACACACGCAGCTTGTTGACGGTTTCGCCGGCATAGCCCACCACGGGGATGTCATAAGGGACGGCCAGGATGTCCTGCGTGTCCACCGTGCGGTAGAACGTGCGGCCGTTCTCCTCAAAGCCCTCAACATGGCCACCAAACTTGATGGTCACGGCCTTGTCCTGACGGCGGACCTCCCAGGGATAGCCGTGGGTGAGCCACTCGTCGGTAGCTTCGACTTGGCTGCCGTTGACGATCTCCTGCTTAAACAGGCCGTAGCGGTAGCGCATGCCGTTGCCATAGCCGGCGATGCCCTCGGCTGCCATGGAATCCAGGAAGCATGCGGCAAGACGGCCCAGGCCGCCGTTGCCCAGCGCCGGATCGGGCTCCTGGTTCTCGATGACGGACAAGTCAAAGCCCATGTCGTCAAGCGCCTCGGCGACCATGTCGCGCACGCCAAAGTTGAGCAGGTAGTTGTCGAGCAAGCGACCGATCAAAAACTCGATCGAGAAGTAGTACACGCGCTTTTTGCCCTCGGCGGTGGCGCGGGCGTCGCTCTTGGTGGCAACGGTGCGGGCCTTCTCGGCCACGAGCTTAGCCAGGGCGTTAAAGCGGTCGAGGTCGCTGGCGGCCTCGACGCTCTTACCGCTGATGCTCATGACGGCATCGCGATAGAGCTCGGTAAACTCCTGCTTGTTGTCGAAGATCTTATTCATACGTTCCTTTCCCCCGGGGATGTTTCTCCCGGAACGGTTATGACTTGTATCCTACGCCTCGCCGAGGCGGGTAATTACAGCTGTAACGGCTTTGTTACGCATCCTTGGCAGACGACTTAACAGAAGCAGACTTGGCCTTGGTAGCGGCCTTTTTGGCAGCCGGCTTCTTGGTCGCGGTAGCCTTAGCAGCGGTCTTTGCGGTGGCCTTCGCCTTGGCCTTGGTGGTCGTAGCCTTCGCCTTAGCCGGAGCCTTCTTAGCGGCCGCGGGCTTGGGCTTTACCGTGGACGTACGCTTTTTGGTCGCAGCCTTGGGAGCCTCGACCACCGGCGGCTTGTAGCTGCTGGGACCGCGGCGCTTAAGCACCACGCCAGCCAGACCGGGCGCCTTGATCTCAATGGAGTCCATCTGCCCGTTCCAGGGATAGGGCTCGCTCGAGCAGGTGTAGGGCTCCTCGCCGGCATAGCCGCTGCCGCCAAACTCGGGACGGTCGGAGTCGAAAATGACCTCCCAGTCACCCTCGCGCGGCACGCCAACGCGGAAGCTCTCATAGCTCGCCGGGTCAAAGTTGATCAGGATCACCAGGTCGTTGTCGATGTCCTCGCCCTGGCGCACAAAGCTCACAATGGACTGCTTGGAGTTGTCCGCATCGATCCAGGTAAAGCCGTCGTCGGTGTAGCCGCGCTCGTACAGGGCGGGCTCGGAGGTGTACAGGTGGTTGAGCGCCTTGATAAACGCCTGATGATGACGGTGGGTCTCGTACTCCTCGGTCAGGAACCACTGGATGGACTCGTAGTAGCGCCACTCAATAAACTGGCCGATCTCGTTGCCCATAAAGTTGAGCTTGGCACCGGGATGCGTCATCTGGTAGAAGGCCAGCGTGCGCAGACCGGCAAACTGGCGCCACCAGTCGCCCGGCATGCGGCCGATGAGCGAGCACTTGCCGTGCACGACCTCGTCGTGGCTCAGGGGGCAAATGAAGTTCTCGGTAAAGGCGTACATGATCGAGAACGTGAGCAGGCCGTGGTTGCCGGGGCGCCACGGAAAATCGGTCTGCATGTAGTGCAGGGTGTCGTTCATCCAGCCCATGTCCCACTTGTAGTGGAAGCCCAGGCCGCCGTCCTGCGGCGGATAGGTCACGAGCGGCCACGCGGTGGACTCCTCGGCCATCATCATCACGTCGGGGTAGTGCGCCTCTACAGCGCAGTTGACCTGACGGATAAACGCACTGGCGTCCAGGTCCTCCTCGGTGCCGTACTTGTTGAACTTCTTTTGGCCCGGATCGTCGATGCCAAAGTTGAGGTACAGCATGCTGGAAACGCCGTCCATGCGGATGCCGTCCACGTGGAAGTTCTCGAGCCAGTACAGCACGTTGGAGACCAGGAAGGAGCGGACCTCGCCGCGGGCGAAGTCAAACTTGTGCGTGCCCCAGTTGGGGTGAATCTCGTGCTCAAACAGCATGTGGCCGTTAAAGGTGGCAAGGCCGTGGGAGTCGGCGCAAAAACCGCCGGGTACCCAGTCCATGATCACGCCGATGCCCGCCTCGTGGCACGCATCGATAAAGTGCATGAGCTGCTGCGGGTTGCCGTAGCGTGACGTGGCGGCGTAGTAACCGGTCGTCTGGTAGCCCCAGGAGCCGTCAAAGGGATGCTCCATAAGCGGCATGACCTCGATATGCGTGTAGCCCATGTCGCGCACGTAGTCCACGAGCTCCACCGACAGGTCGTCGTAGGTGTAGAACTCGCCGCGCTGCGCGGGGAAGGGGTCCATGGGGCCGGGGTAGTTGCCGTATTCGTCCGGCTCGCCCTGCGGCGCGTCGCCGTGGCGCTTCCACGAGCCAATATGCATCTCGTAGATGTTAAGCGGCTGCGACATGTGGTTGTGGCCGGCGCGGCGCTTGAGCCACGCGGCGTCGTTCCAGTTGTAGCCATCTAGGGTCCACAGCACGCTCGCCGTTCCCGGAGGGCACTCGGCCTTAAAGGCGTACGGATCGGCCTTGTAGAGCTTTTCGCCCTCGTTGGTCTCGATAAGGTACTTATAGAGCTGACCTTGCTCGGCACCAGGAATAAAGCCTTCCCAAATAGCGCTCGTATGCATGGGCACCAGCGGGTTGGCTTCCTCGTCCCAGTCGTTAAATTCGCCAATGACATGGACGCTCTTTACGTCGGGCGCCCAAACGCAAAAACGCCAGCCGCGCGTACGGTTCTGCGTGTCGGGGTGAGCGCCCATCTTTTCCCAGCTGCGCTCCCACGTGCCGATGCCAAATAGGTAGACATCGTCCTTGGTGAGCTCCGGTGCGTGCGGGGCGGCTTTGCGGGTAGCAGGCTTTTTGGTTGCTGGCTTTAGCTTTGTATCGCTCACGTTTGATCCCATCATGACGCGGCAGCGTGTTGCCTTGGTGACTAGATGCGAAAGGTCCAAGGCTGCACGAATCGAAGGGACGGCAATAGTTCTATGATTCGTTCCACCTCGCGTGCTCGGTGGAACTTTCGGCAGAAACTACGATAACACCTGTACGTTAGTTTTATGGACGAAAGCGGATTTGCGAGGGCGTTTAATCGGTAAGCGACATGTTTATACCACTGGCAGAATTGCCGTGGTAAAACCCTTGACAGTTTTACCAATTAGGGTTTCAAAACTGATAGGCTTACGTTTGGTAAAACGTTTTTAGCAGGTTGTTTACCATTTGACATCGAAAGGCTCGTTTATGAACCACATCGCTGCTCCAGGTGTTGCTTTTATTTTCGATTGCGACGGAACATTGATTAATAGCTCCCCCGTCTGGGGCCATGCGCAAACCGAGTTATTGCGCTGTCATGGCGTTGACGTAACGGTCGACGATTTTGCCCAGTTTGAGCATTTGTCGCTCGAGGACGAGTGCAAGGCCTACCACGACACGTGGGGCATTGGCGCGAATGGCGAGGAGGTCTACCGCGAGCTGGGCGAGATTTTGATTGATGGGTACTCCAAGGTGCCGCCGCGCGAGGGGCTCCTCGCGTTTCTGGAGCAGGCGAAGGCGGCGGGCATTGCCATGTGCGTGGCCACGTCCACGCCGGCCGAACTGGTGCAGTCCGCCCTTGCGGCTGCTGGCCTTGATCGCTATATGGAGTTTATTACCACGACGGGTGAGGCGGGACGCTCCAAGCAGTTCCCCGATGTGTACGAGCTGGCGTTGCGTCGCCTGGAAGGGCGCCACGGACACAAGTTTGAGCGCGCGTGGGTGTTTGAGGACGCCGTCTTTGGACTTAAGAGCTCTGGCGCCGCAGGCTTTAAGCGCGTTGGCATCCATGACCCTCACGGCCGTATGGAGCGCGACGAGGTGCGCGCCAACTGCGACATCTTTATCGACAGCTATGAGGACCTTGACCTGGCCCACGTTCTTGAGTTTGAGGGTTAGGCGAGGGCCGTGGCTTGCAAAGTATTAGTGGTTTGCGGCTCGCCGGTGGTGGCAAGCCCCGAGTTGCTGCGCCACCTGGCAGGGGAGTGCGACCACATCGTAGCCGTAGACCGCGGCCTGGACGCCCTGTTGGTCGCTGGCCTGAGCTGCGACGTCTACGTGGGAGACGCCGACACCGTAAGCGATGAGGGACGCGCTCTGGTCGATGCCGCTGCCGATTTTGAAGTGGAACGCCACAACCCCTACAAGGACTACACTGACCTGGCATTGGCGTTAGACGCGGTCCGCCGTCGCTGGCCCGGCGCCGAGGTGGTGGCAACCTGCGCCACCGGAGGCCGCCCGGACATGGCACTGTCTGTGTTAGGGCTACTGGCAGGTTATGCGGACGCCCCCGTCTGGATCGAAGAAGACGAAGTGACGGCCAGAATCCTGCACCAGGACGAGACCTGGACCATCCAGGGCGCCGAGGGCAAAGCCTTCTCCATCATTGCCATAGCCCCCAACACCGAGGTAAGCGAACACGGCCTAGAATGGGAACTGGATCATTCCCCCCTAGGCTTGTTAGCCGACACGGGCATCTCTAATGTCGTAAGGAAAACGGCTAAGATCCAAGTCCACCAAGGCGTCGCAATCGCCTACCTCTACAAGTGAGGCATCGCCGCGTTAGGGTTTTTCGGGACGGTGGACGTGTAGGAAAACCCGTAAGTAAGACAATCAACTCAAAAAAGTTCTTGCACGGCACGCCAACTTCCCCTATAGTACTACCTCGTCACGGGGGCGTAGCTCAGCTGGGAGAGCGCTTGACTGGCAGTCAAGAGGTCAGGGGTTCGATCCCCCTCGTCTCCACCATCGTGAATGCAAAGGCCTTCGGGAAACCGGAGGCCTTTTTCATACGTGTCCATTCCACATACCAAAGTGACACCCGCGTCCACTCCGCAAAAAGTTGCGCAATTACCTTCCCGGTTTTGTACAAAGTTTGTTAGCCAAACATAATAATTTGAGCAATTCGCGCCGCCAGCAATACAACTCAGGCGGTGCCCACCAACCCACACACCACCATAAACCTGCGGCTATGTGCGCAAGACGGTACAATATCCCTCATAATCACGGCAAATAAACGATATGTTGCTCAACACACCCCAAAACGTATGGGCCACCTGCTGTGCTAGGATACCTAACGTTACATGGGTTCAACTGTGCTCACGGCTCCAGCAAGCCGCAAAGCGCAGGGTCGATCAGTATCCGGCCGTAACGGCGGTGCCAGAAAAACCACGAGCTCCAATTATCGTCGTCACGTGTTTTGCATCGAATGACTCTGTTCTTGTCTATGTGCAAGCTGTTCATTTGAATCGAAATTTCATGACAATTCGCAGCAGTCCTGCAGCTGTTTGCGTGCGGTCCAGTTTTGTTCCCGCTTGACTGGGCCGCACGCAGCCAGCTGGGGACGCGGTCTAATTTGCGATACACGTCCGCGTCTCTAGCCACTGCACTCATACATACCGTTCACGGTGGGGCAGAGCCACGTGCTTGTCTAACTGGGCTCAGGGTTTGAATATGGAGCGCCTTCGCGCACAAGCGCCCTGGCGAAGCCATACCCAAACCCCGTGAGCCACACGTAAGACAGCAAGGGGGTGGTGCTCGTGTGGTATGTGATCCAGGTCATTAACGGTCGCGAAGACGTAATGCGCGAGCGCATTGAGTGTGTGGTGCCGGCTGGCGCCATGCAGGAGCTCTTTTATCCCCAATTTCAAACCGAGATCAAGGTGCACGGCGAATGGGTCGATACGACCAAGCCGCTCTTTCCCGGTTATCTTATCTGCGATACGGCAGATCCTCGCACCGTGCAACAGTATCTGCTGCGCATGGATGACTTTGCCCGGGTGCTATCCCAGGACGGTCAGTTTGTGCCGCTGGCAAAAGAAGAGGTACAGCTTATTGGCAGCTTTACTCATGCGGGAGACCGCGTAGTGCCCATGAGCGAGGCCTTAAAGGACGGCGACCAGGTCGTAGTGACGGCAGGTCCGCTGCTGGGCCACGAAGGCCTTATCAAAACCATTAACAGACGCAAGAGCACTGCTTATTTGGAGCTCGACCTGTGCGGCCGACGCGTAACTACGCGCGTTGGCCTTGCTGTGCTTTCGGCCGAGCAGCGCGTAATGCGAAATCTTAAAAAGGCGATCGCCTAAGTGCAGGCGACTGTTTAACGGGACAGGGAGGATCCCCGGGGGCGGGCACGTTGACTTGAAAGAAATAGTGTCAGACAAAACTGAAAATTCAGTAGAAGCGCCGGTAGGGGCCTCGCTGGTTGCCCAAGCCATGAGCGGCGGCGACTCGAGCATGCGCTACAAGGCCATGCAGGCCGTGAAGGACTGGGGCAACTCGCGCCTTGCCTACCGCACAGCCAAGCGCGCCTTCGACATCGTGTTTAGCGGCTGCGTGCTGGCCGCCATCGCCATACCCAGCCTGGTGCTGGCCGCGGCCATCCGCCTGGAGAGCGAGGGCAACCCGTTCTACAGCCAGATCCGCGTGGGGCAGACCCACCGCGACGGCAGGCTGTCCACCTTCCGCATGTGGAAGTTCCGCAGCATGTACAAAGACGCCGACGAGCGCCTCGCCGAGCTCAAGGGACAGAACGAGATCGACGGCGCCATGTTCAAGATGAAGGACGACCCCCGCGTCACCAAGATCGGCAAGTTCATCCGCAAGCACTCCATCGACGAGTTCCCGCAGTTCGTGAACGTGTTCCTGGGACAGATGTCCGTAGTCGGGCCCAGGCCGCCGCTGCCCAACGAGGTGGCCGAGTATACCGAGTACGACCTGCAGCGCTTGGCCGTGAAGCCCGGCATCACCGGCTGGTGGCAGGTGACGGAGCGCAATTCGACCGGGTTCGACGGCATGGTCCGCCGAGACCTGGAGTACATCGCCAACCGGGGCATTTTTACCGACCTCAAGATCGTTGTCCTCACAGTGATCGAGGTCATCACCGGTAAGGGTGCGTGCTAATGCTTCAGGACTATTCTAAATTCGTTGAGCTCAAGCGCGTTCCCGTAATCGATGTTCCGATTACGGGAACCAATATGTCTGAGTGTGTCGAGTTTCTCACTCGCCATATAGATGAGCTACATGGCGAATATATTTGCGTTTCCAATGCTCATACCTCGGTTATGGCCCATGACGACCCTTCCTATTGGGCCTGCCAAGCTGACTCCCTCATGTCCGTTCCCGACGGCAAGCCTTTATCTGTCGTCGGACGTAAAACAATAGAGTCTATGGGGCGTGTAACTGGACCCGATCTGATGCGAGAGATATTCAATATTTCCTTGCAGCAAGGATGGAGCCATTACTTCTACGGTAACGAGCAGAAGAATCTCGACGCTCTCAAAAATTCACTTCAAGAGGAATATCCAGGCCTGGAAATCGCTGGCATGGAGCCTTCGGTTTTCCGACCGCTCTCCGACAGCGAGAAGCGAGACCTTTCGCGACGTATCGCTGATTCGGATGCAGACTTCGCATGGATTGCTCTTGGCGCGCCCCGTCAAGAAGTTCTTATGCACGACCTCAAGGGAGGGCCACAGCCATTGATGATCGGTGTTGGCGGAGCGTTCAACGTTCTCGCCGGCGTGGTGCCAGAGGCGCCGATGTGGATTCAAAACCTGAGTCTCGAGTGGCTATACAGACTTATTCAAGAGCCGAAGCGGCTTTTCAAACGATACCTCGTAACTAATACGAAATTTCTCTTTTACCAGTTTACAAAAGCCAAACGTAAGGAAGGCAAATAGATGAACGATTCGACCACCTTTAAAGACAAGACTCTGATGATCACGGGCGGCACCGGCTCGTTCGGCAACACCGTGCTCAAGCACTTCATGAACACCGACCTGGCCGAGATCCGCATCTTCTCCCGCGACGAGAAGAAGCAGGACGACATGCGCCACCGCCTGCAGGAGAAGTCGCCCGAGCTCGCCTCCAAGGTGCGCTTCTTCATCGGCGACGTCCGAAACGCCCAGAGCGTGCGCGACGCCATGCACGGGGTGGACTACATCTTCCACGCCGCCGCCCTCAAGCAGGTGCCCTCCTGCGAGTTCTTCCCCATGGAGGCCGTGCGCACCAACGTCATCGGCACGGACAACGTCCTGCACGCCGCCATCGACGAGGGCGTGGACCGCGTCGTGTGCCTGTCCACCGACAAGGCGGCATACCCCATCAACGCCATGGGCAAGTCCAAGGCCATGATGGAGTCCATCATCTACGCCAACGCCCGCAACGGCGCAGGACGCACCACCATCTGCTGCACCCGCTACGGCAACGTCATGTGCTCGCGCGGCAGCGTCATCCCGCTGTTCATCGACCGCATCCGCAAGGGCGAGCCGCTCACGGTCACCGACCCCAACATGACCCGCTTCCTCATGAACCTGGACGAGGCCGTCGACCTGGTGCAGTTCGCCTTCGAGCACGCCAACCCCGGCGACCTGTTCATCCAGAAGGCGCCGGCGTCGACCATCGGCGACCTCGCCGAGGCCGTCCAGGAGGTCTTCGGCCGCGTGGGCACCCAGGTCATCGGCACCCGCCACGGCGAGAAGCTCTACGAGACCCTCATGACCCGAGAGGAGCGCCTGCGCGCCGAGGACATGGGCGGCTACTACCGCGTGTCCTGCGACTCGCGCGACCTGAACTACGACAAGTTCGTCGTCGACGGCGAGGTTGAGACCCAGGCCGACGAGTCCTACACCTCCCACAACACCGAGAGGCTCGACGTTGCGGGCACCATCGCCAAGATCAAGACCGCCGAGTACGTGCAGCTGGCCCTGGAGGGCCGCGAGCACGAGGCGGTGCAGTAGGGTGCGCGTCCTCGTCACCGGCGCGAGGGGCTTCGTGGGCAGGAACCTCTGCTGCGCGCTGAAGAACATAAGGGACGGCAAGGACCGCCGCGCGAAATACCAGCCGCTCCTTCCCCTCGAGGTCATGGAGTACGACATCGACTCGGCGCCCGGGGAGCTGGAGGAGTTCTGCTCCCGCGCCGACTTCGTCTTCAACCTGGCCGGCGTCAACCGCCCAAAGGAGCAATCCGAGTTCATGGAGGGCAACTTCGGGTTCGCCTCCACGCTGCTCGACACGCTCGAGCGCCACGGGAACAAGTGCCCCGTCATGCTCTCCAGCTCCGCGCAGGCGAGCCTGTCGGGCCGCTTCGAGGGCTCGGTCTACGGCGAGTCCAAGCTCGCGGGGGAGGGCCTGTTCCGGGAGTACTCTGAGCGCACGGGCGCCCCCGTGCTCATCTATCGCTTCCCGAACCTCTACGGCAAGTGGTGCCGCCCGCGATACAACTCCGCCGTCGCCACCTTCTGCGACGCCATCGCCAACGGCCGCCCCTACACCGTGAACGACCCCTCGGTGGAGCTGGAGCTCCTCTACATCGACGACCTGGTCGACGAGATGCTGGGCGCCCTGCTGGGGCGTGAGCACCGCTGCGGATACGAGGGCCTCGAGCGCGTCGACGGTGACGGGTTCTGCTACGTCCCCGGGACCGACGTGAAGACCCTGGGCGAGATCGTCTGCCTGCTCGACAGCTTCCGCGACAGCCGCGAGACGCTGTCGGTGCCCGACCTTTCGGAGGGCTCCTTCTCCAAGAAGCTGTGGAGCACGTTCCTGTCCTACTACGAGCCGGGGCACTTCGCCTATAGCCTGAAGCCCAACACCGACGACCGAGGCTCGTTCACCGAGTTCCTGCGCACGCCCGAGCGCGGCCAGGTCTCCGTCAACGTGAGCAAGCCCGGCATCACCAAGGGCAACCACTGGCACATGAGCAAGTGGGAGAGGTTCCTGGTGGTCTCCGGCACCGCGTCGATCAAGCTGAGGAAAGTAGGGGAGGATGCCGAGGGGAACCCGTTCCCCGTCGACGAGTACATAGTTTCTGGGTCTGACATGCGCGCCGTGGAGATGATCCCGGGCTACACGCACTCCATAACCAACCTGTCCGACACCGAGGACCTCGTGACGGTCATGTGGGCCAACGAGCCCTTCGACCCCGAGAGCCCCGACACCTACTACGAGGAGGTCTAGCCGCATGGGCAAGGACTATTCCGATATCGCATTCAAGGACGACGGCCGCCTGAAGCTCCTTATCATCGTGGGCACGCGCCCCGAGGTCATCCGCCTGTCCGAGGTCATCAAGAAGTGCCGCCGCCACTTCGACTGCCTGCTGGCGCACACCGGGCAGAACTACGACTACACGCTCAACGGCATCTTCTTCCGCGAACTGTCGCTGGACGACCCCGACGTCTACCTGGACGCCGTGGGCGCCGACCTGGGCGAGACCGTGGGCAACATCATCGCCGCGAGCTACAAGCTCATGGTGCAGGTACAGCCCGACGCGCTGCTGATCCTGGGCGACACCAACAGCTGCCTGTCCGCCATCGCGGCCAAGCGCCTGCACATCCCCATCTTCCACATGGAGGCCGGCAACCGCTGCAAGGACGAGTGCCTGCCCGAGGAGACCAACCGCCGCATCGTCGACGTGATCTCCGACGTCAACCTGGCCTACTCCGAGCACGCCCGCCGCTACCTCAAGGACACCGGCTGCGCCCCGGAGCGCACCTACGTCACGGGCTCTCCCATGGCCGAGGTCCTGCGCGCCAACCTGGGCAAGATCGAGGCCTCCGACGTCCTCTCCGAGCTCGGCCTGGAGCCCAAGCGCTACATGCTGCTGTCCGCGCACCGCGAGGAGAACATCGACACCGAGGCGAACTTCACGAGCCTGTTCACCGCCATCAACGCGCTGGCCGAGAGGTACGACATGCCGATCCTGTACTCCTGCCACCCGCGCTCCCGCAAGCGCCTGGAGGCCACCGGCTTCGAGCTCGACCCGCGCGTGCGCATGCACGAGCCCATGGGCTTCCACGACTACAACTGCCTGCAGATGAACGCCTTCGCGGTTGTCTCCGACTCCGGCACCCTGCCCGAGGAGTCCAGCTTCTTCGCGAGCGTCGGCCGCCCGTTCCCGGCTGTGTGCATCCGCACCTCCACCGAGCGCCCGGAGGCCCTGGACAAGGCCTGCTTCACGCTGGCCGGTATCTCTGAGAAGGGTCTGCTGCAGGCCGTCCGCACCGCCGTCGAGCTCGACGCCGAGGGGTCGCTTCCCGAGGCGCCCGTTCCCGACTACGCCGACGAGAACGTCTCCACCAAGGTGGTCAAGATCATCCAGAGCTACACAGGCGTCGTGGACAAGATGGTGTGGAGGAAAGCGTAGCTATGGGTCTCGCCTATAGGATCCTCGACGGCATCCCCCGTGCTTACAACAAGCTACTTCTTATGCCCTCGCTACGGCGCTCCTTTGCTGCTTGCGGCAAGAACGTGACCCTGGGCCGCCGCAGCGAGATTGCCGGAGCGGGCAATATCTACATGGGCCATGACGTGTACCTTGGCCCTGGAACAACGCTGCTCACAACCCGGGCGAAAATTCACATCGGCGACTATGTCATGAGCGGACCCAAACTTACCGTTATCACCGGCGATCACCGCACCGACATCCTCGATCGCCCCATGATGGAACTTACCGATGAGGACAAGCTCCCCGATAACGACCAGGATGTCGTTATCGGTAATGACGTGTGGATGGGCAGTGGAGTGACGATTCTAAAGGGTGTCCACGTCTCTGATCATTCCGTTATTGCCGCCGGTGCCGTCGTAACCAAAGATGTAGAGCCTGAGTATTCAATCTGGGGGGGGGTTCCTGCTCGCATGATTTCTATGAGACCAGGATTTGATGAACATGAATAAAGGCAAAATCGAATATCGCGCAATGCAGTTGCGATATTGTGTGAGACGGTTTGCGTATAAGGCCGGCAAACAAGAATATTTGCCAAAGTCTGCATTAAATCGCGACGATTTCAATACGGTTATTTCGAACTTAATTTTATCTGGTAAGCCAATCATGGTAGGCCGGTTTGGTAGTCAAGAGGCTCGTGCAACCGCTTGGGCGCTTGGCGTTGCCAAAGGATACGATAAGGCCATTCCTCTCTATGTTCAGAAACGCATGGCGCTAGGGCCTGGCTTTTTCCCGGCAGACGACGAACATATCAGGCGCTTCGGTCTTCTCATGGCCAAATCGGCAGCTGATTTGGATGCCCTGGCCTATTGGGACTCATTCATGCAGCAATGGCTTTTGAAAGAGGTTTGTGCTGAAGGCATCACCATTTCATATCTAGAAAACCTTGAGCCTTATCGAAATCAGGGCAATCCGTGGACGGCAGCTCTATCTGGCAAGCGCGTGCTTGTTGTCCACCCTTTTGCAAAAAGTATTGAAGCTCAATATTCACGCAAAGAGCAGTTGTTTACAAATAGAAACTTATTACCAGACTTTGAATTGCAGACACTCGTTCCACCTCAAACGATAGCGGGCAGCGCTGATGCCCGTTATACCGATTGGTTTGATGCTTTGAAGCATCTTGAGTTTGAAGTTGACTCCAGGGAGTTTGATGTCGCAATCATTGGCTGTGGAGCGTATGGTTTTCCCTTGGCATCTCACGTGAAACGTTCTGGGCGGCAAGCGATTCATGGGGGGGGGATGGTTCAGATGCTTTTCGGCATCAAGGGGAAGCGCTGGGACCTCAAACCTATCTCCAAGGAGCTTTACAACTCAAGCTGGATCAGGCCGAGTATGGAAGAGCGGCCTGAACATGCGAATGAAGTGGAGAATGGATGCTACTGGTAAGGCACGGCAAGCAGGGGCTGGATTTCATGGCTAGTCGTGTGCTTATGGTAGGGCCGTCACCTGAGGCCTGGGGTGGCGTAGCAACTGTTGAGAAGAATATCTTGGATGCGGTCGCATCGACGGGTCGAGAGGTTCATTTCGTTGCAACGATGCGTGATGGATCGAAGTTCACGAAAATTTTGATGTTTCCGCAAGCATTTTTCGAGGTTCGTCGTGAACTCCGACAATGCGATGTTTGCCACATCCACACTGCGCTTGGCATGAGCTACAAGAGGAAATATCTGATTTGCAAGGAAGCGGCAAAGGCCAATGTGCCTTATATCCTCCATGTTCATGAGGGTGATTTTGAGAACCAGTACGAACATATGGGCGCCGGTGAACAGACGAAGGTTCGCTGGATGCTGCAGAATGCTTCCCGAGTCATAGCTCTCTCCGAGGAGTGGAGGAGCTATTTCGTCAGAAAGTTTAAGCTAGCAAATATTGTGGTGCTTGAAAATGCTGTATTTGTTCCGCAGGAGGTAAGTGAGCAAAAGGATCCTACGAAGTTTTACTTCTTGGGACGCATGTGCCCTAAGAAGGGTGTAGATACCCTTCTTAGGGCTGTTCGCTGTCTTCTTTTGACCCATCCCGAAACGAAAGTAATGCTTGCTGGGGGTGGCGAAGAACTGGAAAGCTATCAGCAGCTCGCCAACGAGTTGGGCGTTGGACGCAACGTCGAGTTTCTTGGCTGGGCCGACGATCTCATGAAGGCAAGACTTTCCGATGAGTGCCTTACATCCGTGCTCCCCTCGGATGCTGAAGGGTTGCCCATGTGCGTGCTCGAGTCTATGGCAGCTGGGTGTGCCTCCATCGCCACTAGAGTGGGCGGCCTACCAAGTCTCATCGATGATG
Source organism: uncultured Collinsella sp. (assembly GCA_902494535.1). Taxonomy (GTDB): domain Bacteria; phylum Actinomycetota; class Coriobacteriia; order Coriobacteriales; family Coriobacteriaceae; genus Collinsella. The sequence continues at coordinate 24,232 of CABUTO010000001.1, forward strand.
GGGTAAACGGTCTGCTTGTAGAGCCGCGTGACCCAGAGGGTCTTGCGAAGGCGATGAGCAGGTGCATCGAGGCCCCTGACTGGGCTCGGATGATTGCGCAACGCGGTCGCCAAACCATTATTGAACGTTACTCCATGAAGGCCTATCTCAAAAAACTGGAGTGTATTTATGAAAAAGTTGCGCGCGGTGGTGAGTGATTATTAACGCCTGCACTAACAGTATACTGCGAAGGAACTTGCTTTCTGATCGCAAGAGCCCCTCGCGATTGAGAGGCAAGCTTTATTCCAATAAATTGCGTTGCACTGTCTGCCATCAAAGAACGAGGGACTTCCTATGAGCATCCTCGAGGCCATGGCGATAGACGTTTCAACCATTGCGACTCCTGCAGGTGGAACCCCTCAACTCATAAATGATGGAGTTGTCGGGTTTCTCGTAACGGGCGATAACAATAAAGTTTTAGCGTCGGATTGAGTAATTTTCTCGGATCGCTCGAGCTTAGAAAAGACATGGATCTATCAGCTCGCAATAAAATATGCGGCTCATTTGATATCAATCTGCCGTGTAGTTAACGAATTGAAATTTATAGCGATTTGATCAGTGTAAACTAGAGGAATAAATTGAAATATACGAATTCAGCTCAAGAAGCTGGACATATTGTCTTTGTTCATCCTTCCTTGATGGGTGGCGGTGCCGAGCGCGTCTCTCTTGCGCTTGCTTCGTACTTCGTTTCTCATGGTATTAGATTTACTTATTTCTTGACTAAAAGTAACGTTATTGAATATGATGTACCAGATGGAGTTGAAGTGTGTTCTGAGTTTGCAGACGCTTCGCTCAAGCCACTCGACCAGGTCAAGCTAATACGGCGTTTTGTTTCCGAACGGCCCAAAGCCACGGTGATTTCATTTTTGCCACATCAAAACATGTATACGCTGATGGCGACCATCGGACTCCCAAACAGGGTTATTGTTTCGGTGCGAAACGATCCGAGATATGATTTTCCTGGCAATAAGATTCTCCCATTCATTAGAAACATGTTGTATCGAAGGTCCGATGCAATTGTGTTTCAGACAAAAAGCCAGGCAAGTTTAATGCCGAGATACCTTCAGACGAATTCAAAAATCATCTTAAATCCAATATCTAGTGAACTGCCTGAACCGTATTCTGGGCTTAGAAGAAAAGCAATCGTCACAGCGGGACGGCTTGAACTTCAAAAAAATCACTCGATGACAATCAGGTCATTTGAGCTGTTTCATAAAAAACACCCTGAATATATTCTTGAAATCTTTGGCAAGGGAAGCCTTCAATCAGAACTAGAAAACCTTGTTCATAGCCTTGACATGGATGATTCAATCAAATTTATGGGCTTTTCTTCTGACGCTCTTTTGCACATTAGAACTGCATCGGCTTTTGTAATGTCATCAAAGTTCGAGGGTCTATCTAATTCGATGCTTGAGTCCTTGTGCATGGGGGTTCCAACAATTTGCACCAAATGTGGCGGTGGTGGAGCAGAAGCAGTTATTCGGAATGGCGTGAACGGCATTTTGGTCGATATTGATGACGATATAGCTGAGAGCGAAGCGTTAAACAAGATCGTCGAAGATAAGTCCTATTCGAATCATTTGTCTAATAATGCCCTGATGCTAAGGCAGTCTCTTTCTTTAGAAACTATTGGCAATGAATGGGCAAATCTTCTCTTTAAATAGATTCGCCCAAACGTCTCCAATAAGGAAAACAGAATTGCAATATCAGATAAACCAATACAATCAAAATAGAAGAATCACTGACCTGTTGTTAGCAATAGCAGTGTTTTCCGGTCTCATGGTTCCCTTTCTTCGAGATTTGGGGTCATCATACTCGCTTGCTACTGACTGGGAAGTTAACCGCTTTGCATTCAGTACTTCAAACGGACGCTTTGCTTCTTTATTTGATTTAATTCAACAGATCAGCTTTTCGATTCTCTTGTTGCGTGCAATTAGTAAATCACGAAAAGCTAATTGGCTCGTTATATCTTGTTCAGTTTTTGGACTAATAATTTATAGCTTAATGGCCGTAGCCAATAATGCGGGCGACTTAACCAGCGTGCTCTTTGGAAATGTTCCAACCACTGTATTTATCATTCCTCTATTCTACCTATTATCAGAGGATCCAAGAATTGAGCAGTTGATTAAAGAATGGGTCCCGCTGCTATCATTGATTTGTTTTATCGCCTCACTAGCATCAATTATTAAATTTAAATCTATTTGTGGTTTTGGATCTTATATTGGATGGTGTCCTGCGAGGGACTATTTTGCATTTGGCATCAGTTTGTATTGGTCAACCGTGGTGCTTACATCTAATGATGAACATGGCTATTTCATAACGATGGGTATAGGCATTCTTGCCTGCATCGCCGCATTTATGCTGGCAACCAGAAGTTGGTTAATTCAACCAATGCTGGTCATGCTTGTTGCAACTTTTATGGCTAAAGGAATTGACAAAGTTTTTAAACGAACTGTAATTGTTATTTTTGCAGCTGGAACGGCACTTTTGGCATTGTCATTTATCTATCCTGAAGTTCTTGATTCGTTTTTAAACAGAATCGGTGAAGATACACGGTCTAGCCAATATGAAATTTTCTATAGCCAGGTTGAACCGGCATCGCTTATATTCGGTAACGGAATTAGCGCTGGATATAGATACGGCACGAATTCAAATTACCTTTTTTTCGATAATCAAATAATTTATTTGATGTTTCATTTTGGTGTTTTAGCCGTTGTTCCGCTTTTGTACGTCCTGTTGCGATGCCTATTTGGTTCTTCCAAAAATAGCCAGTGCAAATTTGTTGCCCTCTTTTATCTCATGGCGATTCTGGGATTATCAACTTACTACTCTTACACAATTAATGTCGGGGTCGTGCTTCTATTTTCATCCTTTGGTTTTGCCCTAAACAACATAGAACCAGAAAGATCTAATCGTATGCGCAATGCGGATGGTGAAAAATAATGGCTTCGAACAAGGCTGCAACCAGTATGTTTTGGGCAATAGGTGAGAGATTTGCCACGCAAGGTACCCTATTTGTTATTTCCCTAATTTTGGCGCGTTTGCTGTCCCCGAGTGATTACGGTACTCTTTCGCTGCTGCTTGTATTTACAAATTTGGCTGACGTGCTCGTCACAAATGGACTTGGCGAAGCGCTGATACAAAAGTCTGATATCAATCAAATTGACTACTCGACAATGTTGTCATGTTCAATTGCATTGTCGAGCATCTTATATGTATTGATATTTTTTGCGGCTCCAAGCATTGCAGACTTCTATGGAAATGCAAATATGTGTCTTTACCTAAGAGTTCTGGCATTACGTCTTCCTCTTTCGGCACTGAATGCAATTCAGAAGGCCTATATCGCAAAGAACTTTTTATTTAGATTGCAATTTTCTGCATCGTTCCTCAGCTCCTTGATCTCAGGATTAGCAGCTATCGTAGCTGCAATGTTGGGTTTTGGTATTTATGCGCTAATCATTCAGCAGATACTTACAGTTCTGATGACAACGGTACTAATGGCTTGGTTAACAAAATGGACGCCTAGACTAAAATTCGTGGTTGGTTCAGCAAGAGAGCTGTTGCCCCTTGGATTACAATTTACAAGTGCCAATCTTATTAATTCTATTTATACAGAAGGTCGTTCTTTAGTCATCGGCAAATTCTATTCCTCCGCAGACTTGGCTTTCTTTAATCGCGGCAACCAATTCCCGGCTTTAATTGTAGGCAACTTAAACACTCCAATTAGTAATGTAATGTTGCCTCTAATGGCTGAAAAGAAAGACAGCCAATACGCGCTCAAATCAGTTCTTAGAAAAGCGATGCAGCTTTCTGCCTATCTCGTTTTCCCCATGATGGGAATTTTGGCTGCGTGTGCGCATCCTCTAGTTCTTGTTCTTTTGGGTCAAAAATGGGCGGAATGCGTCCCGTATCTTCAAGTTGCGTGCTTGTTCTATCTATTTCAGCCCCTCCAATCTATGAATTGGCAGGCACTTAAAGCAGCAGGTCAAGGCGCCCTTTGTTTTAAGCTTGAGGTCATTAAGAAAGCTATTTCGTTCATCGTTTTAATTATGTCGATTCCTTTTGGTGTATTTGCGATCTCCCTTTCAAGTGCCTTTTGCGGATTTGTCTCAATGTTAATTAACATGACCCCGAATAAAAAAGTGCTCGGCTATGGCATATTTGAGCAGCTTATTGACGTTCTTAAGCCGTCAATTGCCACATTGTTTTCCGTGGTGATCGCATTATTATTAATCCACATTTCAAACGGGAATCTTATTTCGTTAATCGTTGCCCCTCTCGGATCCTTAGGGTGTTACATCGTGCTATCTAAGCTAATGAATATCGAAGGATTTAATTTGCTTATGGACAAATTGTCCCTTCGTCGGAATTAACCGTTTTTTGTTAACGGCATTAATGAATCGATCAGGAATGAACTACAGAATGAATAAACAGGTTTTATATTTAGTTCAATCAATTCCGGGGGATAATGCTCCTACAAAACATGCTTTCGCAATTTCCGATTTGCTGGTTAAATGTGGCTTCAACGTCCATTTTGTTCTTGCTGGAATAATTGAGCCGTCATCCAACGCCATAAGCAGTAATTACGACTATCCCTTTGATTTTCCGTATGAGGTGAAATTCGGGCACCATCAAATAGCCAAAAAGTATTACGAGCGGATCTCTTCTTCCTTCAGCTTTAAAGCCTTCACTCGATGTTTCGATCAGATACAGCCCGACTTGGTTATTTATTACGGGATACAACATAAGCTTGCAAAACGGGTTTTAGATCATTGCCATGATTTTAACGTTCCCGTAATCGTTGATGAGACCGATTGGTTTACTCCGAAATTTACAGGGGATTTAGCTGCTTGGCTTGTGGAGAAATCTCGTTCTAAACGAGTGGCTGAAGTGGACAGATTGCTAGATGGAGTTATCGCAATCTCGCCCTTTTTTAAAAGGCTATGTCACAACAAGTAGTTGATATCTGGGTATAAGCATCTTGACAAGGCACAACGCCCAAAGGAGCTTTCCATGACGAAGGTTTCTGATATCGCAAGGATGATTAAGAGTCTGTCAGCAGAAGATATAGTCGAGCTTAAATCACTCCTGCTTTCATTTGATGTCGAGACCTCCTACGACATGGAGTCGTTCCTTACCGATGAGCGCTTCGCTAAGGGTCGCGATTGCCCGCGCTGCGGCTGTACCCATGTTGTTCGGAATGGTCACAGATCTGACGGAATTCAGCGCTACGTCTGTAAGGGCTGCGGCAAATCATTCGTCGTTACCTCCAACACCATCGTTGAGGGGACGAGAAAAAGCCTTGACGTGTGGCGCAAGTTCATGGCGTGCATGATGCGCGGCATGTCGATAAGGGAGACTGCCGCAGAGTGCGGGATTCACAGGAACACGGCTTTTTACTGGCGGCACAAGGTCTTGGACGCGCTCAGGGAGATGATGGCGGGACGTGTGCTTGACGGCATTGTCGAGATGGACGAGACGTTCTTCGATGTGTCGTATAAGGGAAACCACAAGAGAAGTAACTTCGCGATGCCACGTGCGCCGCACAAGCGCGGTGGGCAGACGCACCTTCGCGGCGTATCGCACGAGAAGGTCTGCGTCCCATGCGCCATCAGCAGGACTGGGCTTGCCTACGCCAAGTCTGCGAACCTTGGTCGCGCCTCTGCTAAGAGTATCGAGAGCGCCTTTGGCGGCGTCATCGGCAGCGACTCCACCCTCGTGACGGACAAGCACAATGCATACGTGCGCTTCGCGAACAAGGGCGGACACGAACTCGTCCAGCTCAAGGGCAAGGAATCTCGCAAGGGGATCTACAACGTCCAGAGGGTCAATGCCTACCACGGGTCGCTCAAGAGGTTCATGCGCAATTTCGACGGAGTATCGACCAAGTATTTGGACAACTACCTCGCGTGGCACGCCTTCCTGTCATATGGCAAGGACGAGGCAAGTGACAAGGTTGCCACACTCGCTCGGGGCGTGCTGAGCGAACGGTTGACTGTGCGGTGCAGGGATATCTCTGGTAGGAACCCTCTGCCGATGTCGGCTTAGGTCAGATGCGAGTGCTCATCCTCATTTTGTTAGTGATTGAGGCTTGCGTAATTGTATCGGAGCTATAGGGTCTAATTACTTCTTGACGATATAGGCGAATACCGTCATGAGAAAAATTGTTATCCAAATTTCCATAGGCGGCACCTCCCTTCTTGGGAGGAGTCTTCCTTCAAACATGGAAGCAATTAACATTGCACTCGCATCTGACCTAAGCCGACATTATAGACGAAGCGGGGCGAGTCGCTTTCGACCCGCCCCGCGTTAAACCAACGGTATTCGAGTAAGTCCTACAGATAGACGAGCAGGACGTACTGATAGCTCTTTGTCCCGGCCTTGTAGCTGATCTTTCCGTCGCGATACTCGTCATCAGCCTCGATTATCTTAACTGCGACGTCTTGGGCCTTCGAATAGTCATAATCGGGGTTGCAGGCGAGAACCGATGCGATGGTCATGTGGGCCACGCGCTCAAGCGCCCTATCCGAACTCTCGCCGCTTCTGTCGCTGTCGATGTAGACGGTGAAGGAGTCAGTGTCCTCAGACAGCTCAACTGCCCCAACACGATCAGAGTCCTCGTACAGGTAGCAGTAATCGCTGCTGTCAGGCTCAAGGGTCATCTTGCACCCCTTGACCTCCTTCATGGCCTCCGTGAGCGCGTCTGGTACATCATTGACGTCGCGTATCTCGGTACGTGAGGACTCCTTGGGCGTCTGCTGCGCGTCAATGCCAAAACCTCGTGTCGATGCGGAACCCTGTGACGAGCCGCATCCGACCATGGCAAGACACGAGAGCGCAAATAGACACGCAAACAGGCCGAGGACTCTTCGGATTTGTCCATCTGATTGTTTATAGATGCATTTCATAACATCCATCCCTCCATGTAACAGCACTGGCGCACAAAAAACGAGCGCCCCTTCTGAGAAGGAACGCTCGTGCAAAAGCGTCCCCTCATTGCTGCGACACAAGCTCTGCCCCGTTCAGGGTATGAGCGAAGAGGAAACCGCCTTTTGCCAAGGTGGCCTCCTGAACGGGAAGAGATATGAGCTTGTGTCGCAATTCAGTAGTGTACTAGACAGACGTGTAATTAGACGGGAGGCTACGATGAATGGACTAAATGATTTGAACGAGCGCCCAAGGCGATGGTATAGCAACCCGGACTGGTACGAAGACCACTGGTGGATTCCTTGGATTATCGCCGGGTGTGCGGATGCTATATCACTTGCAGCTCTTTTAATAGTGCTATAGCTGAGATGATGAGTGCTACAACGGAGATTGTCACGGGTATCCAGAATTTGATCCACTCAATTCGCGATTTAACGGCGCTGTCGTGTTTGTCTTGGAGAAATGTGAGTGTTGGTCTTAGCAGGGTGATATTGCAGCTGAAAGAGCCATCCTCAAACTCTCGCATACAATTGACGGTAATGAATCCAAGTTCTTGGAGATAATAGAGTTCCCGAACCAGAGAATCGTGATCTAAAGCCTTGGAGCGATACAGGATTGGTGTCTCTGCATACGTGACGCTATTCACGGATACATTGGTCGTGTTGTTGAGGCGGGGTAATCCCGTCAAGTATGAGATTACGCGCTCGTGGAGCTTGCGTTCTGCTTTGTAGTTCATGACAATAACGCGCCTCATTACCCACACATATCCCTGACGCTGTTTAGTATCTGAGCACAGCGTCATCTTAGAAGCTGCATGTTCAATAGTATGCTTGTCCTAGATGAAGCAGCTTCCAGTTAATTAGATAAATCGCTCGAAATCAACTATGTGTTGTGACAGAGCCTTTTAAAAAACATTTCGATTCACTTTACTCCTCCCAAGGATATCCAAAGGTTTTTTATTTACCACCCTTAAATAGGGCCGGAGACTCACTTAGTGACCCCTGCTCTCTAGAAGGATTGAAGCGGAGAACTATAACCAAGTTTGTCTATGCAGGTTCTCCCGCTGGGGGAAAAGACTCACTTACAGAGTTTATTTCGCTTATAAGTAATGACGCTATTCCTGCAATCACTCAACCAGTACTCGATGTAATTGGAATTGATTTAAACCAGGCAGTCAGTTTAATGGGAAACATTGCCAGATCTAATAAGGTTCATTTTCACGGTCGTGTTTCCCATGACAGCGTAATCAAAATGCTGCAAGAATCTGACTTTGGAATTCTATTTAGAACTCCTGATTTATATTCTCGCGCCGGATTTTCAACAAAATTCGCTGAGTGCATGTCGAACGGTGTTCCGATGTTATGCAACGCGGTCGGAGGAGCCGATCTTATTCTCGAGAATATGATTGATGGAATTGTTATCCCAGATTTAAGCAATCAAGCTCTTCTTGATGGAATTACAAGCGCATGCAATTTAACTGACCATGAGTTGACCAGCATGAAACGAGCTGCGCTAGAAAAGGCCTTAAAACTTTTTGAATCTGACAATTATATTGATTCATTTTCATCATTTCTCAATTCAGTACTTTCAATTCGCGACTAGTTATTTCGATCATCCAAAGGAGCGATATGTCAAATAAAATTCTCGTCACCGGAGCGGCCGGCTTCATCGGTGCGTTCCTCGTCAAGAAGCTGCTTGAGGAGACCGATGATGCCATCGTCGGACTCGACAACCTCAACAGCTACTACGACCCCGGCATCAAGGACGCGCGCCTGCGCATGCTGGCCGAGGCCGACGCCGACGGCCGCTTTACTTTCGTTCGCGGCGACCTGTGCGACGCCGCCCTCATCGAGCGCCTGTTCGCTGAGGGCGGCTTCGACGTCGTTGTGAACCTCGCCGCGCAGGCGGGCGTCCGCTACTCCATCGAGAACCCGCGCGCCTACCTCGAGAGCAACCTGGTCGGCTTCTTCAACATCCTTGAGGCCTGCCGCCACCACCCGGTCAAGCACCTCGTCTACGCCAGCTCCAGCTCGGTCTACGGCGGCAACAAGAAGGTGCCGTTCTCCGAGGAGGACCGCGTGGACTCGCCGGTGTCGCTCTACGCCGCCACCAAGAAGTCCAACGAGCTCATGGCCGCCGCCTACTCAAAGCTCTACTCCATCCCCGCGACCGGCCTGCGCTTCTTCACGGTGTACGGCCCCATGGGCAGGCCCGACATGGCCTACTTCGGCTTCACCGAGAAGCTGCGCCGCGGCGACACCATCAAGATCTTCAACATGGGCGACTGCCGCCGCGACTTCACCTACGTCGCCGACATTGTCGAGGGCGTGAGGCGCGTAATGGACGCCGCGCCCGAGGTGGAGATGGGCGAGGACGGGCTGCCCCTCGCCGCGCACCGCGTCTACAACATCGGCAACTCTCACCCCGAGAACCTGCTCGACTTCGTCGACACGCTGCAGCGCGTGCTGGTGGAGGAGGGTGTGCTTCCCGCCGATTACGACTTCGAGGCCCACAAGCAGCTCGTGCCGATGCAGCCCGGCGACGTTCCCGTCACCTATGCCGATACCACGGCGCTCCAGCGCGACCTGGGCTACAAGCCCGCGACCCCGCTCGAGGACGGCCTGAGGGCCTTTGCCAAGTGGTATAAGCGCTACTACAACATTTAGGAAATCATGGCCCTGTAACAGGGGCCATTTTTAATGCGAATTATTGCTCTTTGACAATTGGAGAATGACATGAAGATCGCTGTCGCCGGTACCGGCTACGTCGGCCTGTCCCTCGCCGTCCTGCTCTCGCAGCACAACGAGGTCCACGCGCTGGACATCGTGCCCGAGAAGGTCGAGAAGATCAACAGCTACGTGTCGCCCATCCAGGACGACGAGATCGAGCGCTTCCTGGCGGAGGCCGAGGCGGGGGAGCGTCAGCTCGACCTGCGCGCCACGGTCGACGTGGCCGAGGCCTACACGGGCGCCGACTACGCCGTCATCGCCACGCCCACCAACTACGACTCGGACAGGAACTTCTTCGACACGAGCTCCGTCGAGGCCGCCATCGCCGCCGTGCGCTCGGTGAACCCGGACGCCTGGATCGTCATCAAGTCGACCATCCCCGTCGGCTACACCGCGGGCCTGCGCGAGAGGCTGGGCGACAGCAAGATCTTCTTCAGCCCGGAGTTCCTGCGCGAGAGCAAGGCACTATACGACAACCTGCACCCCAGCCGCATCGTGGTCGGTGCGCCCAAGGAGGACGCCGACGCCGTCGCGGCTGCCGAGCGCTTCGCACGCCTGCTTGCCCAAGGGGCGGACCCCGACGAGCTGGAGCGCGTGAACGCCGACGGAACTATCGGCATCCCCGAGCTCGTGTTGGGCACCACCGAGGCCGAGGCCGTCAAGCTCTTCGCCAACACCTACCTTGCTCTGCGCGTGGCCTACTTCAACGAGCTCGACACCTACTGCGAGGTCCGCGGCCTCAACACCCGCGACGTCATCGACGGCGTGTGCCTGGAGCCGCGCATCTGCAGCCACTACAACAACCCCAGCTTCGGCTACGGCGGCTACTGCCTGCCCAAGGACACCAAGCAGCTCCTGGCCAACTACAGGGACGTGCCGCAGAACCTGATCGAGGCCATCGTGGAGGCCAACCGCACCCGCAAGGACTTCGTGGCAGACGAGGTGCTGCAGATGGTGTGGGACCGCGTGTACGCCGGCAAGGAGAAGCCGGTCGTGGGCGTCTACCGCCTGACGATGAAGTCCAACTCCGACAACTTCCGCGCGAGCTCCATCCAGGGCGTCATGAAGCGCGTGAAGGCAAAGGGCGTGCCCGTGGTGGTCTACGAGCCCACGCTGGACGCGCCGGAGTTCTTCGGTTCCGAGGTGACCCACGACCTGGAGGCCTTCAAGGCCGGCTGCGACGTTATCGTCGCCAACCGCTGGAGCGACGAGCTCGCTGACGTGGCGGACAAGGTCTATACGAGGGATCTGTTTAAGCGGGACTAGGGGAGAGGGTTTCCAACCGTGATTTTTAGCCTTATCTACAAGTCGCATTGTTAAGAAAGAGGTCATATCGGCTAACGCCGATATGACCTCTTTTGGTATAAGTCTGATTCCTTTTGCAGCTGGTGGGCGATGCGTTGTATATAGCACGTTAAGCAACGAACACCATTTTCCCTGCTTTTAGCCTTGAGCACTAAGAACGGGACATCGCCCGTGCTGCAATCGACTGCGTCGGGCCTCTTGATCCAGCCCGACAGGCTTCCGACTTCGTGGCTCAGCCAATGCGTCAACTCCGCGTGGGTCATCCCAAACAATTTGCAAAGCTCCATGCTTGCATTGGTGACGACGAGGTTGAAGTACATAGCGGATCACGAGTGTGTAAGGAGGGGGCATCCGGATATGTCGGAGCTGGAAGAGACGGGTGAGTTGAACAAGAATACGGAGCGTTAGATTAGTCCGCACGGGTTGTTAGGCTAAGCTCGGATGTAGCCTTTGTTTATATTTGACGTCTTAACCTTCGATGTGAAAGAAGAGGTCTATGCACCGTTTATCCAGCCGTTCCGTTCTCCCTATGATTCGCCTTGTCCGTGGTTTTAAAGAACAAAAGTGGGCTGAGCAGTTTTTGCGTGGCGATATATACATGAATACCCTAGGGTATTTTTGGAATGAGGGAAACGTGGAGCAGCAGGACTTTCTTGAGGGGGCCTGCGCATCCTTTGACCCCCATATCATGCGGGGCTTTCCTAATGATTTACTCGATGTCCTTGCAAAAGAATCGTATGCAATACCGAGAGGCGCAGGCTACTGCAATGTGTGCTGCTTTTCGTGCGTCCTCATTAAGCAAGTAGATACGAGAGTCGACTTAATTGAATTGCCCGATGCTGACCTTGACCTTGGTTCATGGATTGTGGTTATTGACAATCCCTGTGAACTTATATCTAGGCTTAGGGCAGCCGTTTTGAAATTGGGTTACGACTTTGTAGCTGCTCCGGTTGAATATAAGGATAGCGTTCAGTTGTATCCTTCTGAAGTTGTTAAATCATCAATGGATTTGAAATCTCATGATCCATTACCTGCTTATATGGTTTTTCCAAATGGGATTCCACATTTTAATGCAGGAGTGTTTGTAAAGAATATTCGTTATGCAAACCAAGTTGAATGGCGTATCGCGGTTAATAGGAATGAACAGTCATATGAGCCCTTAATTCTTAAGCTTGGCGATCTGACTGATATCGCTCATTTGACTAGGAGAAAGGAGCTTACTGAAGATTTGCAACGGGTGCACGGTTGTTCAATTCCCTATTTGACTAGAGGGTGCTTTGGCACGAAGACTTCTCAAGAACTTTCTCAGGATCTCTTTAAGTTAGGTAATGAGGAGGTTTTCATTACGCTGACAATTGGTTAGTACTCAATTGACCGGGATAAAAGGAGATACTACTGCTGGCCGATCTTGGTGCTTACATTCCATGCAATAGGTTTTTCGATTCCGGCAGAAGTGCCCTTAGTGTTGTCACTCGAGAAAAGTCCGGGCAGATGGCTCTTAATCAACCTGGTTCGGATCTGTCGTAATTGGAGCTATTCAGACTCAGCATCACAGCCTGTATTACGCCTCTTCTCGATCAGCTTTTTAGCGAGTTCGAGGACGCTCTTGTCGTAATATGGCCAGTCTACGAAGTTTTCGAGGTACCCGCGGCCTGTTGCGGCCGACAGCTCATCGTTTATCTTGAGCGTAATCGCGACGAGCAAGGTCAACATGCGGTAGTAATCGGATTGAATTCCTTCCGCATCGGGGTCGGCGATCGGTGAATGCGCATGGTCGTATCTGTTCCTGAGACCCTGCGAGTTAGGGAAAGAGGCGTCGTTGAACATGTAATCGAGATATGCAGCCTCGTCGGGTGTGAACAGCTTGCCGCAGTACGACAGCATTTCGTCTGAGACAAGGCCATCGATGAGCGCTAAATCGCCGTCTCCGCATCCCCCAAGCGCAATTGCGCCATTATCCCAAACGGCCTTCAGGCAAATTGATCGAGGGGTTGGGGAGAGAGCGCCTGTTTCTTCGCACGCACTTACCAGCTGTCGGTCAACTAATTGCTGGAGCACCTCGGCGTATACAGCATCATAATCGTCGAAGGTGACCATAGCATTCGAAATTAAATCGAAGAAGCAGCGAGCACGGTCGTTATGGCCTCTTCTGTATGTCAGCATGCACTGGTCGGAGAACAGATAGAATCCCCATCTGTTAAAGCAGGCTCCGTCGATTGCGTACTTTTTCTCAGAGAGCGCGTTGAGGGTTCCAAAAGTTTTAAAGCTTTCATAGGGGAAATAGTCTCCGTCGATTTTTCCAATCCTCGAATATATTGAATAGGATTTAACGGCGCGCTCAATCTCTGGCCCTATCGACTTGCATTTGTCGAGCCACGAAGCCCCGCTTGACGGCAGCGCCAAGCTGAATCCACTGATTGAGTATTCCTCTGCAAAATAAACGTTGTACGTCCATTCGAGTGCATCTTCGAGCCTTTTACCTCGGCTTTCGAGGAAATTCGCGTATGCTACAACTTCGACATTGGCGAGAGATTCCCGCATGTTGGAGATCGTATTCATTCGGTATTCCCCCAGCACGTGGGAACCCAGCATCGCAAGCAGGCCGCTCTCCTCGTGGGAGTGAGCAGGCGAGGCCATGAGACCGCTTCGGTCTACTACGTCCAGTAGGTATCTGCAATTGTTCATGATGCTTGCGTGATCGGTGTATTTACCGAGCCACGTTTCGCCAAAGCTGTAGGTCAAAGTTAGGCCGTTGACCTTTATTCCCTTGCAAGCAATCTGTTCAGGGTCGATTTGTACACCGGCTCCGTACTCAAGCCTAGCGCCTTGTCGGAATAGCTCATTCATTGCCTTATCGTGGGCCTGCTTTGCGCGCACTTTGACGTCCGGCGACGGAGAGAATCTGCATTTTGTTGCGCCGGAAGGCCAATTGAAAAGGGCCTCCATATAATTCGGGTTGGCGCGCTGGTCGTCAAGGTAGCCTGCCATTATCGAATCGAAGTCGCCCTGGGAAAAGCATTTGGGTAGGTAGATTGCGTTCTGGCTCCTTGATTCCGTCGCGTACTCGCGAATGAGCAGCTCAGCGGAATAATAAGGGTTGTCAACTAGTGATTTTCTTATCTCTGCATCGAATAATTTGACGAGCTTTTCGTTCTCCAAGATAGGAGCTAGGCATTCGATGTGCCTCGAGAGAAGTTCGTCAATTTCCTCGCCGGATATCATCTTCTCTGCGCCGCAAGCGTGCACCAGGTCCCAGAACTGAGTGGCGTACTGCATCTCGAGTTCCTCGTAAATACCGAGGATTCCCGAAGACGCGAGCGTCTCTCTCGTATGCTTGCAAGCATTCGCGAAGAGTGCAGAAACAACACTTGCAACATCAATGTCTTCGGCTTTCTCGAACAATTCAGGGACCGTTTCGAATGTGAGCTTGAGTTGATGTGCCTCTATTGCGTCGTTAATCGTCGCGATTTGATTGTGAGGCCCCTCCTTCAGGATATAAAGACATCGGTCTATGAAAACTCCTACGGCCCAGTCACTGCGGTCATAGGAAACGATCCTAGTCTGGTTGAATTCTCGCAACGCTAACCTTTCTCGCGTAGTGTCGACTGCACAAGAATAACGCGTGTTCGACTTCGTCGGTGGTCAACGAAGGCGCCTAGCGGGGTTCCGATGTAAAGCTGATAGACCTTGAGGCCTCCGCCGCAAACTGTTCTTCCCCTTATGATGTCAGACGTGATGAGTGTGCGTCGTCGGTCAAAGAGGGCCCTGCCGATTAGGTTGCTGCCATCAAAGGCCACCGAAGTGCACGCCAGCGTCACCACTAGAAGTCCAACTCCAACAACTTCCGTGCGCTCAATCCAGGGCGTAATGAAGTTCGTGAGGGCCAAGGGCGTGCCCGTGGTGGTCAACGAGCCCACGCTGGACGCGCCGGAGTTCTTCGGCTCCGAGGTGAACCACGACCTGGAGGCCTTCAGGGCCGGCTGCGACGTGATCGCCGCCAACCGCTGGAGCGACGAGCTCGCGGACGTGGCGGACAAGGTGTACACGAGGAATCTGTTTAAGCGGGACTAGGGGAGAGGGTTTCCCGAGCTAGCCGAGTTCACCCTGCAGTAAATTAATCTTTCATGAAAATGTGCACGCATCAGCTAAGGCAATGAGTGCACATTTTTGTTCTATTGACTCATAAAGGAGAACTTTTAGGATTTAATAATGACGGTTTCAATAGATTGGCCCTCAAGCAGCGCCCCTCCATAGCGAATGATTAAATCGGTGACCAGAATCGCTTTTAGAGAATGCTCCAAGGTGTCGAACTCGGTCTGCTTGCCGTGGCATATTTGATTCCGCAAGGGATTATGGGCTGCCAAAGCATTATCCATGCTGTTGATAAGCGTAATGTCTATAAGGTAATTAATTGCACTATCAAACGTCAGCCAGCCATTTTCAGAGGTAACCAGCATCAAAAGGACCTTGTCCTTAATATTTCTCAGTTTTCTACGCTTTCCTTCCGAATATAAAGAATCTACTCGGTGCCGTTTGGCAAATTTATCGAAATCTGACAGTCTAGGAAACGGGTGATGGATTCGCTATGTCGAGCTGCGGAAACGCGCCTCGGTGAGCAGCAAATGGCGAACCACCCTTGCGGTCTCGGGCCATCTCTCGGAGTCCTGCTTGACCCTGAACAGGTAAACGAACCAGTTGAGGTACGACTGGAGGTTCGACATCGACATGCCCGTGAACCTCCAGAGGTACCGCTTGAGCCAGGAGCAGAGGTTGTTCACCATGGCCATCCGCTCCAGGTAGACCGGGTCGTTGACGTCGGCCCTGTGCGCCTCCTCGGCGCAGCCCGACTCGCGGATCAGCGCGCCGTGCGCCCTCTCCCTGTCGTGGACGACCAGGCTCCCCTCGGCGATATGCCCGCCGAGCGCCCCCAGCACCCTCGCCGAGCTGGGCTTTCCGCGGCCGCACACCACGGCGACCGGGTTCTTGTGCACGTCGATGGCGACCGCTATGCAGACCTTCTGGCGGGACAGCCCGCGCTTCCTCGCCACGCCGTACCCAAGATGCAGGTCGGTGTCGTTCACGTAGGTCTCGTCTATCCAGACCAGGTCGCGCAGGACGATGCGGTCCTGGTAGCCGTCGACGGCGGCCATCACGCGGTGGCGCCACTCCCATGCCGTCTGGTGGGTTATGCCCAGCTCCTCGGCCATGGCGTCAAGGGGCACGTTGAACCGCATGAGGCCGATGAAGCGGCACCAGGTCGCCATGTCGGATTTGGACCCCTCAAGCACCGTGCCGGTGAGCGAGGTGAACCTGGCCCCGCAGGCGCGGCAGCGCCAGCGCTGGACCCCTCCGGCGGTCCTCCCGTCCCTGAAGGGCGAGGCCGCGCGGCAGGAGGGGCAGGCGGGGTCGGTGCGGTAGAGGTCGGCGGCCTCGGCGAGGGTGCCGAAGCCGTGCTTCTCGCGGCAGCACCGCTCGTCGACGGCCCGGCGGAGGAGCTCGAAGTCCCCCTCGTCGAGCGCCGCGACGGCGTCCGCGAAGGCGCTGTGTCGGTTCATCTGGGCGTTCCCGTCCGCAGCGGGGCCCACCCGGCGGGATTGTCGCCAAACAAGAGCCGGGTGAGCTCCGCTGCAAATTCTCGTTTGGCGGGAACAGGATAGCACGGCGCGCCCGGCGGACCATGTCGGGGCCGGATCCATCACCCGTTTCCTAGACTGTTAAATATCGAAAACTTCTTCCTGTTCTTCATTAAGCGCCTTGCCATCAGGTGCATACTTTACTATCAGACCTTCAAAAATATTCATGAGCAATGAAACACTACCTTCGTAGTCTTGCTTCCGATGTCGCTCCAAAGCGCTGACGAGTAGCCGCATTTCCCCCTTAGAAATTTCTTCATGGCTTTCCCATATCGCTCTGGTCTCATCTAGCCACTGTTCATCAAGGCACTCAAATGCGATCTGGTCAACGCGCGACTTCAGGACCTCATCAGGCTCATCATCCGGTAAAGAATCAATTTCATCGCACGCTTTTGGATTATCGACGAGATACATTGGCCACTGAGTCTTAGTAAGAACAGACATCCTATTAAGTTTAATGGCGATAGGCTTAAAGGCGTTGACAATCCCGCTTAATTCAATTTTCTCAGTCGCGGCTTTTACTACCTTTGCGACTTGCTCCATTGCAGCATGAACCGACCGGAGAGCAGCGCTATAGTCAATCTGGTTATACAGCGGTGCCATTGAGTTGTCCAGAGCCCTACTGACGCGTTCCACATACTTGCGTTGCAGCTCAATTGCTGCACCATTATCCAGAGTGAATTGTAGCTGAGCTATGTTACGAGCTTGCTTACTGGCAGTTTTCATAGCCGCCTCTTTTCGAGGTGATGTTTCTTTCCGAGATATATCCGATTCGAGTTGAGTCCCCGATTTTGACAATTCGAATTGCTGACAACCTTCCTTATCCGATCGGGGGTCAGTTTTCGGAATAGCAGTGTCATGGGACTTAGGATGAGATGTCATACGTTGCCCTTTTCCTCTAAGAACATCAATATCGAGATAAGCTGTTGACGTCGATATAATTTAGCTAATTATATCGGCCTGGATTGACCAACCCCGGCCGACCGGAAGCCGAAGCCGGGCGAGGTCGTGTACGGCCTGTCGATGAAGTCCAACTCTGACAACTTCCGCGCGAGCTCTATTCAGGACGTCATGAAGCGCGTGAATGCAAAGCTTAAGTTATATGGGCAATACGATGGCCTCATCATCTACAGCGACATAATTAGTTTGGCATAAATAATTGAACCCTCACGCTTTTCCTGAAGCTGAACGACAAGTTTTACTTAGTATATAGAGCTAACTAAAACATGGATATTAAGGAGCGCTTTCATGAATCATTCGAGCGAGATAATTTCAAGCCCATTGTACGTTGCTCCTTCCTGGCGCTGGAATGAAGTACCGAAGTTTTCTTTTTCGAACTGCAGCCTAGTTTCTTATATGCCGAATACCGACTGCAGATTTCCCGTCAGCAAAATCAGAGATTCTCTTGACTCGTCAACAATTGAATGTCTGATTTCATTGGGACGTATGCAGGGGTCATTTGAACGCATTGCCGCATGCTGGTCAGATTATGCGACCGCACGCACGGATCTCTTAATGAGATGTGATTTATCACGCGATGAGGCCATTAAAGTGAGATATAACGCCAACTGCACTGATTATATGCGCGATTGCGTTTACTACGCTCATGGATTTATATCCAAAGCCCTTCGTTTTTCGGCGGTGGTAAAAGAGTGCACCACCAGTATTACTAGACTGAACAGCACTTTGGCTAATGAGGCCCATTCATCTGATTGGGTTAAGCTAAAAGAGATCCTCGAAGCTGAGCCATTTGTAGTTCTGCTTTCGGCAATACGCAATGCAAGCGAACATAACGACGGCTACATAAGTCCCGTCAACTATTCCTCACAAGATCAAACATTTGGACTTGCGATTAATCTTGAATCTGGAATTGTTAGTGACAGGAACAATATATCGATGTTTCGTCGCACTTCAATTAATCAAGATGGAAGAACCATGCTCGACTGGTTAGATTCATTCTGCCAAGAGCGATATCAACAAGGAAAGATGCCCTTCCTGTCTTTTGCATCCTTCTATCAGACCGTTTCTGACTATATAGCCGTTGAGGGTCTAGCATTTCTGGATACATTTTGCGCTCTGTGCCGAGAGCAGACAACCGAGGTTTTTAATTTATTGGATCTAATAGACGATAATCATTCAATTGGACTATTTGTTGATATCGCAAGAGGCGCGAATCCCAATGAAAGACCATTCAATTGGTATATGTCAGATAGATTGTATCCATTAATGAACGCCGCGCAGTTTGATGAACTTTGCGACTCACTTGCTGATTTATTATGTGACAGCATAGACGCTCAAACTAAGTCAGTTAAACCACAATGAATTAGTCAATGATGAACACGGAAGCGCAGGGTATATTAAAGCTGATGAGGTTTGAGCTCATAAGGACAGCCAGGTGAGGTTTTGCGATTATTCTTTTGGAATTTAGCTCGCAAGAGTCTTGCGGATCTTGTTCAAATTGCCGTCCAACTGTATGACGTTGATGTAGCGGCTTTTGCGGAGGCTGATCAAACTGACTTTCAGCGATTGACCGAACTGCTTGGCGGCCGATATCGAACAGTGGAAACAATTGATGGCAGGACGAAAACGAAGTTGCTCGTCAAGTCTTCAATTTGCTCTCTGCATGCCTTTGAGGTAGTAAAAAACCTGACGTGTACATTAATTCTTGACGGCGTCCCCGTGAACACCTCAGTTGTTCATCTACCAGACAAGCGCAATGATCCTCAAGGCGATCTTCGCGAAAGGGTCATCAGACGCCTTGTGAGTGAGTTAAATTCCACGAAGAGGGCAAACCCTGGCAGCTTCAATATGTTATTAGGCAACTTTAATTGCAATCCATTTGATCCTGAATTAGTTAAACTCGATTCCTTAAATTCGACTTTCTTTAAAGAGGTTGCAAAGAGGCTGAAAGTCAGAGAGAGCGATGGATCATTGTATCCAGTAATGTATAACCCCGCTCTTGAATTCCTGTCAGAGTCCAAATCTAATCTGGGCTCATTTTATTTCGGTTCCGGCGACTGCACCTACTATTGGCATTCTCTCGATCAAATCGTTGTAGATTGGCAGCTGTCGGATTGTATTACCGACTGTCGCTATCTTCGCCAAATTGGTGATACTAAACTTATTGTTAATTCGCGGCCGTGCTCAAAGCTCAGTGACCATTTGCCACTCTTGGTAACTATGGAAATGGGGAAGTGTCATGGTAGATAACGACAATTTCTGGGCGGACATTATTGATCGGCCCTTAGAAAAATCAGCTGAGAACGTTGAAGCGATCATGCAGGGGCAGTGCGAAGATGTAAAGGCTGCATCCCGTGGTCTTATCGAAGCTCGCTTTATCAAGCTTTCTTTCACCACTAAAAAAACCACCAACATGTGGACGTCTCAAGAAATAAGGCAACAATTCACTGGTCCAAAAACAGTAAAAGTTGAGGAAACGGCCTTGGATCTCACAGATGCAAACGATTCCTACTCGCCGTCCGATTATGCTTTCGACCTATTTACTACGGAGTATAAATTTAGAGTGCTGACAATGCGGTTAGGCGCCGTCTATCCAATCGATTTGGTCTTAGATGATGACATCTTCCGTCAAACCAAGGATTTATACGCCGAGGAGATTCAAATTTCAGAAGAAAATGGTCGCATTGTTGTTCAAAATGACAATGAGCTCAAAGGTTGCTTAAAAATAATCATTTCTACGAATGAAAAAATGAAATTTGTCGTTCGTAAAATGATTGAATCGGAAAGAGCATTGCGCACGGATAGCCTGTCATGAAAAACGCTAGTACACTACTACCTAGAGATTCATTTAGTCTCCAGCTCATAATAGAAGAAGGCATCTTCCTCGGACGTTTGCTGGACCAGCATGATCGTTTTCCCGATAATTCTTCATGTCTCATACTTACGGCATTACCTTTTCTAACAATTGCAGAGCACGATGCAATTCCCTTTCTTAATAGAAAGTTGGGGCTTGGTCTACCCACAGAAGATGCGCGACTAACTTCTATAAGGCATATGACTAAGTCTCTAGACTCTAAGCATTTTGATTTTGAAGACTATTCTTATCAAGCAAACAAGGTGATCGAACACCTCAACAAGCAGTTTTACCTCTTTAATAAAAAGACGGGCTCTTGGATCGATTGGGGGAGAACTAACGTTGGCATATCTTATTACGAAGATGTCCCCATCTATGCAAGCTACTCGTCTACTCACCTGTTTACACAGGATAACCCTAGCCTATTAGGCACAGACGAACATAATTATGAGGACCAAATTGGGTTTTCGGCAGGGGAATCCGGGAGAGTCCTTTTGGAAATCGCAAAGAGCTATTTCCCTGCACCGGAGATGTATCAAACCCGTCGGTTTCACGTAAAAGCAAATGACTGGAAGTATGGAAAACTGACTTTATCCCTAGAAAAACAGGGCATTCATGACGATTCAATTTTCTTTTTCTTCTCTGAACTCCTTATGCTGCTAAGCTCGGTATGTGCACTGAGATCCGCGGGTTTTTTCAACGATGCGGCATGGCTAAAGTATTCCTCTCTAACACTCGATCACGCCTGGAGAGCTATTGAGTGCTTCTCTGGTTACCATCGCAAAATGACAAACGAAGCGAAAATCCCAGCCACCTTTCTAAACTCGGTCGGTGGGCTCCTGAATCGAGAAGACAAGAGGTTCATCAAGAAAGCTCATCTCCTGCGTAACGCAATGATGCACTACGACTTTACCGACAAAATAGTCCCCATTGAGGTAGATGGATCTGATCCCTGGACTGTGATGAACATAGCCTCCGAAACAGTAACCAAGATGTCTGTCTACGAATATGGTTGCGAACTGTTCAGAGTGCGAGACAAATTGGTTGAATCAATTTCTTACCTAATCTCATTCCTGGACTTTAATCCCGCTAAAAGTCCATTTGGATGGCGAGGTTAATGCTTCCTTTGTTTTGAACTTTGCGGATAGAAACGCAAGTCTCTGGCTGAAATGGCAGTTTCCATATAGCGCTTAATGTCGGAACCCGGCACCGACAACTTCTGAGCCAGCATAATCAATTGTTCCTTAAAGCACATGATAGCCATGGCGAGCCCGCGTTGGCGTACGAACAATGTTGGGCGCAAGCTCCTTTCACCGATTGGCAAAACGATTTACACCTAATTTTGGGAGCCGATTACAGGTTTCCTTCTTCTCCCGATATCTGATCTCGCTACACTAAGAACTGCTGCTACCAGGTAGTTTTCTGACGCAGTTTCCATTGGCTCTTGCGAAGATCGGAGCGGTTATGTTTGCTGCCGCGTTCCACACCAGCCGTCACTACATCCTGTTTACTGCCATGGCCTGCCTATGCGTTTTGCTGGGCGGGCCTTCTTATGCCGCGGGCGCGGAAAGCCTGTTCATTGCGGGCGCCACGTACTACGAGCCGGGCGCGTCGGGCTTCGGTTGGGCTTGGACCGATGCTGACCATCTTGAGCTTAATGGCTACACGGGCGAGGCCATCGGCGCCGACGGCGACCTGGTGGTGACGCTGACCGGGCAGAACACTGTTGTCGAGACGAGCGCGCCCGACGTGGACATCTCGCGGTGCGGCATGGAGGTGTGGGGCGATCTGACGCTCCGCGGCACCGGGTCGCTGGTGGCCTCGGGCTCGCAGTGCGGGATCTACGTGTCGGGGACGCTCGCGGTGGACGGCTGCAAGGTTGACGCGCGGGCCGACGGCGCCGGCATCGCGGATGCGCGGGTGGCCGGCGTGATCGCGGACGGTCTTGCCGTTCGCGGCGGCGGGCGCGTTGTAGCCGCGGGCGCGGGCTCCGGGGCGGGCGTGCGCGCCTATGGTGTGTGTCTGCTGGGCGGGGCTGCTGGCGGTGGCGCAGCCGGGCAGCTTACCGTCGATGCGTCCTGGCTGGATGCGTCGGGCGCCGACGGCGGCGTCGCCTGCCTGGGCGGGTCGCTTGCATCCGCGCGCTTTGTGGCGCCTGCGGGCGGGGCCTTTGGCGCGGACGGCGTGGTGGATGCCGAAGGGTCCGTGGCAGCGCGTGTGACGATCGAGCCCGTGGATGCCACGGCGTCGACGGGGGAGACCGGTGGGCCCGATGTGCCGGGCGATGGTCCGTCCGCCCCTGGCACCGACCCCGCTACCGGCGAGCCAGATGCGGATCCGTCGACGAATCCCACGCCGAAGCCCGCGGCCGCGACTAAGACGGTGACCACGACCACGGTCGCCAAGGCCTCTAGGCCCAAGACCGCCACCGCAACTTCCTCATCACTCCCCAAGACAGATGATAACTGCTGGATCGCCGCATCTCTAACGCTTTTCTTACTCGGCATAGCGCTCCTATGCGCCGCGATTCGCTGCTAAAGCGCTCGATTTCCGGATTGCTCCTGAGTGAGGGTATTGGCTTACGCCAATACCCTCACTCTCTTTGAATAGGGCAGCTTCTACGATATCGATTCTTCTTCAAGCAAATGTTCAACACTCATCGTATCGCGTTGACTTTTGCCCCCGAGGAACCTAATTCCGAAAGCCTTGAGGCCATTCGCGAAGGGGCCGCATTCCTGACATCTGGCAAAAAGGACGTTTTGACAATGGTGGCGATCTTGTCGCAGCGGCGATGGAACAATGAGCACGCTGACCACAGAATTCTCTGCAGATACCCACGCATGAAAAGCCAAATAATACTGCCTAGATAAAAAACTAGGCGGAACCGCTTTCGCTACTCCGCCTTACAAAACCCAAGAATTTTGCTGTCTGCAAGCATCGTGGCAAATTAGAACCAGATGCCAATCAATTCCGCGGAAACACCACCGGCAAACGGACGATTCTGATTCCATCCCGACGGCAGAACGCCCCTCGCGCTAACAGCCGGTACGCGATTCATTCGGAATTGTCCTCTGGTGATACAATTCCGTTCGAAGTTTATTAAGTCAGGAGGTCTCCCTTTGTCCCCCAAATCGGTCAACGCTCTTATGAAGCACATCCGCGAACAGGGGGTCTCCATTGCTGGCTCAAACCAGAAGCGCAAGCTCAGGAACATCGGGTACTACCACGGTTACAAAGGACTTAGGTTTGCAGGCGAAGCCACGAGCAGGCTGCCGATTGATGACTTTACTCAAGTCGCCACGCTTTACGCGATGGACACCCAGATTAAGACGCTCCTATATCCCCATGTTATGGCAATCGAGACTGCGCTGAAAAACTACACCCTCGAAGCGGTGCTCGCACAAGCGTCGAGCGAGGACTTCGACGAAATTTTTAAGACATGCCTCACTGCATACAGGGGTTACGCCCCGGGTTCTTCGAACTATAAGAAATCTTGGGCGAACAGGCTTAGGCTAAGGCAGACCATTGACGGGCTTATTTCGCGCGAGCAGGAAAGAAGACCGTATTTTAAGCACTTCCGCGATCAGGGGAGGGCGATTCCGATTTGGGCCATTTTCGAGGCTATGACTTTAGGGGAATTCGGCAACTTTTATGCGTGCCTCGATCGCCCTATTAAGACTGCGATCGTCCGCGACCTCGGCATGCCTACGAGCTATGATTCGGAAGCTCTTCTTCTAGCTATCGTATTTCTGCTTAAAGACTTGAGGAACGCCATCGCCCATAACGCTATAGTCCTAGACGTGCGCTTCAAGTCCGGCGGAGCGTCAAGTGGTATCGGCAAACTTCTGAATAGCGAGACGGGCGTCAAGTCCATTAACTTCTCCGATATTACTGATTACATTGTCTTGATCGCATATCTCCTTGGCCTCTTTGGGTTTTCCAAGACCGAGAGAAAGGCACTCGTTTCCGGTTACGAGACAATTCTATCGAGGTATAAGAAGGAACTACCGCCCGGGATTTACGGCAAGTTCGTTCGGACGGAGACCGCGGGCAAGCTCAAGCTGGTTTTGCGGTTCGTGGCGCAGTCTTGACGGCAAAGCATTCGGGGTATATGCTTCAATCAATTGCGGTGGAAGCCTTCGGGCGACACCTGGAAAGGCCCGACATGTTCGGGCCTTTCTTATAATATGAGAAAGCCATTGTCAATAGGCATGTTCGTTCGAGCCCGGTTTGAAACCGGGCTTTTTCGTTTCCCGTCGGGAGAGCCCGCGCACGCTGCATGGCTTAGTCGACGCTTGCCTGGCAAGCTAATATCCGCGGGCTCTTGCGGGTGCGCTTCCGGCGGTCAGCCCGGTATGTCCGCGCACCCCACCGCATTTCGATTCTCCGTCCGGCGCTATCGTACGAATCCAGTCTTTTGTCGGGCGCGGCCCCGGGGCTGCCCATCAAAAAGGTCGTGAACTCGCGCCGGCGATGCGTCGAGGCGCGGGCCCTCCCGGCGGGAGTCGGTTGTCGCCGGCTGCTAGAGGACGGTCCCCTCGGACCTGCACCCGATCTCCCAGACCCAGCAGGCGAGCTCGCGCGCCACGGCGGCGTTGGCCTTGCACGCGCTCTTGCCCGCCGCGGCCAGCGCCTCGCGGCGGCGGTGGAGCCTGGCGGTGCAGTCGTCCGCCCTAGAGCGTATCGCCGGGGGCACGTCGGTGCCGGGGGCTGGGGCCTTGGGCCTCGGGGAGCACGTGGAGTAGTGCCATGCGGACTCTATGAGCGCCGTGCGCGCGAGCGCGTTGCCGGCCTTGGTTATCCCGCCGCGCCGCTCGGACTCGCCGCTCGAGTGCTCCGACGGGGTCAGCCCGCACCAGCTCGCGAAGGCCGGCGCCGAGCGGAACCTGCTGAAGGACCCGGCCTCCGCCGCGAGCCTGAAGGCCGTCAGGGTGTCGACCCCCTTGATGCAGGACAGCGCCTCCACCGTCGCCCGCCAGCGGTCGGTGCCCGCCAGCGCGACGACCCTCCTCTCGAGCTGCCGCCTGTCCGACTCCGCGCAGCGGGCGGCCGTGACGTAGTACTCCAGCGCGTCGCGCTGCGGCCCCTCGAGCCTGATCTCCGAGACCCACCTCCAGTGGGCCCTCGTCCAGGCCTTCTTCCTCGCCCCGTCGGCGTTGCGCTCGTCCCAGACGTGGCCCAGCCTGATCAGGAACATGTTGAGGCGCTGCCTCGAGCGGCGGAGCTCGCGGGTCGCGTCGTCGAGGGCGCGGTCGAGGTCCCGGGCGGCCTCGACCGCCATGTCGGGCAGCGGGACCTCGACGATGTTGTGGGTGGCGAGCATGCGGGCGATGAACTCGGCGTCGCGCCGGTCGTTCTTGCGCCGGGCGTCCGCCGCCGGCCTCTGCATCTTGGAGACGGCGGCCACGGCGCAGTCGAGGCCGAGCGCGCGCAGCTCGCGCGCCATGTGGAAGCCGGTGGGGCCGCTCTCGTAGCACGCCCTCGGGTCCTCGAAGCCGAGGGCCCACTCCGCGATCTCGGAGGCGTCGGTGCCGAAGCTGCGGCGCACCACCTCGCCGGTGAAGGGGTTGAACGCCGCGGCGGCGACCGATCGCGCGTGGACGTCCAGGCCGATGGAGGTAACATGGGGCATGGGAAGCCTCCTCCCCGCAGGTGCGGTAAGGGCTACCGCACGGGCCGATACTCAAAGCCCATTGTGGCACCCCGAGCCCGCGGAAAGAAGCTGCGCCGCGGGGGGAGGCGGCCCCCAATGGCTTTCTCATATCGTCTATTAGCGGCTAAAATCGCCCGGCGCTAACACCGTCAGCGCTTTCCGTGTTGACAGCGCTGGTGTCGGTGCCTGTTGCGGCGCTGTCCTCTACGGTATCTCCTGTCGCTTTTGCGTTGGTGCCGTCTTCGGCCTTGCCTGTGTCGCTGCTCGTAGCGTCGGCTTGCGCCTGCTGCTCTGCGGCTGCCTGAGGCTGGATGGCTTCCGCGATGGTTGCCATGGGCATCGTCGAGCTGACCATGGACGTGCACGCGATCGCGCAGATCAGGTAGTAAAGGGATCGTTTCATAGCGGAGCCTCTCGGTGAGCAGCCAATAGGGTCCGAAGGCAGCTCCAGGCCAGCACTCCGCACATTTTTTTATTGGGGTTTATTTTACGGGAACCCCAGTCAACATCAGGGAACTTTCTGGGGAATGTTGGGGAGGGGAGAGGGATGGTGGGCCCGCTTTAGTCCCCGGCGGCGCTCTGACCCTTTCTGGGCTGACTATACGCGATGCGGTAACTTCAACATGAGGCCGTCTTGCGCCTCTTCGAGACTCGACACAGAGACCTTCCGGGAAAAGCCTACGAGGCTGCCGCCTAGGCTGATTGCGGCTGACGACCGGACAATAAGCGAGTGTCTCAACATGTTGTTCAAGCAAAATCTTTTGTTAATTTCGAACAGGTATTCGATATGTATGGGCTTTCACCGTGTGTAAACACGCGTAACCCAGTTTGAATTTATGCAGGTCAACAAAGCTGCCTCTAGGGTGGATTAGACGGCTCGCTTATTTCTGTTTATTTTGCTACAAAACTTTAATCGTATCTACCTGCTAAAACACAACATCTTGTGTTCAGTTTCAAAAAACAATACAGGATATAGATTGTGTTTGCGGCTACAATTAATCTAACGTGAAACGTCGTTTCCCCACTACAACTTAATTGTTCGAAAGGAGCTGGATGGGATAGCTGTCAAAATTGAGGCCATGTTGATGGTCCACTAAGTTTATATAGGGGCGTGTGCGCTTATTGGTCAACAGCAGTATGCGCCCCAGTTTGTTCAAATCATTTCCAAATAGCTTTTCTTCAAGAACCTGACACTTGTGTGGCAGGGCGGGTTAGTCCGTAAAAAATTCGAGGGATGGCTTTTGGATTCTTGGAGGTGCGTAATTTTGGCCAATAACTATCTAGATAATCTTCTTGGGAAAATCTCTGCGTACGATCTGTTCAATGTGCTCATTCCGGGCGCACTTGTAACATATTTCGTCAGCCAGATGTCGATGGGCAGTTGTATTGACTGCTCTAACTGGCTCGCACTATTTGTGATGAGTTATGTTCTCGGTCTTATTGCGTCGCGGATTGGCTCTCTTTGCATTGAGCCGTTGGTCCGCAAAATGAAATTGACCGGAAAGCGGGACTATTCTGCCTTTGCGTATGCTCAGAAACGCGATCCAAAGGTCGAGCAGCTCTTAATGATTTCAAACATGTATCGCAGCCTGGCGGGGGCTGGTGTTCTGCTCGTCATTATCCTGCTTGCGTCATTGTTGCCGAAATCTCATTGGCTTCCTGCGGCGCTGTGCTCTTTTGTCGCCTTATTTGTTGCTTCCTGGGTCAAGCAAGAGCGGTATGTGGAAAAACGAATCAACTTCAATCTTGAGGAACGTGATAATCATGAGCGAGATTAAGTCTCTGTCCGTTGGTAACGGCGACATGTTTTATATCAATCACAATACTGATAACTTCAGCATGATTGACTGTAATATTACCGATGAGCGTAAGTCGGAAATCCTTGATGAGGTCAAAAACCTCGCAGGGAAAAAGGATATCGTTCGTTTTATTAGTACGCATCCGGACCAAGATCATATTCAGGGCATTGAGTATCTTGATGAACTGGGGCTTATCCCGAATTTTTATTGTGTTGACAATAATGTTTCCAAGTCCACGGAGACCAAGAGTTTTAAAAAGTATAAAGAGTTGAAGAGCTCGTCGCGCGCTTACAAGATTAGCAAGGGGTGTAGGCGCAAATGGATGAACGTATCTGATACGGAGAGCGGCTCTGCTGGGATTAGCGTCCTCTGGCCCGATGTGACAAACGAGACCTTCCAGAATGCTCGGCTAGATGCTGAAAACTCTGACAAACCCAATAATATTAGTCCCGCGATTGTCTACTCGCTTGAAGATGGTGTCCGTGCACTTTGGCTTGGTGACATGGAGAATGACTATATGGCTGCGATCGAAGACGACATCGAGCTTTCGCCTGTGGACATTCTCTTTGCGCCGCATCATGGACGGAAGTCCGGTCGCGTTCCTAAGACATGGCTAGACAAGTTGGAGCCTCGGTTGATCGTTGTGGGAGAGGCCCCTTCAGACGGGCTTGAGTATTACTCGAATTACAACACTCTGACGCAGAATAGCGCTGACGATATTTTGTTCTGTTGCGAGACCGGTAAGACTCATGTTTACGTTGGATCTCCTTCTTACAGCGTCCATTTCTTGGGTGATGACCCTAATGCTCCGCGAGTGAAGGGCGTGCTGCATTATTTGGGCTCTTTTGATTGCGGTGACCGTTAGTCTCTCGGTTGCCTGCTGCCGCTTCCTTCGTCTAGATTGTATTTATGGTCTGTCTGCACTTTTGCCGGACAGCCTAGACGTGCCCTTCCGTCTCATTGAGATGGTGTAGAATATCGACCTGTAATACAAAAGCTCTTCCGGAGCTTTAAGGGTGACGCTTTCGACAAGAGAGTGTTGCCCTTTTTTCATGCATGTAATGTTTGACGTGCTGGCTAAGCGCCATTCAGGCAATGGAATGCTTGAGTGTGGGTGGTTTGACACTTTACGTCTGCTGTCGCGGCTGCAGCAAGCGCTTGATTTAGCATACTTAAAGTCTATAATCAAAGAAAAACTCTGATATCCTTTTTAAAACAATGAAAGGAATGTTGAGGACAATGCTTTGCCAGTTCACCTTCAGGAACTATAGATCCTATCGCGACGAGGCGGAGCTTTCCATGCAGGCGACTCCGATGAAGGAGTTTGATCGTTCCCTCATCGAGTGTCCAGATGGACAGAGTTTCCTTCCGGTGGCTGCGGTGTACGGGCCCAACGCCGGCGGCAAGTCTAACCTGCTTGAGGCTCTCGACTACGTTCGTTCGGCGGTGGCCAGACCGATCAGATTACTGTCCGCCAGCGCTGATGCACCAGAGGGTGATCGTCCATCGATACCCCGTTGTTCTGCGTTCGGGTTCGATGACGTGTCTGCTGCCGAGCCCACTGAGTTCGAGCTCTACTACCGCGCTGGTGACCACGAGTACCGCTATGCCTTGTCCGTACACGCCGATGAGATCGTGTCCGAAGGGCTGTGGCGGCGTAAATTGGGAGCGTCGCGTACGGCGATGCTGTTCGAGCGCGAGGGTGCAGAGGTTTTGCTCGGTCCCACGCTGCGCAAGCTTGTGACGGCAGCGAAGTTCAACCCTAGTCTGCCGTACCTATCGTTCCTTTGCATCAACTTTGATGTGCCGGTGGTCAAGGAGGCTGCCAGTTGGTTTCTTGATGGGGTGTTCCTGAACTACAACAGCTCCTATCTGGAGCAGATGCTCGAACAGTTGCTCGACGAGGATGACTCACCCGAGGTCACGCGTTTTCTGCGCGCCGTTGATGTGCGTATCGATGGCTTCAGAGTGGAGAGGGCGCCGGAATGGCGCGGCCAGCGCGTCTTCGTGAGGCACGAGGTGAGCGGCAAGGCGTACGAGTTGCGTTTATCCGAGGAATCTGCCGGCACCCAGAAGCTCATGGGGTTGGCTGCGTATCTGATGACAGCGCTTGAGCGTGGAGGCACCGTTGTGGTAGACGAGCTCGACGCCAAACTGCACCCGAAGCTTCTTCGCTATGTGATTCTGCTGTTTAAGGATCCTGAGGTCAACAAGAGTGGCGCGCAGCTCATCTTCTCGTCTCAGGACGTGTCAACCATGCGAAACGACGTGTTCCGCCGCGACGAGATATGGTTCGCTGCGCGCGGCGAGGGGGAGGCGAGCCAACTGTGGTCTCTCGCCGACATCCACGAGGCAAACGGTAATCTGGTAAGCAAGAACGCGGCTTTCGACAAGCAATATCTGTCCGGTCGCTACGGCGCCGATCCGTATCTCACCCGCATCGAGGAGTGGGATTAGCATGGTGGCGAAGAAGTCGAAGGGCTGGCGCAGTGGCAAGCGCGAGGGCCGCTCGCGCATGGTTCAGATGACACGTCATCTCGTAGTGAGCGAGGGCAAGGAGACCGAGCCTCGCTACTTTGAGGGTGTGCGCGCGGCGTTGGGCGAGGCGAATGAGCGCAAGGTTGCCATTGTCGTTAAGGGAACCGGCAAACACACGCTTGACCTGTTTGACTTCGCCGTCGAACACTGCCGCTATGCGCCCGAGACGTTCGATCACGTGTGGCTCGTGTATGACAAGGATGACTTCCCTGCGTCCGACTTTGATGCGATGGAGCGCAAGTGCAACGAGCTCTCTGATGGTTCGAGGACTTTCCACGCGTTGTGGTCCAACCCCTGCTTCGAGCTGTGGCCTCTTCTGCACTTTCGCTACACGACCGCGCATATGTCCGCGTCCGACTGCCAGCATGCCCTCGCGCAGGAGATGTTGAAGAACTTGGGTATCGAGTACCGCAAGAACCTGGACGGGATGTTTGGGGCAGTGGATGATAGGCGTGGCGAAGCATTGCAGCGTGCTGGGCGCCTCGTCACATACCATAGGGGGCTGGGTAACGTTAAACCATCTGCGCAAAACCCTGCAACCAAGGTGGGCGAGATATTCGATGTGATTGGGCCGTATCTGGTTGGATAGCCGAGTTCGATCGGGCTCGATAGGACTGGAGATTCATGAATGATATTGTTTGTTGGGTTGTTTGCTGTATTTAATTGGTTTGACCTTTTTGGGGCCCGAATAAGATGCTGTCGTGAATTGGCGGCATTGACGTAGTCAGCCTACGGGTCTGCGTCCTGCGGGGGGGGGCTTTTCTTTTGAATTGCCGCCCCTTTTCATCATTTGTATGGATGTAAGATTCGGTCTGTCAAAATTTACATCTCAATTAAGAAAAGGCGAAATTGCGTGCGGTTTTCTGCTCGTATGTAACTTTACTGACGTGTTGTTGCTCAGTCTTAATTCGCTGTGGTTGCCGGTAAGGGATTGACCGGAATTGGGCTTTTTCCTATCCGCTCCGTCGCGAGTTCTACATCGAGTGCATCTGCAACATGATGCGCCCGTGGGCCATCGTGGAATACGAGCGCGAACCGTGGGTGATGGATGAGGGCACCGTGCGCATTACGTTTGACATGAACGTGCGCGCGGCGGTGGATCGCTGGCGTTTGCTCAACCTGGGCGGTTGAAATGATCCGCTGAGACCTTTCCGGTCGAATATTTTTCGGGCGAGGGTTGGGTATCATGGTGAAAGCGATTTCAATGACAGGGGTACTCGTGGTAAAGATGAAAGATGTGGCCGAGCTGGCCGGCGTTTCGAGCGCCGCCGTCTCGCGCTACCTCAACGGTGGCTACATATCGACGGACAAGGCCGAGCGCATTAAGCAGGCGATTGAGCTGACAGGATACGTGCGGTCCAGCCAGGCTCGTGCACTGCGCACCGGCTCCACCAAGCTCATCGGCGTCATCGTGCCCAAGATCAACTCGGAATCCGTGAGCCGCATTACCGCCGGCATTGGCCAGGTGCTCGGTCGCCGTGGCTACCAGATGCTACTTGCCAACACCGACAATGCCCCCGATCGCGAGCTCGAATACCTCGATTTATTCCAAAACCACCCAGTTGATGGCATTGTGCTGGTGGCAACTATGATCACTGACGAGCATCGCCGGGCGATTGAGTCGTGCCGCGTGCCCATCGTGCTGATCGGCCAACATGTCGACGGTGCGGCGTGCGTCTATCACGACGATTACGAGGCTGCCTTTGAGCTGGGCCATGCGCTTGCGGGCCGTGTGGACGGCAAGATCGCCTACATTGGAGTTACCGAAGAGGACCGCGCGGCCGGTTATGACCGCCGTCGCGGTTTTGAGGCCGGCTTGCGCGCCGCGGGCGTCGCGCTTGATCCGAGCCTGATTCGCCAAGGGTCCTTTACGCTCGACTCGGGCTATGGTGCGGCGCGTGAACTGCTTTCCGCCGCTCCCGATGTTTCGTTTATCGCCTGCGCGACCGACACCATGGCGGCGGGCGCGCTGCGTGCTATCGATGAGGTTTGCGGCATGGGCGAGGGCATACACCGCGTGAGCGGTTTTGGCGACAACGCTTTTTTGCGCGCGCTGACGGGCGGCATTCCCACCGTGCATTATGGCTACCTGACCAGTGGCGTCGAGGCGACCAATATGTTGCTCAACACGCTCGATGGCGTGGAGGGGGAGAGCGGTCTAAAGACGCTCAAACTCGGCCATCAGCTTATGAATGTCTAGATTTTGGGCACGTCTGCCTGCCTCTGAGCCCTTATGTTTGTCTCAAAACTACCATTCGCCGGCTATTTCCTACCGTTCACCCTACTATGAAAACGATTACAGACATATGAAACTGAAATCGATTACAGTGTAAGTGTCAAAGACGGCCGGGTGCACGTGTGCCCGTTTGAGGAAAGGGAAGTCATGGACTACCGCAAATCAGCCCAAGAGGTGCTCGACAACATCGGTGGCGCCGGCAACGTTGTTTCGGCCGCACACTGCGCCACGCGTCTGCGCCTGGTGATTGCCGATAACGCCAAGGTCGACAAGGATGCCCTCGAGAATATCGACGGCGCCAAGGGCGTCTTTGAGGCCCAGGGCCAGCTCCAGATTATTTTTGGCACCGGCACCGTCAACAAGGTCTACGAAGAGTTCATCGCGCTCAGCGGCGTCGAGGCTGCCACCAAGGCCGAGGTCAAGGAGGCCGCGGCACAGCAGCAGAACATCTTTATGCGTGCCATTAAGGTGCTCGGCGACGTCTTTGTTCCCATCATCCCCGCCATCGTGGCTTCGGGTCTGCTGCTGGGCATTATGAGCGCCCTCAACTTTATGGCCTCCAACGGCTTTGTCGCGCTCGACACCAATAACTTTATTTACAAGATTGCCGACCTGGTCTCGGGCACGTCCTTTGGCATTCTGCAGATTCTGATCGGCTACTCCGCGGCTAAGGCCTTTGGCGCCAACCCGTATCTGGGCGCTGTCGTCGGCGGTGCGTTCATCAACTCCTCGCTGCAGAGCGCCTACACGGTTGCCTCCGAGGGCGTGCAGACTATGGTCACCGTCATTCCCGGCGTGTACAGCTTTGAGTGGGTCGGCTATCAGGGCCACGTGATCCCCATCGTTATCGCCTGCGCCATTCTGGCCTTCCTCGAGAAGCGCCTGCACAAGATCGTTCCCGAGATGTTCGACCTCTTTGTGACCCCGCTCGTCTCGGTGTTCGTGACCGTGCTCGTGACGCTCGTTGCCGTCGGCCCCATCTTTGTCTGGGCCGAGAACGCCGTCCTCGGTCTGATCCAGGCCCTGCTCACCCTGCCCTTCGGCATCGGTTCCTTTATCGTCGGCCTGTTCTATGCGCCTACGGTCGTCACCGGTATCCATCAGATGTACACCGCCATCGACCTGGGCCAGCTCGCCCAGTACGGCGTGACCTATTGGCTGCCCATCGCCAGTGCCGCCAACATCGCCCAGGGTGGTGCCGCACTCGCCGTTGCCTTTAAGACCCGCGATGCCAAGATCAAGGGCCTAGCGCTTCCTTCGGCTCTGTCCGCCTTCATGGGCATTACCGAGCCTGCCATCTTTGGTGTGAACCTGCGCTTCTTTAAGCCCTTCATCGCCGGTTGCATCGGCGGTGGCTGCGGCGCCCTGGTCTGCGCGCTCACTTCGCTGGCTGCCTCCGGCACGGGCGTTACGGGTATCTTCGGTATCCTGCTGTGCCTGGCCCAGCCCGTGCAGTACGCGATCATGTTTGCGGTCGCCGCGCTGGTTTCCTTTGCCGTCTCGTTTGTCCTGTACAAGGACGAGTCCAAGACTTCCGAGCAGGCCTAAGAGCTTTTGATTGAGGGGATGCCCGCGGGTCGTATGCTCGCGGGCGTTTCCCGTATCTGGTGCCGATCTCTGGTGTCTTGTTACTTTCGATCCGTTAGGACTTTGATATGTCTAATGCACTTGGTCGCGACCTTGCAAAGCTGGTCGCCGCTGTTGACGCCGCCGCCTCTGAGTGCGGTCATGGCGCGTATGGCCAGCGCTTCCATATTATGCCGCCGGCGGGCTGGCTCAACGACCCCAACGGTCTTTGCCAAGCGGGCGGCGTGTTTCACGCGTACTTCCAGTATGCCCCGTTTGATGTGAACGGCGGCGTAAAGATGTGGGGCCATGCCACAAGCCGCGACCTTATGAACTGGGAATATGTTGGCGCCCCGCTGCTGCCCGACGAGCCGTTCGATTGCCATGGCGTGTATTCAGGCTCCGCGCTTGCCGAGGACGGCCGCATTCGCGTGCTCTATACGGGCAACGTTAAGCTTTCCGATGCGGACGGCACGTACGACTACGTCAATACCGGCCGTCGCGCTGATACCGTCTATGTGGAGAGTACCGACGGTCAGGCGTTTGGCGCCAAGCGCGTGGTGCTGGCTTCCGAGGATTATCCCGAGGATTTGACCTGCCATGTGCGCGATCCCAAGGTGTGGCGTGACGCGGACGGGCGTTATCACATGGTGCTGGGCGCGCGTCGCCGCGTGGATGGTCCGCATGTCGATAGTCGATTTTGCGTCATGCACGGCGAGGGCGCCGGGCGCGATGTGGGCGAGATCCTGGTGTATGGCTCGGCGGATATGCTGAGTTGGGAGCTCGAGAGTCGTGTGTCTACGCCCGAGCGTTTTGGCTTTATGTGGGAGTGCCCGGGATACCTTGAGCTTGAGGCGGATGGCGGTGTACCGGCGAAGTGGCTGTCCTTCTCGCCCCAGGGCCTCGAGGGCGGCCGTTGGGACCGCGGCAACGTATACGCTGCTGGCTACATGCCTGTAACGGGCGACATTACGGGTGGTGACGGTGCCTATGAGCTGGGCGAGTTCCGCCTGTGGGACGCCGGTTTTGACTTCTATGCTCCGCAGGAGTTCACGGCCGAGGACGGTCGTCACATTCTGATTGGCTGGATGGGCATGCCCGATGAGCCGACCTATGGCAACGACCCCACCGTGGCGTGCGGCTGGCAGCACTGCATGACGGTGCCGCGTGAGCTTACAGCCGGTGCTGGCGGCGTGGTACTGCAGCAGCCGGCGCGCGAGATCGAGCGCCATTATGCCTCGGTGCGTGTGGGGGAGGGCTCGTTGGAGGTTGCCGGTGATACCTGCTTTGACGTTGTTGTCGACGGTGTCGACAGCGCGTTTACCGTGACCGTTGATGGCGAGCTGAAGCTGGCGTTTGTTCCCGTCGAGGGCGAACTGCCCTCGCGCTTTGAGATGCGATTTACCGATGAGAGTCGCGCTTCTGCCGGCTGCGGTCGTACCGTGCGTTGGGAGCCCGTCGACGAGGTTAGTAACGTGCGCATTGTTGGCGATGTTTCCTCGGTCGAGGTGTTTGTGAACGATGGTGCGCTCGTGTTCTCGACGCGCATCTATCCCGAGGCCTATGGCGTGACCGTTGACGCTCCGGGTGCGAGCGTGAACTATCACACGCTCATCATCTAGGCGATTCGTCGCATATCGGCGCTATACTGCAGCCGTTGTCCACGATGCGGGGAACACCCGCATCGTGGGATTTTGCTTATGAAGGGGCGGTGCCGTGTGGATGTACAGCAACTAGAAGATGCCTGGACTGCAAGGGTCGGCGCGCGTGAGGCGCGGTTGCTTGCGGCCTCGCATGTACCGGCAGCGCTTTCGCAATTGGGGATTGTGCGCCCTGGTGACCGCCTGGTTGCGTATGTCGATGACTTTGCCGATGCGTTTGCGCACGGCTTTGATGGCTGCGATGTTGTGCTGGTGGGCTCAGCGTCCGCCGATGCGTTTACCGCCGCGTCCGAGGGTTTTGATGCTTCGTTTGATGCCGAGGGGCCGCACCTGTGGTGGTTTGTGAACTCTATCGGCGGGTTTGGTCTGCGCGTGCCCGACCTTCGCGCTCTGGGCCGCGCAGCGCGTGAGGCCCATGCGCTGCTGGTTGTGGACAACACCTTGGCGTCGGCTTTTGGCTGCGATCCGCTGCGGCAGGGTGCTGTGCTGTCCCTCGAAGCGCTCGATCGCGTGTGTGCAGGTAGGGCTCCGCGCAAGCTCGTTGCCGCTTCGGTGGCGCGCTCTCAGCTCAAGCGCCATCGTGTGGATGCCGCGGCTGAGTGCGCGCATGCCCTGCTTGAGAGCTGTGGCTTGTCCAAGCTTAATTTGCCTTCTGACGAGGCCGCTGTGCTGGAGCGCGGGCTGGACTCGCTCGATATCCGCATGCAGGCGCATTTCGATCGCGCCCGTGCGCTGGCCGAGTATCTGGCCGCCAACGAGATGGTGCGCAACGTGCGCTATCCCGGGCTGAACTCGCATCCTGACCATGCTGTTGCAACGGGAATCCTCGAGCATGGTTTTGGCCCGGCAGTTGAGTTTGACCTTATCGAGCTTAGCGCAGGAGAGCTGTTCGACGCTTTGCCGGGGGAGTTTCGCACATCGCCTGCCGGCGGCGCAACGACGCGTCTTTCGGCCCCACGTGGCAAGCAGGGGAGTACCATCCGCCTCTTTGCCGGCACCGACAACCCACTGGTTGTAGCGTCAACCCTAGACAACGCCCTTCGCAACTAGCTAAATCATCCTCGACTCCATAAGTTGCGGTGAAATATGGATTGATTTACGGCTTTATCGGCATAAACAGTCCCTATTTCACCGCAACTTATGAGAAGGGGTTGTGCAGCTAAAAAGCCCCATCCCAAATTGGCTACTCTTTGATGCTGGCGATGAGATCGTTGGCCCTTGTTGCAATTACTTGGTTGATCTCGCCCTGCAACGTCTCGTAGACCGCGATGGCTCGCTCGCCGGCGGGGGTGAGGGTGGATCCGCGGGCTCCGTCGCGCTCGATGAGTTTGCATCCCAGCTGCCCTTCAGCCTCGTTCACAATGCGCCAAGCCTTGGAATACGCCATGCCCATGCTCTTGGCTGCCCGGTTGAGCGAGTGCTCGCGGGCGATACCTTGCAGCAGCAAGACGCAGCCGTGGCCGAACACGCCCGGCAGATCCTTGTCGCACGACTGAATGACCAACTTTGCCGTCGTCTTGTACTCCATACGCTCCACGTCTCCCCGCTAAAGTGTTTGCTGGGCAAACGCAAAGCCTGCGTCAAACCCTCGTGTGCTCTTCTTAAATCATGCATTGTAGCAGTCAAAGTGCGTTAAGATACTTCCCCAGTATTGGGCGCCCAAGGTTGGGCTGGGTCCTACGAGGCCTGCAGCCGACCGGTCGCATGGAAAAAGGAGAAACATGGCTACGTTCTTTCCCGGTGAGTCCCACACGTTTTCGGAGTATCTGCTGGTCCCTGGTTACTCGTCCTCGCAGTGCATCCCCAACAACGTCTCTCTTAAGACGCCGCTGACCCGCTTTAAGCGCGGTGAGAAGCCGGCAATCACCCTGAACATCCCCATGGTTTCCGCTATCATGCAGTCCGTCTCGGGCGTCGACATGGGTGTCGCGCTCGCTACCGAGGGTGGCCTGTCCTTCATTTACGGTTCCCAGAGCGCCGAGTCCGAGGCCGCTATGGTCAAGGCCGTCAAGGATCACAAGGCCGGCTTCGTTCAGTCCGATTCCACGCTGACCCCCGACATGACCATGGAGCAGGTCATCGAGCTCAAGGAGAAGACCGGTCACTCCACCATGCCGGTTACCGAC
The DNA here is from genome assembly GCA_902494535.1 of uncultured Collinsella sp. GTDB lineage: Bacteria > Actinomycetota > Coriobacteriia > Coriobacteriales > Coriobacteriaceae > Collinsella. The sequence continues at coordinate 62,258 of CABUTO010000001.1, forward strand.
GACGGCACTCCCAAGGGTAAGCTCCTGGGCATCGTCACCAGTCGTGACTATCGCCCCAGTCGCGATGACCACCAGACGAAGGTCTCCGAGTTCATGACTCCGCGTGAGCAGCTCATCGTGGGCGATAAGAACATCAGCCTCAAGGTTGCCAACGACGTCATCTGGGACAACAAGCTCAACGCTCTGCCCATCGTCGACGACAACGATCACCTCATGGGCATTGTCTTCCGCAAGGACTACGACAGCCACAAGACCAACCCCAACGAGCTGCTCGACGGCGATAAGCGCTACATGGTCGGCGCCGGTATCAACACCCGCGACTATGCCGAGCGCGTGCCGCTGCTCATCGAAGCCGGTGCCGATGTCCTGTGCATCGACTCTTCTGAGGGCTTCAGCGAGTGGCAGAAGCGCACCATCGAGTGGATTCGCGCCAACTACGGCGAGGACGTCAAGGTCGGCGCCGGTAACGTCGTCGACGCCGAGGGCTTCCGCTTCCTTGCCGACTGCGGTGCCGACTTCATCAAGGTCGGTATCGGCGGCGGTTCCATCTGCATTACCCGCGAGACCAAGGGCATTGGCCGCGGCCAGGCCACCGCGCTGATCGACGTCTGCCGCGCTCGTGACGAGTACTACGAGGAGACCGGTGTCTACGTGCCCGTGTGCTCCGACGGCGGCATCGTCTACGACTACCACATGACGCTCGCCCTTGCCATGGGTGCCGACTTCATGATGCTGGGCCGCTACTTCGCCCGCTTCGATGAGAGCCCGACCGAGCGCGTCAACGTGAACGGCCAGTACATGAAGGAGTACTGGGGCGAGGGTTCTGCGCGTGCCCGCAACTGGCAGCGCTACGACCTGGGCGGCGCCGCGAAGCTCAGCTTCGTCGAGGGCGTCGACTCCTACGTTCCCTACGCCGGTTCCCTCAAGGACGGCGTGGGCGGCACGCTCTACAAGGTTAAGTCCACGATGTGCAACTGCGGTGCTCTCTCGATCCCCGAGCTCCAGGAAAAGGCACGTCTAACGCTGGTCAGCTCCACCTCCATCGTCGAAGGCGGCGCCCACGACGTAGTCGTCAAGGACTCCCAGCAAAGCGTCAGCTACCGCTAAGCGGCTTTCCCAAGCACCGCACCTTGCCGTTCAAACCGTCGCTCGCGTACCAAAGTACGCGTCGCTCCTCTTTCACGGCAATCTGCGGCACTTGGAAAACCCGATCATGCTTGGGCGGGTAACAATTAGCGGTTGATTCACAACCACGTTATTTAGATAAAGCGAGATGCCCGCAAGTCGCAGGCATCTCGCTTGTTGTATTTGCTAGAATCATCCAAGTTAACCCTAGGGTCGGTCGGCTAGGCTTTGCTCGCTGCAAGTTCCGCACGAGCCGAAGGCCACTTAATGTGGCCTTCGCGCGAGCAGGACTGTCCGCAGCAGCGAGTAAAGCCTAGCCGACCGGCCCCAATCAAGTTAAAAGGAGCTGATATGTGCGATTGCACAGATCATAAGGACGAGATCCCTGCCTACGACGCGCAGGCCATCGAGTCCCGGTGGATGAAGGCCTGGGAGGATTCCAACCTCTTTGCCGTCGACACCGACGACAGCAAGCCCAAGAAGTATGTGCTCGAGATGTTCCCGTATCCGTCGGGCGACCTGCACATGGGCCACGCGCGCAACTACACCATCGGCGATGCCATGGCCCGTCAGGCCCGCATGCGCGGCTACGACGTGCTGCATCCCATCGGCTTCGATGCCTTTGGCCTGCCTGCCGAGAACGCCGCCATCAAGCACAACACGCAGGCTGCCGCCTGGACGTATAAGAACATGGACCAGGCGCTCGCCACGATGAAGCGCATGGGCTTCTCCTACGATCTGGATCGCATGGTCAAGACCTGCAGCCCCGACTACTATCGCTGGGGTCAGTGGATCTTTGAGAAGATGTGGGAAAAGGGCCTGGTCTACCGCAAGAAGAACCCGGTCAACTGGTGCCCCACCTGCAAGACCGTTCTGGCCAACGAGCAGGTTACCGAGGGTAAGTGCTGGCGCTGCGGCACCGAGCCCGAGAAGCGCGACCTGGAGCAGTGGTACTACAAGATCACCGAGTACTCTCAGGAGCTGCTCGATGACTTGGAGAAGCTCCCCGGCTGGCCCGAGCGCGTCAAGCAGATGCAGGCCAACTGGATCGGTCGCTCCGAGGGCGCCGAGGTCGACTTTACCCTGTGCGACAAGGATGGCGAGCCCATCGAGGGCGACGAGGGCAAGATCACCGTCTTTACCACGCGTGCCGATACGCTCTTTGGCGTCTCCTTCTTTGTCCTGGCTCCCGAGTACGCCGGTCTGCACGAGCTCGTCGAGGGCACAGAGTACGAGGAGGCCGTCACCAAGATCGTCGAGGACTCCAAGCATATCTCTGCCGTCGAGCGTGCCCAGGGCACCCTCGAGAAGCACGGTGCCTTCACGGGCCGCTATGTGGTAAACCCCGTCAACGGCGAGAAGGTCCCCGTGTGGGTTGCCGATTATGTCGTTGCCGACTACGGTACCGGTGCCGTCATGGCCGTTCCCTGTGGCGACCAGCGCGACTTTGAGTTTGCCCGTAAGTACGACCTGCCGATCGTGCCTATCATCCTGGACGATGACGATCGCGCTGCCGTCGAGGCCAGCGGCGAGACCATCGATACCTTCCATGCCGAGACCGTCGACTGGGATTGCGCTCACGCTGCCGAGGGCACGCTCGTCCAGTCCGGCAAGTACACCGGCATGCGCGGCGGTAAGCACTCCGAGGGCGAGGCTGCCATCGTGGCCGACCTCGAGGCCATGGGCCGCGGTCGTCGCAAGGTCGAGTTCCGCCTGCGCGACTGGCTCATTTCCCGCCAGCGCTATTGGGGTAACCCCATCCCGGCTATCCATTGCGAGCACTGCGGCATTGTGCCCGTGCCCGAGGACCAGCTACCGGTGACGCTGCCCGAGAACCTTGACCTGGGCGCCGGTGAAACCCTCGCCGAGTGCAAGGAGTTCTACGAGACCACCTGCCCGGTCTGCGGTCGCCCGGCCAAACGCGAGACCGATACCATGGACACCTTTACCTGCTCCAGCTGGTATTACCTGCGCTATACCGATCCGCACAACACCGAGCTGCCCTTCTCCCGTGAGGCCGCCGACCGTTGGATGCCCGTCGATAACTACATCGGCGGCATCGAGCACGCCATTCTGCACCTGCTCTACAGCCGATTCTTTACCAAGGCCCTGCGCGACCTTGGCCTGCTGAGCGTGGACGAGCCCTTCACCAACCTGCTGTGCCAGGGCATGGTCAAGGACGAGAACGGCGACACCATGTCCAAGTCCAAGGGCAACGTCGTGCCCCCGAGCTCGGTCATCGAGCCCTACGGTGCCGACACCATGCGTCTGGCGATCCTGTTTATCGCCCCGCCCGAGAAGGACTTCGACTGGGATCCCAAGGCCGTCGAGGGCGCCAACCGCTTCATTAAGCGCGCCTGGCGTATCGTTTGGCAGCTCGTCCAGTCCGGCGACGCCAACGTGGCCTTCGACAAGTCCGCGCTCGATGAGGTTGCGATGAAACTCTATCGCGAGCGTCACCGCACCATCGCCAAGTGCACCGAGGACTTCGATCGCGGCCAGTTCAACACCGCCATCTCGGCCGTCATGGAGCTCGTCAACGCGGCGAGCGCCTACCTCAACGCCACCGAGGGTACCGCCCGCGACAAGGCTTTGTGCTACGGCGTGGCCAAGGATATCGTGAGCGTCCTTGCCCCCATCTGCCCGTTCTGGGCCGACGAGCTGTGGCACGAGGCGCTCGGCTGCGAGGGCAACGCCTATACCGCTGCCTGGCCCGAGTTCGACCTGGCCGAGTCCATCGAGGACACGGTGCAGATCGTGGTCCAGGTGCTCGGCAAGGTCCGCGGCCGCGTCGACGTTGCCCGCGATGCCTCCAATGAGGATATGCAGGCTGCCGCCGAGGCCGCCGTCGCCAAGTGGCTCGAGGGCAAGACAGTCGTCAAGGCCATCTGCGTGCCCGGCAAGCTGGTCAACCTGGTGGTCAAGTAAGCACTGCGCGCTTAACTGACGCATAAAAGACGAGGGGCGATCCGGTTGGGTCGTCCCTCGTTTTGCATGTATCTGCCTAGTTGCCTTCGGCCAATTGTCCTATTCTTATGGAGAAGCTGTGCGCACGCTGACCTGCAGGTTCGTACTGTGCTTGCACGTTTCCGCAGCTATTGGTATAGTTTGCTTGCAAATGAAGTTGTAATTGAAAGAAGTGGGGTTTCGGCCCCGCTTCTTTTTTGTATGGATGGAGGTGCCGCAATGGTCAAGACCAAGACCGAGCAGGCGATCATTGACGCGCTCGAGGCCGTCGCTCCCCAGCACGATGTCGACATCGTCGACGTCGAGCTCGTGGGTGCCACCAAGGCCCCCTGCGTGCGCGTGCGTATCGAGGGTGCCGAGGGTCAGAGCCTGTCGCTCAACGACGTCACGGCCAACACCAAGTGGGTCGGCGATGTGATTGAGGAGCTCGATCCCATCTCTTCGAGCTATACGCTCGAGGTGTCGAGCCCGGGCATGGCGCGTCCGCTGCGCCGCCCGTGCGACTTTGCCCGCTTTGTGGGCGAGAACTGTGAGCTCACCTCCACCGCCACCGAGGGCCGTCGCAAGTACGCCGGCAAGATTGCCGCCGCTACCGAGACGAACGTGACCCTCGAGCTCGAGGACGGCGAGTCCGTTGCCCTCGATTTTTCTGATGTTAAAAAGTGCAAGTTGAAGCCCACCTACGACTTCAAGCCCGCGAAGGAAGGAAAGTAAGATGGCAGCATCCGACATGATGTCCGCCCTGATGGAGCTTTGCCAGGAGAAGCACATCGACCAGCTCTACCTGATCGACCGCCTGGAGCAGTCGCTCGCCAAGAGCTATGCCGAGATCCTGCATCTTGAGTGGGGCGCCAAGGTGACCATCGACCGCACCACCGGCAAGATCTACGTCTACCGCCTGGAGCCGATCGACGATTCCATGGACGAGGAGGGCAACTTCACCGAGTTCGAGGAGATCGACGTCACCCCCAAGAACACGAGCCGCATCGCCGCCCAGCACGCCAAGGCAGAGATCAACGCCATCGTGCGTAACTCCGCCCGCGAGCAGATCTACGAGGAGTTCTCCGGCCGCATCGGTGACCTCATCAGCGGCACCGTGCTGCAGTCCACGCCCGACTTCACGATCGTCAAGATCCGCGAGGGCGTCGAGGCCGAGCTGCCGCACTTCGATCAGCGTCGTTACGAGAACGAGCGCAATGAGCGTCCGATGGGCGAGCGCTACCTGCACAATCAACACATCAAGGCCGTGATCATCGACGTTCGCGACCCCAACTCCAACCTGCAGCCGGTTCGTGGCGAGCACAGCCGTCCGCCGATTGTCATCTCCCGTACCCACCCCGAGCTCATGCGTCGTCTGTTTGAGCAGGAGGTGCCCGAGATCTATGAGGGCACCGTCCAGATCAAGTCGATCGCCCGTGAGCCCGGCCAGCGCTCCAAGGTCGCCGTCCACTCGCTCGACGACCGTCTGGATCCCGTGGGCGCCTGCGTCGGCCCCAAGGGCAGCCGTGTTCGCGCTGTCGTGGGCGAGCTCCGTGGCGAGCGCGTCGACGTCATCCTGTGGGATGCCGATCCTGCCGTCTACGTCGCCAACGCCCTGTCTCCCGCTAAGGTCACCCGCGTCCTCATCGACGAGGAGAAGGCCTACGCCGGCGTCATCGTGCCCGACGACCAGCTGTCCCTCGCCATCGGCAAGGAGGGCCAGAACGCCCGCCTCGCCGCGCGCCTGACCGGCTGGCACATCGACATCAAGTCCGAGACGCTTGCCGCCGACATCCTCAAGAACGTTCCCGTTCACGAGGAGCCCGCCGCCGACCTGATCGGTGACGAGGAGGACGAGGACGTCCGCCGCTGCGAGTACGTGTCCGAGGACGGCATCCAGTGCCGCAACCAGGCTCGTCCCGGCTCCCGTTTCTGCGGTGTCCACGACACCGACGCCTTCGATGATGCGGAGGACCTGATCTAGCGCGCGGTCGCGCCGGGCGGGTCCCGGCGCGTCTCCCACGCTCGTTCAGTCTCTAGGCACCCAAGGTGCCAGAAAGGGTAGGTGAAGTCATATGGCAAAAGTCCGTGTGTCCACCCTGGCCAAAGAGTTCGGCATGACCTCCAAGGAACTGATGGGTCATCTCGCCGATATGAAGATTCCCGCTAAGTCCGCTTCCTCCACCCTGGAGGACGCCTACGTTGCCATGGTCCGCAAGCAGCTCGCCTCTGTGATCGAGGCCCGCGCCCAGGAAGTCGAGGCCGCCAAGCAGGCCGAGGAGCAGGCAGCTGCCGCCGAGGAGGCCGCACGCGCTGCCGAGGCCGAGCGCGAGCGCATCGCCGCCGAGAAGGCACGCGAGGAGGAGCGCCGCCAGTTTGCCGCAGCCCAGGCTGCCGAGGAGGCTGCCCGCGCCGAGGCCGAGGCCAAGAAGAAGGCCGAGCAGGAGCGCCTTGCCCGCGAGAAGGAGGAGGCTGCCCGCGAGGCCCAGCGCCGCGCCGTTCCCGCTTCCGACTCCGGTTCGCGCTTCCGTTCGCTGCTCGACCAGATCGCCGCACAGGAGACCGTGCTCAAGGAGAAGAAGGACGCCGAGGACAAGGCCAAGGCCGAGCGCGCCGCCGAGCGCGGTAACCGTCGTGGCGGCAACAACGACCGCCGCGGTGGCCGTCGTAACGATCGCAACGCCTCCGACAACAACTCCGAGCGCAACGCTTCCGAGAGTCGTCCGCATAGCCATCGCACCAACGCCAGCAACAACGTCGCCGCCGGCATGGACTTCCCCAACCCCGATAAGCAGGGCAAGGGCAAGAAGCGCAAGGGCGGTCACAACAACGAAGAGGACCACTACAGCCGCATGGCTCGCGAGGCCGAGGAGTACAGCCGCGAGAAGGTGCTCGAGGAGGCTCGTGCTGCCGTCGAGGAGGCCTCTCGCGAGTCCACCGGTCGCCGCAAGAAGCGCAAGGAGAAGCGCGAGCGCGAGGCTGCCAAGGCTCAGGAGGAGCGCAAGATAGAGGAGGCTCTGGCCCAGGGCGTGAACCCCGAGGACCTCGACGCCATCAAGGTCTCCCAGGGCGTTACCGTCCAGGAGCTTGCCGAGGCGCTTGACGTTCCGGCCAACGACATCATCAAGCGCCTGTTCCTGCTGGGTACGCCGCTCACCATGACGCAGTCCATGTCCGACGACCTCGTCGAGCTCGTTGCCGACGACCTGGGCCGTCAGATCAAGATCATTACCCCCGAGGAGGAGAACACCTTCTCGTTCTACGACGATCCCGCCGACCTCAAGCCGCGTGCCCCGGTCGTCACCGTCATGGGCCACGTCGACCACGGCAAGACGTCGCTGCTCGACGCTATCCGTCACACCGGCGTTGCTGCCGGCGAGGCGGGCGGCATTACGCAGGCCATCGGTGCTTCGCAGGTCATGATCAACGACCGCAAGATCACCTTCATCGATACCCCGGGTCACGCCACCTTTACGGCTATGCGTGCCCGTGGCGCCAAGGTGACCGACATCGTCATTCTGATCGTGGCTGCCGACGACGGCGTCATGCCCCAGACGGTCGAGTCGATCAACCACGCCAAGGCCGCCGGCGTTCCCATCGTCGTTGCCGTCAACAAGATTGATAAGCCCGGCGCCAACCCCGACCGCGTGCGCCAGGAGCTCACCGAGTACGGCGTCATCCCCGAGGAGTGGGGCGGACAGAACATGTTCGTCAACATCTCGGCCAAGCAGAAGATCGGTATCGACGACCTTCTGGAGACCGTGCTGCTCCAGGCAGACGTGCTCGAGCTCAAGGCCAACCCGGACACCTTTGCCTCCGGCAACGTCCTCGAGGCCAAGCTCGACAAGGGCCGCGGCTCGGTCGCTACCGTGCTCGTGACCCGCGGTACCCTGCACGTGGGCGATACGCTGGTCGCTGGCCTTACCTACGGCCGCGTCCGTGCCATGCTCGACCCCAAGGGTCGCGCAGTCACCGAGGCCGGTCCCTCCGACGCCGTCGAGATCCTGGGTCTGCAGTCCGTGCCCAACGCCGGTGACGAGTTCCGCGTGTTCGAGGACGAGCGCGAGGCTCGCGCCCTTGCCGACGAGCGTTCGCTCAAGGCCCGTATCGAGGAGCAGAGCCGCGTCAAGCACGTCACGCTCGAGAACCTCTTCGAGACCATCGCCGACGCCGAGGTCAAGGAGCTCAACCTGATCATCAAGGCCGACGTCCAGGGCTCTATCGAGGCCCTTCAGGACTCGCTCGACAAGATGGATCAGTCCGAGGTTCGCATCAACACGATCCACTCCGCCGTTGGCGCCATCAACGAGACCGACGTCGTCCTGGCCGACGCCTCCAACGCCATCATCATCGGCTTTGGCGTCCGTCCCGACGGTAAGGCCCGCTCCGCCGCCGAGCGCGAGGGCGTCGAGATCCGTTGCTACGACGTCATCTATAAGTGCCTCGAGGAGCTCGACGCCGCCCGTATCGGCATGCTCAAGCCCACCGAGGTCGAGGTCGCCACGGGTACCGCGACCGTCCTGGACACCTTCAAGGTGCCCAAAGTCGGTATCGCCGCCGGTGTCCGCGTCGAGGAGGGCGAGATCGCCGCGACCGATTCCGTGCGCCTGGTGCGCGACGGCATCGTGGTCTTCAACGGCAAGATCGCCTCGATGCGCCACTACAAGGACGAGGCCAAGAGCCTCAAGAGCGGTTCCGAGGGCGGCATTGGCCTGGAGAACTTCCAGGACATCAAGCCCGGCGACCAGATCGAGGGTTACCGTATCGACCAGGTTGCCCGTACCGAGTAAGGGGTAGCGCTATGAAGCAAACGCAGGCAACCCGCCGTCTGGGCGAGCAGCTTCGCGAGAAGCTCGGTTATATCCTGCTCTTTGAGGTTTCCGATCCGCGTCTCGACCTGGTTACTTTGACCGCGGTCGAGGTCGCGGTGGACCGTTCGTTCGCGCGTGTGTACGTGTCGTGCGATGCGAGCCGCTACGACGAGGTCATGGAGGCGCTCGCAAGCGCCAAGGGCCGTATTCGCAGCCTGTTGGCTCGCTCGCTCGATTGGCGTGTCACGCCCGAGCTCGATTTTCGCATCGATCGCTCGACCGATGAGGCCGAGCGCATCACGCGTGCGCTGGAAAACGTTCCCGCCACGCTTGCGATCGAAAAGGACGAGGACGGTTATCCGATAGCGGATGCCGCCCAGGAGGCAGCTTTAGATGACTAATTCCGCCGACCTCGCCTCGTGCGAGTCTGCAGATATTCAGCGACGCATCCTCGAGCTCATCGAGGGTGCGTCCTCCATTGCGATTTCGGGACATACTTCTCCCGATGGCGATGCCTTGGGCTCCGTGTTGGGTCTGGGCCTTTCGCTCATGAAGTTTTTCCCCAACAAGGACATTGCGCTGCTGCTGGCAGATGATGACCCGGTTCCGCGCATCTACCGCTTTATGGAAGGCTCCGATCGCCTGGTGCCGGCATCTGCGTACACCGGCAATCCTGACCTTTTCATCTCGGTGGACGTACCGGTCGTCGAGCGTCTCAACAACTCGGCCGAGGTGCTTCGTCGCTCCAAGCATGTGGTGTGCTTCGACCACCATCCGGCGCGCGAGGAGTTTGCCGAGCTCAGCCTGAGGCGCGTCGAAGCTGCAGCCTGCGCAATGATCATCGACCGTTTCTTGGACAATTGTGGCATTGTCGCACGTGATGGCGTTGCGACCTGCCTGCTGTGTGGCTTGGTTACCGATACCGGCCGTTTTCAGTACCAAAACGCCGATGCCGCCGCGTTCCATGCGGCCTCGCGTCTGGTTGCCCACGGCGCCGATCCGGCGCGCGTCGCGCTCGAGGTCTATCAGAGCATGCGCGTCGAGTTTTTGCACCTCAAGTCCATCGTTATGGGCCGCATTAAGACGGTGGCCCACGGGCGCGTCGCGTATAGTTACGCGTACCAGAGTGACCTTGAGGCTTGCGGTGTCACCTCGGATGAGTGCGACGGCCTGGTCGATGTGGTGCGCTCGGTGATGGGCGTCGAGGTCTGCCTGTTCCTGAAGGGCATTGAGGGCGATACCAAGGTGCGCGGCAACCTGCGCTCCAAGGGCGACCTCAACGTGTCCGAGATTGCTGCTGCCTTTGGCGGAGGCGGACATTCCGCTGCCGCCGGTTTCTCCAACAACGGAACGATTCTCGAGACGCTCACCGTGGCACTTCCCATGCTGGCCGAGCTGGTAGGGGAGGATCCCGCTTCGGTGACCGTCGAGCTTTAACTTTTTGGATGGTACATGGCTCGTCGTACGCCTTCACAACTGAATATGCTGCTCGCCGTCGATAAGCCGGTGGGCTGCACGTCCCACGATGTGGTCTCGCAATGCCGGCGCGCCCTCCATGAGCGGCGCGTCGGCCATGCCGGCACGCTCGACCCCATGGCATCGGGTGTCATGGTGGTGGGCGTGGGCCAGGCCACTCGTCTGCTGGGCATGCTCACGCTCGATACCAAAAGCTACGTCGCCGATATTTCGTTTGGCGCCGAGACGAATACCGATGACGCGGAGGGCGAGGCGGTCCGCACGGTGGCTGTTGCCAACGAGCTCCGCGATCCTGCCTATGCCCGTGAGTACTTGGCCGCCATGCTGGGTCCGCAGATGCAGGTGCCGCCGGCGTTTTCGGCTATCTCGGTCAATGGCGTTCGCGCCTATAAGTCTGCTCGCGAGGGCAATGCGGTGGACCTACCTCCGCGCCCCGTCGAGGTCTATGCCGCCGACCTGATCGCCGTGGGCGGCGAGGGCGATTCGTGTGTGTGGACCGTGGCGTTCTCGGTGAGCAAGGGCACCTACATTCGTGCGCTCGCTCGCGACCTGGGCCGCGCCTGCGAGAGCGCCGCGCACATTTCCGCGCTGCGCCGCACGGCCTCCGGTGTTGTTTCCATTGGCGCCTGTCATGCGGTCGAGGAGCTTTCTCCCGAGTCCGCGGCTGGCTTTGCCCTGGATCCCATTGTGGCCCTGGGCGCCACCCGCGTTGACTTGCCGGGCAATCTTGCCGACGACCTGCTCTGCGGCCGACGCATTCCCGTTGAGCGTGCGCTTGCCGATTTCGATGCCTCGAAGGCGCCGTTTGCGTTGGTGCTCGATGGGGGACTCAAGGCGCTCGCCCGCATTGAGGGTGGCCGCTTTGTCATGGAGCACGTTTTTCCGCAGGCAATCGGCGGTGTTCGATGATGTTGTCCGCTCGCGAGCTCGCGCGTATCTTTTTCGCGGGCGAGTCGGACGAGGCTCGCATCGTTACTGCCGATACGTTTGATGAGTGCGAGCACCTGGGTGCCACATCAATTGCCATCGGCGTGTTCGACGGCGTGCACCGTGGACACCAGGAACTCATCGAAGCGCTTGTCTGTGATGCCCGTGCCCATGGCTGTAAGGCGGTCGTGGTTACCTTCGATCCCGACCCGGATGTTGTGGTGAGCCCTTCGCCCGCTCAAAAATTGATGACGACGGCCGACCGTCTGCATGCCTTGGCTCAAACCGGGGTTGACGCGGTGGTGGCCGTTCCCTTTACGCCAGAGGTTGCGGCACTCGACCATGTTGGTTTTCTTGCGCTGCTGTCGCGCGTGGTTGACATTCGTTCGATTCGCGTTGGCAGTGACTTTAGACTGGGTCGTGGCGGTGCTTCTGGTGTTGCCGAGATGCGCGCCTGGGGTTCCGAGCACGGCGTTGACGTGTATGGTCACGACCTGCTTTGCGAGGGCGGTGAGGCTATTTGTGCCACCCGCATTCGTCATGAGCTGGGACAGGGCCATGTGGAGCTTGCTGCTGAGTTGCTCGGCCGCCCGTATATGGTGCGTGGCGGTGTTATTCGCGGCCGTCACGAGGGGGCTGGCATGGGCTTTCCCACGGCAAACCTGCAAGTTCCCGATGGTATTCAGGTGCCAGCCGACGGCGTGTATGAGGGTCTGGTGCTCGTCGATGACACCGTGTGGCCCGCTGCCGTGAACGTCGGCCTACCGCCGACGTATGCCGACGATGCCGCTTCGGCGCATCTCGAGGCTAATTTAATTGGTTATACGGGCGACCTGTACGGCGCTTCCGTTTCGCTGGCGTTTACGCGCTGGCTGCGTCCGTCGCGCGTGTTCGATTCGCTGGATGAGTTGATCGCGACCGTCGAGGGTAATATCGAAGATATTCGTCACAACTTGGGCGAGCAGGGGGTGAGCATCCGTGATTAGCGATGAGGAAAAAGACCAGGTACGCGCTGCGTCCGATCTAGTCGCCATCGTGCAGGAAACGGTTGAGCTCAAGCCCCGCGGCCATGAGTTTTGGGGCTGCTGCCCTTTTCATGGCGAAAAGACGCCGTCTTTCCACATTATTCCCGCCACGCAGGTGTGGCATTGCTTTGGCTGCGGCGAGGGTGGCGACGTCTTCACCTATATCATGAAGCGCGAGAACCTGAGCTTTCCCGAGTCAATTCGTTATTTGGCCGATCGCGCGGGTATTGAGCTGCATGACACCGGAGATCGCCGCGAGCGCGGTACCAAGCGTGCCCGCATCTACGATCTGTGCGCCGAGACCGCCCAGTTCTACCACACCATGCTTATGCGCGGTAAGGATGGCCGTCCGCGCGACTACTTTGCCAGCCGCGGCATGGGTGGTGACGTCTGCCGCCGCTACTGCCTGGGTTTTGCGCCGGGCCGCAATATGCTGGTGTCGCACCTGTCCCAGGCGGGCTTTACCCCGCAGGAGATGATCGATGCCAATGTTGCCGTGTGCCGCGGGCGAGGGCAGCTTGCCGACCGCTTCTACGACCGCGTGATGTTTCCCATCTTTGACGAGCAGGGTCACAACATTGCCTTTGGCGGTCGCATCATGGGTGACGGCCAACCCAAGTACCTTAATACCGCCGAGACGAGCGTGTTCCATAAAAAGCGAAACCTCTACGGCTTTAATTGGGCCAAGGAGTATATCGTCGCGCAGGATACCGCCATCGTGGTGGAGGGCTATACCGACTGCATTGCCTGCTGGGAGGCGGGGATTAAAAACGTTGTCGCTACGCTGGGCACCGCGCTCACGGAGCATCACGTCAAGACGCTCACCCGTTTTGCCAAGCGCATCGTGTATATGTTCGATGGCGACGCCGCCGGTCAAAAGGCTGCCCGTCGCGCGATTCAGTTTATCGAGCAGGATTCGATGGATCTGCGCTGCGTGGTGCTACCCGACGGCAACGATCCCATGGAGTTCATCACGGCGCATGGTGGCGAGGCACTGCAGGCGCGCATCGACGCTGCCGAGCCGCTTATGGACTTTGTTTACCGTTCGCTGCAGGAGTCGAGCGACATCACCACGCCAGGCGGTCGCGCTAAGGCGCTGGAAGATGCGCTGACGCTTATCTATCCGCTGCGCGATAGCTATATGATCGACACGTACTTTATCCAGATTGCCGACCTGTTGGGTTTGGATCTGGAGACCGTGCGTGCGAGCTCGGGCCGCGTGTTTCGCGACGTCGCCAAGCGCGAGGATGCGGAGCGCCGCCGCGAACAGAACTATGAACGCCAGCGGGCGCAGGCTGAGCGATCTGGTAGCGCGGGCGGTCGGTCGTCTGGCTCGCAGGGGACATCTCGTGGTGCTTGGGCATCGGGCGCGACTCCGGCCGTAGCGGCGCCGGTCGAGGAAGAACCGTACGACTACGTCCCGCTTGATGCCTATGGCGCTGCACCAGTGGAGGTCGTTGACGACTTGCCGCCAATCGATGTGCCCGATGGTGTGGGCGCTGTGCCTGTTGCTGATGGTTTGGGCGCACCGGCTGCGGCGCCGATGGTTCTTACCGATCTAGAGCGCAAGTCCTTGGCAGGGGAGCGCGAGCTGTTGACGATGCTCACGAGCTACCCCGACCTGTTCCGCACGTATGCCGACCGCATCTGCTCCATCGAGTGGGTTGACCCACGTCACGAGTCCATCGCATGGGCCGTTCTGGCAACGCCGCCGGGAACCGATCCTGCAGCCTGCATGGATGCTGCGCGCTCAGTGTGTCCCGATGCGGCAACGCTTGTGAGTGCCGGGCGCATCTCGGCGACGAGCAAGCACCCCACCGAGACGAACATCGTGTTTATGCTCGATACGCTCGAGCTCTACACCATCAAGCGCCGCATGCGTGCCGCACAGGCCAAGCTGCGCCAGGACCGTTCGCTCGATGATGAGGCCCGCCGCGCGCTGACCGTGCAGGCCGCGCAGGACTCGCAGCGTCAGCGCGAACTGCAAAAGTCGATCGGCGGCGTGGCGGACCCGTTCCGTTTGATCGGCCTGGAGGCCGCAGGCACCGAACAAGCCTAGATGTTGTGGTCAACCAGCGTATTCTCGCCTATATCCAGTCCTCTTTTTGGGTATAGACGTCAATGTGTGTGCTAAAGTATTGAGTCCTGTGGACTATGAAGGGAGAATCTGTGCCAAAAAAGACTGAGAGCACGGGTACTGGGCTGGAATCCTACGTTGCAAAGCTCATGGGCAACGGCTCAAACAGGACTTCGGTAACCGAGGACGAGATTCAGGTCGCCCTGAAGGATATCGATGTTTCTGACGAGCAGCTCACCGCGGTGTATTCCGCGCTGCGCAACAGCGGCATCCAGATTATCTCCGCGAGCGGTAACGACGACGCCCCCATGGACGTCGACGATGACGATAACGATACCGATACCGACGATTTCGATGACGACGACGAGCACGATTCCGGCTCGCTTGACGATCATGAGCTCAAGATGGCCCGTCAGGCCGACGCCGAGATGGGTTCTTCCAAGAGCAAGAAGAAGCGCACCGTGCGCACGTCCCGTTCACGCTCCCGCGTGCGTGGCATCGATGCCTCCACGGTGATGCTGACCGGCGATCCGGTTCGTATGTACCTCAAGGAGATCGGCAAGGTCGACCTGCTGACCGCCTCCGAAGAGGTCGATCTGGCCATGAAGATCGAGGCCGGTCTCGAGGCCACCGAGAAGCTCGAGGCTGCCGAGGCGGGCGAGCTCGAGCTCACGCGTGCCGAGATGCGTCGTCTTACGCGCATTGAGAACGTGGGCCTCGAAGCCAAGCAGGCACTCATCAGCGCAAACCTGCGTCTGGTCGTCTCCATCGCCAAGCGCTATGTCGGTCGCGGCATGCTGTTCCTGGACCTTATTCAGGAGGGCAACCTCGGTCTGATCCGCGCCGTCGAGAAGTTCGACTACCAGAAGGGCTTTAAGTTCTCCACGTACGCCACGTGGTGGATCCGTCAGGCCATTACGCGCGCTATCGCCGACCAGGCCCGTACCATCCGTATTCCCGTGCACATGGTCGAGACCATCAACAAGCTCGTCCGTGTGCAGCGCCAGCTCCTTCAGGACCTGGGTCGCGACCCGACCCCCGAGGAGATCGGTGCCGAGATGGACATGAGCGCCGACCGCGTTCGCGAGATCCAGAAGATCTCGCAGGAGCCCGTGTCGCTCGAGACCCCCATCGGCGAGGAAGAGGATTCCCAGCTGGGCGATTTCATCGAGGACTCCCAGGCTATCGTTCCGCCCGATGCGGCCAGCTTCTCCATGCTGCAGGAGCAGCTCACCCAGGTGCTCGATTCGCTTGCCGATCGTGAGCGCAAGGTTATCGAGCTGCGCTTTGGCCTTGTCGACGGACATCCCCGTACGCTCGAGGAGGTCGGCCGCGAGTTTGGCGTCACGCGCGAGCGCATCCGCCAGATCGAGTCCAAGACTCTGGCCAAGCTTCGCCACCCGAGCCGCTCGAGCAAGCTCAAGGACTATATCGAAAGCTAGTCAAGCAAGAGGCGCCCTCAAGCACATCCGCTTGAGGGCGCTTTCATGTAGTCGTTGGGGACGTTCTTGAATGACTGGTCGTTTAAGAACGTCCCCAATGACTAGGTCGGAAAATTTCTTAAAAAAGTTCTTGCCCTGAGCTGATTCGTCCGTATAATAAACTTCGTTGCTTGAGAGCACGCACCTATTCCTCGGTAGCTCAATGGTAGAGCACGCGGCTGTTAACCGCGCTGTTGTAGGTTCGAGTCCTACCCGGGGAGCCAGAATTTTTCAGCCCTTTCTGTTGGGCTTTAAATTCCTCGGTAGCTCAATGGTAGAGCACGCGGCTGTTAACCGCGCTGTTGTAGGTTCGAGTCCTACCCGGGGAGCCAGGTTGTAAAACCCGTCGCTTATGCGGCGGGTTTTTTCATGCCGCGATCGCTGTTCGCGAACGTTACCGTATCAACATTTCGTGTCGAGGATGTAATCCCGAGGCCCGCCACCTCAACATGGCGCGGTCGTTGTAGAATATTCCAATGATTGCTCCCACGAGATGGTGCCGCGAGCACCAGATAAGGAGATTCTTGTGTCTGAGACCATTAACGGCAGCCTGAGCGTCTCGAACGACGTTATTGCCGATATTGCCGGTTATGCCGCGATGACGTGCTATGGCGTCGTCGGTATGGCCGAACAGCTCCAGGGCGCCGAGAGCGTGCGCCTGCTTGCCGGTCAGCGCCTCCGCAAGGGCGTGCTTGTCTCCGCCGACGAGAACGGCCTTACGGTCGATCTTCACGTCGTGCTCGAGAACGGCGTCAACATGAAGTCCGTCTGCCACAATCTTTCGAGCTCCGTTGCCTTTACCCTGCAGGAGATCGCCCAGATCGATCCCGCCAGCCTTAAGATCGGCATCCATATCGACGCGCTCAAGAGCCGTCTGAACTAGCATCCGAAAACGGAGATTCAAATACCCATGATTGCAAAGACCATTCGCACCTGTTTTCCGATCGCTGCGGCTGCCGTTTCCGACAAGGCCGAGGAGATCAACAAGCTCAACGTCTTCCCCGTACCCGACGGCGACACCGGCACCAACATGTCGCTCACGCTCGCCTCGGTGACCAAGGAGCTTTCCGCCCTTCCCGCCGATGCCGATATGGAGGCCATCGCCGGCGCCATCACCCACGGCTCCCTGATGGGTGCCCGCGGTAACTCCGGAGTCATCACCTCGCAGATTCTGCGCGGCGTGGCCGAGGGTCTTGTCTCTGCCGACGAGCCTATTACGTCCGCCAACATTGCCTTCGCCTTCCGTCGTGCCGTCAAGGTTGCCTTCCAGGCTGTCCGCAAGCCCATCGAGGGCACGATCCTCACGGTCCTGCGCGATGTCTCGACCAAGGCCGATGAGTGCGAGAAGAAGAAGTTCTCGGCCGAGGATGCGCTCGATGCTATCGTCGTCGAGGCGTACCAGTCCGTCGCCCGCACGCCCGACCTGCTGCCCGTTCTGAAGGAGAACGGCGTGGTCGACTCCGGCGCCTTTGGCTTCGCCATCTTCCTTGAGAACTTTGTGGCTGCAGCACTTGGCCGCAGCACCGTTGTCGAGGATTTCTCCGCCACGTTTGATTCCGCTGTCTCTGCCCGCGACGCGGCCCTTGGTCGCGTTGAGATCGAGGCCAACGACGATTGGGAGGGCTCGGAGTTCCGCTACTGCAACGAGTTCCTGTTTAAGGCCGACGCCCCGTTTGACGAGGACGAGTGCCTTAAGTTCCTGGGTTCCATGGGCGACTGCGAGCTTCTCGTGGGCGCCTATCCCGACTACAAGATCCATGTGCACTCCAACACCCCCAACCTGGTGCTCGAGCACATGCTGCAGCTCGGTCAGATCTATGAGGTCTTTATCCACAACATGGAGATGGAGGCCCACGACCGTACCGCCAAGATCCACGAGGATCAGGAAAAGGCCGCCGAGCCCGCCAAGGCGCTGGGCTTTGTCGCCGTTGCCGCCGGTTCCGGCGAGGCCGACATCCTCAAGTCCCTCGGCGTCGACGTGATCGTGTCCGGTGGCCAGACTATGAATCCCTCGACCGCCGACCTGCTGGGCGCGGTGGACCAGGTCAACGCGACCTCGGTCATCATCCTGCCCAACAACGGCAACATCCGCATGGCCGCTGAGGCTGCTGCTTCAGCCTGCACCGACAAGAAGGTCGCCGTCGTTCCCACCAAGACCGTCCCGCAGGCCTTCTCCGCGCTGTTCGCGGTCCTGCCCGATTCCGAGCTCGAGGATGCCGTCGCCGCCATGGTCGACGCCATCAGCGAGGTCCGCGATGGCGAGGTCACCCGCGCCGTGCGCGACTCCAGTGCCTCTGACGGTTCTCCGATTCACTCCGGTGACGTCATGGGTATCATCGCCGGCTCCATCGACGTGGTCGGTTCCGACGTGAAGCAGGTCACGCTCGACTGCATCAACCGCATGCAGGAGGAAGAGGAGGGCGACGCGCTGACGATTCTGGCCGGCGAGGAGCTGTCCGATGAGGCCTTCCAGGAGATCGTCGACGCTATCGAGGAGGCTCAGCCCGATCTGGAGATTGACGCCCATCGTGGCGAGCAGCCGCTCTATCCCGTGATCTTCTCGATCGAGTAGGCAACTGCCCATGTCCGAGCTGTGCTCCGTGCCGCGCGTCTCGGAGCGCTTTGCCCAGAGCAATGCGCTCGACGAGGATATCGCGCGACTCAAATATGTTTCGGGTAAACGTGAGGAGGCCCTTCGCCGTCTGGGAATTCGGACGGTGGGGGACCTCCTTCTCCATATCCCTCATCGATACCTCGACTTTACCCGTTCTTGGTCTATCGAGATGGCGCCCATCGGTACCGTGTGCACCATCATCGCCACGGTCGACCGTATCGTCCAAAAGCAGCCGCGTCCGCGCATGCAGGTGACCGAGGTCTCGCTTGTTGACGAGACGGGCGTGCTGCAGGTCGCCTTTTTCCGCCAGCCCTGGATTGCCCAGCAGCTTAAGCAGGGCGACCGCCTGGCCGTGATGGGCAAGGTCGAGTTTGCCTACGGCTTTAAGCAGATGGCCTCGCCGCACTTTGATAAGCTCGAGGACGGGCGTGCCGCAGGCACCATCCTGCCGGTCCATTACGTGAGTGATGGCGTGAGCCAGGCGTGGATGCGCCGCATCGTAAGCGGCGCGCTCGAGGTCGTCGGCAATCCGTTCGATCCGATTCCCGCGCTGCTGCGCGCAAAGCGGAAGCTCATGAGCAATGCCCGCGCGTTGCGTTCGATCCACTTTCCCTCGAGCATGGCTGAGCGCGACATCGCACGCCGGCGTCTTGCCTACGAGGAGTGCCTCTACCTGCAGCTGGCGCTGCGTCTGCGCAACGACGGCGGCCTGGTCGATGTGGTGCCCTATGCCCACACTGCGGGCGAGCATCTGGGCGCGCTTAAACAGGCCCTTCCGTTTTCGCTGAGCGACGAGCAGGAGGCCGCATTCCAAGACATCCTGCATGACATGTGCGATGGCGGGCGCGTGATGAACCGTCTGCTGCTGGGCGATGTCGGTACCGGTAAGACCGCCGTTGCCGCCTGCGCGCTGGCTGTGGCTGCCGATAGCGGCACGCAGGCCTGCGTTATGGCGCCCACGGGCGTGCTGGCGCGCCAATATGCCGATAAGACCGGCCCTCTGCTCTCGCAGGCCGGCATGTCCTGGGCACTTCTGACGGGTGCCACGCCGGCCGCAGAGCGCGAGCGCATCCATGCACAGCTGGAATCGGGCGAGCTTGACGTGCTCTTTGGCACCCACGCGGTTCTTTCGGATAACGTTGCGTTCAAGCATCTGTCGCTCGTGGTCATCGATGAACAGCACCGGTTTGGTGTGGGCCAACGCAACGCCCTGCGCGCGAAGGGGCCGGGTGCCGATCTGCTCGTTATGACGGCGACGCCCATCCCGCGTACGCTGGCGCTTTCGGTCTACGGCGATCTGGACACGAGCATCATTCGCCATCGGCCCGTCCCTGGTGCTGGCGTGACGACACGCGTGCTCACCGAGTCGAGCCGTGACCTCGCCTATGGCGCCATCCGCGAGGCGCATGAAAAGGGTCAGCAGGCCTACGTGATTTGTCCGCTCGTGGAGCCGAGTGACTCGGCCGATGAGCTGGAAGACGTGCCCGGTATTGCTCGCGACGACGAGGGCCGCGTAACCGTCCCCGTGCCGCTGCACGATACGGCAACCGAGCTCGACCGACTGCGTCTTGCGTTGCCGGGGCTTACCGTCGAGCGCCTTCACGGCCGCATGCCGGCGGGGGAGAAGGACCAGGTTATCGATGCCTTCAAGCGTGGCGAGATTGACGTGCTCGTCTCGACTACGGTGGTCGAGGTGGGCGTCGACGTGCCTAACGCCACCGTCATGGTCATCGAGAACGGCGAGCGCTTTGGATTGGCTGCCCTGCACCAGCTGCGCGGCCGCGTGGGCCGTGGCAGTGTGTCGGGCACGTGCCTGGTCATGACGCACTCCAAGGGCAACGGCGGCGCATCGGCGGCACAAGACCGTCTCCAGTCGCTCGAAAAGACCTCGGACGGCTTTACGCTCGCCCAGATGGACCTGCGCCTGCGCCATGAAGGCGAGATCCTGGGTTATCGCCAGCATGGTGGTGTGACCCTGCGCTTTGTCGACCTGGACGCCGACGAGGAGCTGATCGAGTGGGCCCATTTGGACGCGGTCGAGCTCTTGCGGTATGCTTGCAACCTTGACTCTGTGGCGACGCGTCCCTTGCGCGACGCGGTCGCCATGCGTTATCGACATATCTTTAAGGAGGTCAGCGGAGGATGAGAATCATCGGCGGCGAATGGCGCGGTCGTAAGATCGAGGAGCCCCGTGGTCGCGATGTCACCCGCCCCACGACTGATCGCGTGCGCGAGGCGTGCGCATCTATGGTCATGTCGGCATTCGATTTCGATTTGGACGAGGTTCGTGTGTTGGACGCCTTTGGCGGCTCCGGTGCCTTAGGGTTAGAGATGCTCTCTCGTGGGGCCCGCTCGCTCACGACGTTTGAGATCGATCGCAACGCCGCGCGGCTCATTACCAAGAATATCGAGTCGCTCTGCCATGACCGTGCGCGTTGGCGCGTGGTCACGGGCGACATGCTGACGAGTGCCTCACGCGGTCGTGTACCGGGCGGCCCCTTTGATCTGGTCCTGCTCGACCCGCCCTATGCTTTTGGTGCCGAGCCGGTCGAGGAACTGCTGCAGAATCTGGCCCAGCAGGGTCTGCTTGCGTCTGGCGCTTACGCCCTGTTTGAGCATGCCGCCGCCGATGCGGGCGCGCATCCGGCAGACTTTGAGACTGTACGTGAGAAGCGCTACGGCATTACCTCGGTCGACCTGCTCCGTTGGGTCGGCGATGACGATGGTGAGGGCGATAGCGCCGGCACCGATGCTGACAACAATGATGCCACGACGTTTCAGGAGGACGCCCATGAATGACACCATCAACCGCGTGATCGTCCCGGGCACCTTCGATCCCATCACGTTTGGCCATATCGATGTGATCCGCCGCGCCCGCCGCATCTTTCCCAGTGTGATCGTCGCTGTTGCAGAGTCGCAGGGTAAAAACGGTGTGGGCACCACGTTTATGCTCGATGAGCGCGTGGCGCTGGCCCGCGAGGCGCTCGGTGATATCGACGGCGTCGAAGTCCTGCCCTTTACCGGCCTCTTGGTCGACTTCGCTCGTGAGCAGGGGGCGGGGGCCGTGGTCAAGGGCCTGCGCGCCATGACCGACTTTGAGTATGAGCTGCAGCAGGCCGACCTCAATTATC
The DNA here is from genome assembly GCA_902494535.1 of uncultured Collinsella sp. GTDB lineage: Bacteria > Actinomycetota > Coriobacteriia > Coriobacteriales > Coriobacteriaceae > Collinsella. The sequence continues at coordinate 83,871 of CABUTO010000001.1, forward strand.
GCTTGGATAGCGAGCTGGAGTCCATCTTTGTCATGAGTGCTCCGCAGTACGGTTACATCTCGAGCTCGGTCGTTCGCCAGATCGCCTCGCTCGGCAGCGATGTATCGACGTTTGTGCCGCCCAACGTGGTCGAAGCGCTCAGACATCGCTTTTCGTGACGTTTTTTATTGCCTGGTGGCATGTGGTAAACTAGCACGATGATATGTTACCTATGAAAGGAGACCGGATGCCGGGCGAGAATTTTCCTGGCGATAGGATCGTCAGCTTGGTCGATGAGCTCGAAGGGCTGATCGAGGAAGCCAAGCCGCCTTTCGGCAAGAACGCTCAGTTCAAGGTCATCGACGCCGACGTGTTCTTCAACATCCTCGATGAGATCCGCATGAGCTATCCCGAGGAATGGCAGAAGTCCCGCCGTATCCTCAAAGAGCGCGAGGAGCTTATGGCTTCCGCCGCCGCTCAGGCCGATTCCATCATCGCCGATGCTCAGCAGCAGGCCCTCACCATTGCCGGTGAGCAGGAGATTGTCCGCCTTGCGCAGCAGCAGGCCGACGACATCCGCGATCGTGCCCAGCAGTACGAGCGCGAGACGCGTTATGCTGCCGAGGACTACGCAGAGCAGGTCTTTACGCACCTGGAGGAGAACCTCAAGAGCCTGACCGGCACCGTTACCCGTTGCCGTCAGCAGCTCAACGAGGGTGCCGCCCAGCAGAATGGTCAGTGGTAATGGCTGAGTTCCCGAGCGTTACCGTCGATCTTTCCGAGCAGCTCGAGTTTCCTGGAGATTCGTTTCCGCTGACCGGTAAGGTCGATGTCGCCACCTACACGGTGGGCGAGAAGGAGTACCAGCTACAGGACGGCATCGACTACGACGTTGTCTTTACCAATGCCGGTACCGGTGTCTTGCTCACGGGCATGGTCCGCGCGCACGCCACCGGTGAGTGCGACCGTTGCCTGGAGCCCGCCTCGTTTGATATCGCCGGAGAGATCGAGGAGTTCTACCTCTTTGAGGAGCCCGAGGATCCCGAGGCCTACGAGGACGGCTACGAGCTCCTGGGTGAGGACCGCATCGTCGATCTGGGTGAGCCCATCAATGACGCGGTCGTTATGGACACGCCGTTTGTGGTGCTCTGCAAGCCCGATTGCCGTGGTCTGTGCCCCACCTGCGGTTGCAATCTCAACGTCGAGCAATGCGATTGCGCCGCCCAGGCAGAGGCAGAATGGGCCGCTGCCACGGAAAATCCATTTGCAGCATTGAAGAATCTCAAGCTCGATGAGTAAAACTGTGGTAGTATCGCTACTTGCGCGTAATCGCCACACTGGATAGTTCATAAGGAAGGTCACTATGCCCGTACCTAAACAAAAGCAGGGTCGTATCCGCACTCACACCCGTCGTTCCGCCAACATGAAGATCTCGGCTGCGGCTCAGTCCACGTGCCCCCGTTGCGGCGCTGTCAAGCTTCCGCACCACGTGTGCCCCAGCTGCGGTTTCTACAAGGACCGTGAGGTTATCGTTACCGAGTAACGGTATACTCTGGATGCGATGCCGTTCCAAATGGAACCACAATGGCCGGCTCAGTGAGTCGGCCATTTTTGTATAAGGAGCATGTATATGAGTAACGTTCGCGTTTGTGTAGACGTTGTGGGCGGAGACGAGAAACCTCAGGTTGTTCTCGATGGTATCGAGGCTGCGCTTGCCGCCGATCCCGATATCGAGGTCTTGGCAGCTGGCCCCGCCGAAATCGTCAATCCCTTTGCAGCTTCCCATGCACGTGTTGAGGCCCTTGAGGCACCTGACGTTATCGCCATGGATGACGATCCCATTCGCGCCGTGATGACCAAGCGTAAGTCGTCGATCGTGCTTTCTTGCCGCGCCATTAAGAAGGGCAACGCGGATGCGTTCTTCTCCGCCGGCTCGACCGGTGCCATGACCGCCGCTGCCACCGCCTACGTGACGCCGTTTAGGTATCAGGCCGAAGGCAAGAAGCAGCCGGTGCGCCCCTGTCTGACCAATGCACTGCCCAATCGCGCCGGCGGTCTGACGGTGCTGTGCGACATGGGTGCCAACCCCGATGTCGAGGTTGACGATATGGTGCGTTTTGCCCAGATGGGCAGCGCCTATGCCCGCGTCGTCCTGGGCATCGAGCATCCTCGCGTGGGCCTGCTCGCCAACGGCACCGAGGACGAGAAGGGCTCCAACTTTACCAAGGCCTGTTTCCCTGCTATGAAGGCCGCCGTTCCCGGCTTTGTTGGTAACTGCGAGGGCACCGACCTCACCTCAGGTAACTTCGATGTCATCGTTGCCGATGGCATGTCGGGCAATATTGCGCTCAAGGCCACTGAGGGCGCTGCCAAGTTTTTGCTGCAGGAGCTCAAGGGCGCCTTTATGGCCTCGCTCGGCACCAAGATCGCCGCGCTGCTCATTAAAAAGCAGATGCGCGAGATTAAGGCCAAGTTCTCTGGCGACGCCAAGGGCGGCGCGATTCTTCTGGGCCTGCGCGGCGTGGTCCTGATCGGCCATGGTGCCACCTCAGTCGAGGCTGTCAAAAACGGTACGCTCGCGGCGGCCGAAGCCGTGCGCGCCGGGCTGGTCGAGAATGTCGCCAACTCTATGGATGGTATCGTTTTATAAGAGCGAGTTAGAGCGCTGTTATGTGCTTCGCGGTGCACGCCGTGGGGTAGAATCAGAACCGTGTCTTGGTACCGCCCGGGCGGTACCATTCTTTTGGTATTCATGCACTATGAGAGGAAGCGCTATGGACCGCTCCGAAATCTTCGACAAGATCGCCGAGGTCGCTGCTGACGTTCTGGGCGTCGATGTTGCCGAAATTAGCGAGGAGACCACCTTTGACGACCTCGATGCCAACTCGCTCGAGCGCCTGCAGCTGGTTACGGCTATCGAGGACGAGTTCAACCTCGAGATCGATGACGAGACCCTGCTCTCGCTCAACTCTGTCGCCGACGCCGTCGACGCTATCGAAGCTGCCAAGGAGGCCTAAGTCTTGGCTTTATCCGACCGACTTACGCGCGCCCAGGAAATCCTGGGCCACGAGTTCAACAATAAGGTGCTGCTGCGCGCGGCCCTTACGCATCCCTCGGCAGTCGAGGGACAGCCGGTTTCTGCCAGCTATGAGCGCCTTGAGTTCTTGGGCGATTCCATTTTGGGCGCTGTGGTCGCACGCTCCCTGTTTGAGTCCTATCCGGAGTTTGACGAGGGCAAGCTCACGCGCCTGAAGGTGTCGCTTGTCTCGGGCGCTACGCTGTCCGAGGTTTCTCACGAGCTGGGCATCGACGACATCATCATCTTTGGTGCCTCTGAGACCGGTACTGGTGCGCGCGGCCTGCATTCGGCCCTCGAGAACGTCTATGAGTCGCTCGTGGGTGCGCTGTACCTGGATGCCGGCTGGGATGCGGCGGCGGAGTTCATTCACCGTACGCTTAAGCCGCATTTGGCTTCCGAGCGTGCCGAGCATCCTGCGAACCCCAAGTCGTTTTTGCAGGAGTGCGTGCAGGCCGACGGTCACGAGCCCCCAGCGTATAAGCTCGTTGGCTCCGAGGGCCCGGCGCATGCGCCCACCTTTACCGCCGTGGTGTTGATCGATGGTATTCGTCAGGGTCGCGGCTCCGGCTCCTCAAAGAAGGAAGCCGAGGGAGCCGCCGCGCTCGAAGCGCTCGACCGCATGGGTTACACCACCAACGGCGTGATTCTGAACAAGAAGCACGTGTAAGCGAGGAACCGTGTATCTCAAGTCCCTCACGCTCAAAGGGTTCAAGTCGTTTGCCGACCGCGCCCATATGACGTTTGAGCCGGGCCTGACCGTCATCGTCGGTCCCAACGGCTCGGGAAAATCGAACATCTCTGACTCCATCCTGTGGGTTCTGGGCGAGCAGAGCGCCAAGCAGCTGCGCGGCCAGGCCATGGAGGATGTCATCTTCTCGGGCTCGTCGGCTCGCAAGCCGGTGGGTGTCGCCGAGGTCACGCTGGTGCTCGATAACTCGGACCATATGCTGCCCGTCGATTTTGACGAGGTTGCCATCACCCGTCGTATGTATCGCTCGGGCGAAAGCGAGTACCTTATCAACTCGAGTCCGTGCCGCCTGATGGACATTCAGGACATCCTGCACGATTCGGGCCTGGGCAAGGATACGCATTCCATCATCAGCCAGGGCAAGCTCGACGCCATTTTGCAGAGCCGCCCCGAGGAGCGTCGCGCTCTCATCGAGGAGGCCGCCGGCATCTCCAAGCACAAGCGCCGCAAGGAGCGCGCGCTCAAAAAGATTAAGTCGATGGACGAGCACCTGACGCGTGCCCGCGACATCAATAAGGAAATCGCCCGTCAGCTGCGACCGCTGGAGCGTCAGGTCGATCGCGCACGCAAGTACAAAGAGCTGTCCTCTCGCGCGAACGAGCTTACGCAGATGCTGGCCGTCGACGAGCTGCGTTCGCTGCAGTCGCAGTGGAACGATCTGGAGAGCCGCTCCAAGGAAGGTGCCGCCGAGCTGGAGCTTGCGCAGTACCGCATGGGCGAAAAGGAGCGCGAGCTCGAGAAGCTCCAGGTTATGCTCGAGGAAAAAGGCTTGTTTGTGGGCGACCTGGGCGAGCAGCGCCGCCATATGCAAGATGTGGTCGGCCGCATTAACTCCGACATGCGCCTGCTCGAGGAAAAGGGTCACAACATGGTGTCGCGCCTGTCTGATATGCGCGGGCAGATTTCGAGCTCCGAGCATCAGCGTCGTCGCGTGGTCGAGGAGCTTGAGGACGCGCGTGCGCAGCTTGAGGAAGTGACCGGTGCGCATATGCAGGCCCAGGAGGACGTTGACGCCGCTGGTCCTGCCGCCGCTGAGCTCCACGAGCGGCGCGTGGCGCTCGACAATCAGATTTCGCAGCTTACGCGTGAGCATCGCGATGTTCAGCGCGTAGCCGATAACGCCGCGCTCGAGCTCGCCAAGGTGAAGGACTCGCTGAGCAATGCCGAGGTCGAGGACAACATGTATGCCTCGCGCCTGGAGCAGATTGACGAGCAGCTCGAGGAGGTCATGGCCTCGCTCGAGAGCCGTCGTGACCGCGCCGAGGAGCTTGAAGGCGCTCTTGAGGAAGCGCGCCAGGCCCAGGCCGATGCGCGTGAGGCCACCGAGGTCGCCCGTGCAGCCCTGAAGGACTTGCGTAATCGTGAGAGTGAGGCGCGCAACAAGCTGTCCGAGGTGCGCTCGGAGCTTGCCAGCCAAAAGAAACTCGATGCCCGCATGGCCGACAGCTCGCCGCTCGTGAGCCGTCTGGTGGGTGCGCTGGGCGACGATGTCTTGGGTCGTCTGGGCGACGTGCTGGAGGCCCCGCGCGAGCTTGAGGGCCTGGTTGAGCAATTGCTCGCCGGCGATATCGATGCGCTGCTGTTTGATGACGCCGCCACGCTTGAGCGTGCCGGTCGTGCGGCTCTGGACCAAAAGAAGGCCTCGGGCGAGGCATTGCTGGTGGCGCGCGGCGTGAGCGGCTCTACCGCCGCTGAGGGCGCTGCCGGTACCCGCCTGGTTGATCGTCTGTCCGTGCGCGCAGGCTACGGACCCGTCGTCGAGGCGCTGCTCGGCGGCTATTACGTAGTGGACGATCTTTCTGCCGCGCTTTCGGCGCCGGTCGTTGACGGCGTGACTTACGTGACCCCCGATGGCGCCCGCGTCGCCTGCGGCGGCCTGGTGCGTGTGGGCCTCGATGCCGGCGAGGCGTCGGGTGCTCTGGAGCGTAAGCGTCGCATTCGCGAGCTGGAGGGGCTTGAGCCCGATTTGGCCGCTGTGTTTGAGCATGTGTCGGATCAGGTCGTTGAGGCCAACGCTGCCGTCGAGGAGGCCCGTGCCGCCGAGGGCGATGCCGCCGGTGAGATCGCCCGTCTTGAGGGCGAGCGCCGCTCGCTGCTTTCCGAGATCGGCCGCTTGGAGCAAAGCGCCAACAATGCCGAGGTCGAGCGCGTGCGCATCTCCAAGCGCCGCGAGCAGGCCTCCGAAGCCGTTCGCGCTGCGCGCCCGCGCGTTGACGAGCTCACCCGTTCGCGTGACGAGGCCCGCGCGCAGGCAAGCGATCTGGGCTTGCAGATTTCCGAGGCCAACGACGAACTCGACCGCGTTCGCCGTGACGATTCCGAGGCTGCCGGCAAGCTCGCCGACGCCAAGGTTCGCCTAGTCCAGACGAGCGAACGCCTGCGTTCGCTGAAGGGCCGCGTGCCCGACCTTGAGCATCGTCTTGAGGGCATCGACCGTCGTATCCGCGGAACACGCCAGGCCTCGCGCTCGCTCGAGCTGCTGCGCCTGCGCGTCGATCCCATGCACGAACGCTATTCTGCCCTGTTGGAACGCGCGTCGGATTGGGCATCGCGCCTGCGTGACCAGGCCTCTCTGGAGGAGGCGGACTCCGCTTCGCTCAAGAAGACCATCGAGGATGCCAAGGCAGAGGTTGCCCGCGCTAAGGAGCGAGTCGATACCGCCTCCGCCACGCAAAACGAGTTCAAGGTCGCGCGTGGCAAGCTCGAGGTGCAGGTCGAGGCTGCCATCAAGGCCATTACCGCCGATGGCACGACGGTGCTCGAGGAAGCGCTCATGCTTCCTGCTCCTACCGACCGCGATGCCGCCGAGCGCGAACTCAACCAGCTTGTGCGCCAGATCAACAACCTTGGTCCCGTTAACCAAGTTGCCATGGAGGAGTACGAGCAGCTCAAGCGCCGCGCCGACTACATCGAGGAGCAGCTGGCCGATCTGGAGAGCGCGCGCAAGGCGCTCACCAAGATCACGGTGGCCATTGATCGCAAGATGCGCAAGGCGTTCCTGGTGACGTTTGAGAAGGTCGACGCGAACTTCCGCGAGATCTTCGCTATGCTCTTCCCGGGCGGCCAGGCTCATCTGGAGATGACCGATCCCGAGCATCCTGCCGAGACGGGTATCGAGGTCGTGGCGCAGCCGCGCGGCAAGCGCATCACCAAGATGATGCTCATGTCGGGCGGCGAGAAGAGTCTGACGGCGCTCGCCTTGCTCTTTGCCGTGTATCGTACGCGCACGGTGCCGTTCTATGTGCTGGACGAGGTCGAGGCGGCGCTCGATGACGCCAACCTGTCCAAGCTCATCGGCGCGCTCGATGTGTTGCGTTCCGATACGCAGCTCTTGGTTATCTCGCATCAGCGCCGTACTATGGAGGACGCTGACGTCCTCTATGGCGTCTCGATGCAAGCCGACGGCGTCAGTCGCGTCGTCTCGCAAAAACTCGATCGCGAAACCGGAAAGGTCGTGAATGCATAATGGGATTCTTCGATGCTCTCTCGCGCGGACTTGAGCGAAGCCGCGAGGCCCTCAACGAGGTCTTCTACTTTGGCGGTGAGGTCGACGAGGATTTTTGGGAGGACCTGGAGGACACCCTCGTCATGGGTGACATGGGCGCCGAGATCGCCATTCAGGTCTCCGATGACCTGCGCGATGCCGCGGCCAAGAAGAACCTCAAGACCGCTCCACAGCTTCGCCGTGCCCTGGCCGAGCAGCTTGAGCAGCACTTTGTGCCCATCGAGCGCGATCCGTTCTCCGATACGCCGAGCTGCGTGCTGTTTGTGGGCATTAACGGTGCCGGCAAGACCACGACGGTCGGTAAGATCGCGAGCGCCATGGCCTCCCGCGGCAAGAACGTCGTGATCGGTTCGGCCGATACCTTCCGCGCTGCCGCTATCGAGCAGCTCGATGTGTGGGGTCAGCGCGCTGGCGTCCCCGTCATCAAGCGCGACCGCGGCTCCGACCCGGCAAGTGTTTGCTACGACGTGCTCGACGAGGCCGACAAGCGCGGCAGCGACCTGGTGCTCATCGATACCGCCGGTCGTCTGCACACGAGCCCCGAGCTCATGCGCGAGCTTGCCAAGGTGGTCAATGTGACCCGCAAGCGCGCCGCCAATATGGCCGCCGGCCCCATGCCCGTCTATGTCGTGCTCGTGATCGATGCCGCAACGGGCCAAAACGGCCTCAACCAGGCGCTCGAGTTTAACGAGGCGCTTGGCCTGGACGGTATTATCATGACAAAGCTCGACGGCACGGCAAAGGGCGGTATCGCCATGGCCGTGGCCGAGAAGCTCAAGCTTCCCATCCTGCGCATCGGCGTGGGCGAGCAGGTCGATGACCTGCAGGAGTTCAATGCCAAAGATTTCTGCCGCGCCCTGGTGGGCGAGTCCAATTAAGGAGTGACTAGTGTTTGATTCTCTGAGCGATCGCCTCAACGACACATTTGACCGCCTGCGCGGCAAGGGCAAGCTGACCGAGGCCGATATCACCTCGGCCATGCGCGATATCCGTATGGCGCTGCTCGAGGCCGACGTCAACTTCAAGGTCGTCAAGGAGTTCGTCGCCAAGACCAAGGAGCGCTGCATGACCGCCGAGGTTATGGAGTCGCTGTCGCCGGCGCAAAACGTCGTCAAGATTGTGCTCGACGAGCTCACCGAGATGCTTGGCTCAACCGAGAGCAAGCTCGTCTTTAGCAACCGCATTCCCAATGTCATCATGCTTGTGGGTCTGCAGGGCTCCGGTAAGACCACGGCTGCCGTAAAGCTGGCCTACCTGCTCAAGAAGCAGGGCCGCTCGCCGTTGCTCGCCGCGTGCGACGTCTACCGTCCCGCTGCTGCCGACCAGCTGGCCACGCTCGGTGGCGAGATCGGCGTACCGGTCTTCCGCGGCGACGGTGCGCACCCGGTCGATATCGCCAAGGGCGCCATCCAGGAGGCCGTCGACCACCTGCGCGACGTGGTCATCGTCGATACCGCCGGACGTCTTCAGATCGATGAGCAGATGATGCAGGAGGCCGTGGACATCAAGAAGGCCGTCAAGCCCGATCAGGTGCTGATGGTCGTCGATGCCATGACCGGTCAGGATATCGTCAACGTCGTCTCGACCTTCGCCGAGCGCACCGACTTTGACGGCGTGATCATCTCTAAGCTCGACGGCGACGCTCGTGGCGGCGGCGCGCTTTCCGTGCGCCAGGTGACCGGCAAGCCCATCAAGTTTGTGAGCATGGGCGAGAAGCCCGATTCGCTGGAGCCGTTCTACCCCGATCGTATGGCCAAGCGCATTCTGGGTATGGGCGACGTTGTCGGCATTATCGAGAAGGCCCAAGAGGCGGCCGACGCCGAGCAGCTCGAGGCCGCCGAGCGCATGCTGCGCGAGGGCTTTACCATGAACGACATGCTCGACCAGATGAAGGCCGTCAAGAAGATGGGCGGCATGAAGGGCATTCTGGGCATGCTCCCCGGTGGCCAGCGTGCGCTTAACCAGATGGGTGGTAACCTGGACGAAGGTATCTTCGATAAGAACGAGGCCATCATCATGTCGATGACCAAGGAGGAGCGCCTTCGCCCCTCCATCATCAACGGCCAGCGCCGTGCCCGCATTGCCAAGGGCGCCGGCGTGACCCCCACCGAGGTCAATAGCCTTATGAAGCAGTGGGGCGAGATGAATAAGATGATGGGCCGCATGCGCACGATGGCCAATCAGGCGCAGGCCGGCGGCAAGAAGGGCAAGAAGGGTAAGAAGGGCAAGAAGATGCGCATGCCCAATATTCCCGGTCTGGATGCCATGGGGCTGGGCGGCATGGGCGGCCTGGGAACGGGCGGCCCCAAGTCCGATATGGACCTGCTGCGCCAGATGGAAGCGCAGATGCGCAACAAGAAGTAACGACTAGTTGAGTCGTGTATGGCGAAGGCCGCCTGGATGGTATTCCAGGCGGCCTTCGCCGTTTGCTCGCTGGTTGTCGCACGCGTGGAAGCGCGTTCTCGACGAGGTGCTTGCCGCTAGTGGCAGCCGCAGCCTTCGTGCCCGTCATGGTCGTGGTGACCGTGGCAGCCGCAGGACTCGCCATGCTCGTGGATGTGCTCGTGATCATGTCCATGGCAGTCGCAGGTGGCCTCGCCGTTCTGTGCGAGCGTGCCGGCAATGAGGGCCTCGACGCAGGCATCGCAGCTGCCCTGGGCGCCCGCATAGACCGTGATGCCGGCTTGGGCAAGCGCGTTGATAGCGCCGCCGCCGATACCGCCGCAAATGAGCGTGTCAACGCCACCGTTGGCAAGCAGGCCCGCCAAGGCGCCGTGGCCGGTGCCGCCGGTGCCTACGACCTGCTCGTTGAGCACCTTGCCATCCTGGATGTCGTAGATCTTGAACTGCTCGCTGCGGCCAAAGTGCATAAAGATGTTGCCGTTGTCGTACGTCGTTGCCACCCTCATGGTGTCGACCTCCTTTGCTGGCCATGCGGCCGTTGTCGTGGTGATGGGGGAGTATGCGATATTGCCGCCCTCGATAACGAGCGCCCGTCCGTTGACCAGCGCATCGGCCACCTTGCGATGCGCGCGGCTGCAGATTGCCGTCACCGTGGCGCGGGCAATGCCCATGTGCTGGGCGACTGCCTCTTGGTTAAGGCCTTCCAAGTCGCACAGGCGCAGCACCTCGAGCTCGTCGACTGTCATATCGATGGCATCGCCGCTCGCCAGGCCATCGGGGGTAAAACCGCGATATTCGGGGATGATCCCAACGCGGCGCAGTTTTTCGCGTCTTCCAGCCATACACTCTCCAAATCTGACATATGTCAACAATAGAATAGCGAACGTGCGGATTTGCGCAAGGAATTTCTGGCATATGTCAGAAAATGAGGGCTTATGTTTGGGCTGTGGGGCCGCGTGCGCCTGGGCTACAATAAATCTCGCTTATAGGCGACTGACAGGAGGGTCAATGAGCAAAGCTGATCAGCAGTTTGTAACCATGTGCCGCGATATCTTGGACCATGGCACCACCACCGAGGGCCAAAAGGTCCGTCCGGTGTGGGAGGACGGCACCCCTGCCTATACCATTAAAAACTTTGGTGTCACGGCGCGCTATGATCTGCGCGAGGAGTTCCCCGCGCTCACCCTGCGTCGTACAGCGCTTAAGTCTGCCATGGACGAGATTCTGTGGATCTATCAAAAGAAGTCCAATAACGTGCATGATCTCAACAGCCATATCTGGGATGAGTGGGCCGATGAGACCGGTTCCATCGGTAAAGCCTACGGCTATCAGATTGGTCAGAAGAGCCATTACGCCGAGGGCGACTTCGACCAGATGGACCGTGTGCTGTACGACCTTAAGCACACGCCGTATAGTCGTCGCATTATGACCAATACGTACGTGTTTAGCGATCTGTCCGAGATGCACCTTTATCCGTGCGCCTATAGCGTGACCTATAACGTGACGCAGCGTCCTCAGGACGACAAGCCGACGCTCAACATGATTCTCAACCAGCGCAGCCAGGACATTTTGGCCGCGAACAACTGGAACGTGTGCCAGTACGCCATTTTGCTGATGATGGTCGCGCAGTCGGTCGATATGATTCCCGGTGAGCTGCTGCACGTGATCGCCGACGCCCATATCTATGATCGTCATGTCGATATCGTCCGCGAGCTTATCGAGCGTCCGCAGTTTGCGGCACCCAAGGTAACGCTCAACCCCGATGTGCATGACTTCTATGCGTTTACGACCGATGACCTGATCGTCGAGGGCTACGAGCACGGCCCGCAGGTCAAGAACATTCCCATTGCGGTGTAGGTGGTGCTCATGACGTGTAAGCTATCTGCTATCGTCGCCGTGTGTGACGATTGGGGCATTGGGTGCGAGGGCGACATGGTGGTGTCCAATCGCGCCGATATGCGCCATTTTGTGGCCTGCACCAAGGGCTGCCCGGTTATCATGGGACGCAAGACGCTGCTGAGTTTTCCCGGCGGGCGTCCTCTCAAGAACCGCCGCAATATCGTGCTTACGCGCGATATGGGCTTTACCCACGAGGGCGTCGACGTGGTGCATAGCGTTGACGAAGCGCTCTCTGCGGTTGCCGATGAGCTCGTTGCCTGGGTGATCGGTGGCGGCGATGTCTATCGGCAGTTTTTGCCGTACTGCGTGGAGGCCGAGGTCACTCATAACCACTGCGTCCATCCCGTGGACACGTACTTTCCCGACTTGGACGTCGATCCCGCTTGGGAGATTGCGCAGCGTAGCGGGGTCGCGACGATTGCCGCCGGTGAGGGTGACGAGGGCGTCAATTATGAGTTCGTGACGTATCGTCGCATCGAGGCGTAAATCGTCTGGCGTGAACGGTATCATCGGGTTGATTGAATGCATGGGGCGGCGCTTAGCGTCGCCTCGTTTGGTATAGATGTGCTGTAAAGAAGGGTGCGGGCTGGCTGCTATGACTGATGCCGTTGAGGTTCTGCGAATTGATTCGCTCGAGGACGAGCGGCTCGATGCCTACGTGCGACTGACCGAGCGTGAGCTTCGCTGCGTGCTGGAGCCGCAAAAGGGCATCTTTATTGCGGAGAGCGCCAAGGTCATCGAGCGTGCCGTGCGCGCCGGATATGAGCCGGTGAGCTTTCTTCTGGGCGAGCGCTGGCTCGACCAGATGATGCCGCTGTTTGACCAGCTTGTCGTGCGCGAGGGAGCGGGTCCGGTTCCCGTGTTCGTGGCCTCCATGGAGCTCATGGAGCAGTTGACGGGCTTTAACGTGACGCGCGGCGCGCTGGCGGCGTTCCGTCGCCCGCGTCAGATTCCGGTTGATGAGTTCTTGGGCGGCGTCGTCGAGGCGGCGGGGGATCGTCCGGTGCGCGTGTGCGTGCTTGAGGGTATTGTTGATCACACCAATGTTGGCGCGATTTTCCGCTCGGCTGCCGCATTGAACGTTGACGGTATTTTGGTCAGCCCGACGTGCTGCGACCCGCTGTACCGTCGCTCGGCCCGCGTGAGCATGGGCACCGTGTTTCAGGTGCCGTGGACGCGCATTGGCAGCGAGGCTCGTGTGTGGCCGCATGATGGTCTGAGCGCGTTGCACGATGCCGGTTTTTCGTGTGCCGCTATGGCGTTGACGGACGACTCTGTTTCGCTTGATGATCCTGTACTGCAGAAGATTGATCGCTTGGCGATTTTTATGGGCACCGAGGGTGCCGGCTTGCTCGCCAAGACCATTGCCGGCTGTGACCACGCGGTGCGCATTCCGATGGCGCACGGGGTCGATTCGCTCAACGTGGCCGCGGCGAGTGCCGTCGCCTTTTGGCAGCTGTGCCCGCATGTGAGCAATGAGTATCACTACCAGCCGGGTTTGTATCACTAGGCAGATATTTCGCACCTGGCTCTGATTCGGGGTGTTTCGGTCGACGCCAGTCGGTGCTAAGCTGACATTGGCTTTGGTCTTAAATTGCCGTTTTGTTGTTTAACATACGTTGGCGGGGAGGGCGTGTGGCTAAGAAATCTACGGCTATCGATGTAACGCAGGGTGTCATTTGGCAACAGCTGCTGTCGCTGTGCGTCCCCATCTTCTTTAGTTCGTTTTTTCAGCAGGCCTACACGCTTATCGGTACGTATATCGTTGGCCAGTTTGGCGGCAAGCTCGCGCTGGGCGGCATTCAGGCCACGATGGTCCTCACCGAGCTCTGCATTGGCTTTTGCGTTGGCGTCGGCGCCGGCTGCGCGGTCATTACCGGTCAGTATTTTGGCCAGCACGATGATGAGCGACTGAGTCGTTCGGTCCATACAGCCATGACGCTCGCGCTGGTGGGCGGTATCGCTTTCTCGATTCTTGGCATAGTGTTCGTTGAGCCCATGCTGGTGCTTATGAACACGCCGCATGAACTATTGGCCGAGGGTGAGGCCTATGCTCGCTGTTATTTTGCCGCGATGGTTGCGGCACTGCTGCTCAATATGGGAACGGCATTGCTGCGCGCCGTGGGCGACACGCGCGGGCCTGCTGTGATCATCGCTTCCGGCTGCCTTGTTAATGCGGTTTTGGATATCATCTTCGTTGCCGTGCTTCATATGGAGGCTCTGGGCTGTGGCATCGCGGTGGCGCTGACCATTTGCTCCAACGCCACGATGATCGTGATTCGTATGATGCACGCACCGGGTGCGTGGCGGCTTTCACTGTCCAAACTCGGCATTGATCCTGGCATTTGTAAGAGCATGATCTCGTGTGGTCTGCCGCTTGGCTTTCAGTCTGCTGCGTATTCGATTTCCAACGTTTTGATTCAGGTGTCGGTCAACTCGTTTGGTGCCGATGTCACCACGGCTTGGGGTCTTTCGGGCCGCCTGGATGGCATTGTCTGGATGGTTACCGAGGCGCTCGGCGTATCGATCACTACGTTCTCGGCGCAGAACTTTGGCGCGCGCAACTACGAGCGCATGCGCAAGGGCTACCATACGTCGCTCGTGCTGTCGTTTATGCTCATTGGTGGCCTGTCTGCCGTGCTGCTGGTGTTCTCGGGCCCGCTGTCGCGTTTGTTTGTCGACGATGCTTCGATTTCGGCGTACACCACGACTATCCTCCATTTCATTGCGCCGTTCTATGCGATTTTCTCGATTATCGAGAACGCCTCGGGTTCCATCCGCGGCGCCGGCGTGAGTTTGCAGCCTATGATGCTCACCATCTTTGGCACCGTTGTCTTGAGGGTGATCTGGGTGTTTGCGATCATGCCCTTCGATCCGTCGCTCGAGCATCTACTGCTGGTTTACCCCGTAACCTGGCTCATCACCGCAACCATGTTCACCATCTACCACCACAGCGGCAACTGGCTAGGTCGCGCCACCGCCTAGCTCATCCGTCAGATACCCCTGATAAGTTGCGGTGAAATAGTTCCTGAAAAGCCCTTGCGGACCGTCAAACAAGTACTATTCCACCGCAACTTCCTTATGAGCTGTAGGTGTTGGCGGAAAACGAATCAATTAGTATTCGATGCCTTGGCGGGCTAGGAGGCCTTCGTCGAAGTAGTGTTTGATGGGACGCATTTCGGTGACTAAGTCCGCGAGGTCGGCCAACGGCAGCAGCCCGCGGCCGGTGAGCACGAGTTCCGTGGTGGCGGGCTTTATCGCGATCAGCGCTTCGACATCCTCGCGTGTCACGAAGCCGCGGCGCATGGCCTCGCCGAGTTCGTCCAAAATCAGAACGTCGACCTGTGATATCTGCTCGCATGCGAGCTCCATGATCTGTGCGGCGCAAGCCTCGGGCGTGTCGCGGTCAGCTTGTACGATGCGCAGCCCCAGGCGCGGCGCGGCATCGTGTTCGGCGCAGTGCAGTTTCTTGGCAAACTGCAGCCTAAGAACGTCGAGCCCGTAGCCCGTCGCGCGCAGCGCGAGCCCCAGCGCAGCCGTCGTCTTGCCCTTGCCGTCGCCTGTATAGATTTGAACCTTGCCGACTTACAGTGATGCCATCTCTGTCCTTTCGTGCCCGGCGTCGGTTTATCGTCGCTCGGGTTGGGTATTCTAGAAACCATTATCAACCCCAGTAGATGGAGTTCAAGCAGATGGAGATGGATGACAACAAGCGTAGACGGAATATGATCCTCTACGTGCTCATCGCCTTCGTCGTCTACCTCGTGCTCTCGACCGTTCTGTTCCCCAACATCGGTCACACGCAGCAGATTACGAAGACCGATTACTCGACGTTTGTCAAAGCACTCGATAAGAAGAGTGTCGACAAGGTCGAGTACAACACGGACGATTACTCGATTTATTACACCAAGAAGGGCGAGGACGAGAATATCGCCTATAAGACGACCGGTGTGCCGAACGATGCGGGCTTTACCGATCGCGTGCTTGAGTCTGGCGCTTCGCTGGAGTCGGTCGTTCCCGATAAAAACTCGGGTTTGATGACCTACTACCTGCTCACACTCATTCTTCCCATGGCGATTTTCTTCCTCATCGGTTGGTGGCTCAACCGCCGCATGAAGAAGGCTATGGGCGATGACGGCCCGTCGATGAACTTTGGCGGCGGCGGTTTTGGCGGCGGCGGGCTGGGTAAGTCCGGCGCGCGCGTGATCGCCTCCAAGGACGTGGGCGTGACCTTTAAGGACGTCGCTGGCCAGGAAGAGGCCAAGGAATCCCTCAAGGAGGTCGTCGATTTTCTGGAGAAGCCGCAGCGCTACGAGGAGATTGGCGCCAAGCTGCCGCGCGGTGCTCTCCTTGTTGGCCCTCCGGGTACCGGTAAGACCCTGCTTGCCAAGGCTGTTGCCGGCGAGGCCGGTGTTCCGTTCTTTAGCATTTCGGGCTCTGAGTTCGTTGAGATGTTTGTTGGTCGCGGCGCTGCTAAGGTTCGTGACCTGTTTAAGCAGGCCAAGGAAAAGGCCCCGTGCATCGTCTTTATCGACGAGATCGATACCATTGGCAAGAAGCGCGATGGCGGCGGCTTTAGCGGCAACGACGAGCGCGAGCAGACGCTCAATCAGTTGCTGACCGAGATGGATGGCTTCGATAACCACAAGGGTATCGTTGTCCTCGCTGCCACCAACCGTCCCGACAGCCTCGATCCGGCCCTGCTACGCCCCGGTCGTTTTGACCGCCGCATCCCCGTCGAGTTGCCCGATCTGACCGGCCGTAAGAACATTCTTGAGTTGCATGCCAAGAGCGTGAAGACGCAGCCGCCGATCGATTTGACCGCGATTGCCCGCGCCACGCCTGGTGCCTCGGGCGCCGATTTGGCCAATATCATCAACGAGGGCGCCCTGCGCGCCGTTCGCGAAGGTCGCAAGCGTGCAACCCAGGACGACTTCGAGGAGTCGGTGGAGGTCGTCATTGCCGGCCAACAGCGTAAGTCCACGGTGCTTTCCGACCACGAGAAGCAGGTCGTTTCCTACCATGAGATCGGCCATGCCATTGTTGCCGCTCGCCAGAAGGGCTCTGCGCCGGTCACGAAGATCACCATCGTGCCACGCACGAGCGGTGCTCTGGGCTACACCATGCAGGTCGAGGAGGATGAGCGCTTCCTGACCACACGCCAGGAGGTCCTGGACAAGCTCGCCGTCTACTGCGGTGGCCGTGCGGCCGAGGAGCTCATCTTTGGTGAGATGACGACTGGCGCCGCCAACGATATCGAGCAGGCCACCAAGCTCGCCCGAAACATGGTGACGCGCTTTGGTATGTCCGACGAGTTTGGCATGATGGCGCTCGGTACCGTCCAGAATGCGTACCTCAACCAGGATACGTCGCTCACCTGCGCCCCCGGTACGGCCGAGCGTGTGGACGCAATTGTCGCCAAGTTGATTGAGGATGCGCACGACCGCGCCCTGCAGATCCTCAAGGAAAACAAGTTCAAGCTCCACGAGCTGGCTCGTTATCTGTACAAGAAGGAGACGATCACGGGCGAGGAGTTCATGAATCTCCTCACGCGCGAGAACCCGCTGATGCCCAAGCAGCAGTAACGCCGCGGCCGAGCCAGTAAACGCCGACGCCCCATTTGAGCAGCTTTCTCAAATGGGGCGTTTTGCTTGAGAGGGATGGAAATGAAGATCGTGGTGAGCGCCTGCTTGATGGGCGAGAGCTGCAAGTATAACGGGCTCGATAACTACCACCGCGCGTTGGTCGAGGCTTGCGAGCGCACGGGGACCGAGGTCCTCCTCGTGTGCCCCGAGGTCTTTGGCGGCCTGCTCACGCCGCGCAAGCCGTCCGAGATTGTGAACGGCGAGGTTCGTACCTGCGAGGGCATCTCGGTTGATCGTGAATTTCGCCTGGGTGCCCAACGTGCGCTCGATATGTGCGAGCAGGCAGGCGGACCGGAAGAGATAGTCGCGTGCATCCTTCAGGACCGCAGCCCCTCGTGCGGTGCGGGTCACATCTACGACGGCACCTTTAGCAGTACGCTCACCGCGGGCAACGGTGTTTTCGTCGACCTGCTCCTGCGCCACGGCTACCGTGTGATCCCGGCAAGCGAGTTCGACCCCAGCATGCTGGAGCAATAAAAAACCACCACAAGGGCACTGCTCCCTTGTGGTGGTTTTGGCCTGGGTCTAGAGCGTGTGGCCGTAGGCGTTGGCGGTCTTGATGGCGGCGGCGAATTTTTCGTCGGTGAAGGGCTCCGGGTTGCCTTGCTTCCACTCGTTGGTGGCGTGCGCGTGCTCGCACAGGGCAGGGATATCGGTCTCGGAAAGCCCGACCTGCTCAAGCGTTACGGGCAGCCCCATCTGCTTGTTGAAGTCAGCATAGCGCTTAAGGTTCTCGGTGTCGCCCGTGTAGGCGAACAACACCAGCACGCCCAGGCTTACGACTTCGCCGTGCAGGTAGGTGCCCTCACGCGGAATGCTGCAGGTGGCGTTGTAGAACGCGTGCGCCACGCTCGAGTTGTAGTAGTAATCGTTCTGGTTGGTCAGGTTCGAGACATAGCCCGTGTTGACCACGATGTCGAGCGCGATCTGCTTGACGGCCTCGCTCGACAGATTCTGACGAACGTCCTCAAGACCCTGAACACCATAGGTAAACAGCGGCTCGGAACAGGTGTGGGCAAGAGCCAGGCCAAGGCCGGCGGTGTGCTCCAGGTCGCCGGCGCTCGTGGCGTACTCGACTTCGGGCTGCTTGGACAGGGCGTCGCCCACGCCGGCCCAGAAGTACTCCGCCGGAGCCTCGGCGATGATCTTGGGATTGATGAAGATGTGCGCCGGTCGGTTGGGGTACGAATAGCCCTCGAGCGATCCATCGTCGTTGTAGACGACGGCAATGGCGGTCGCGGCGGAACAGTTAGAGCAAATCGTCGGCACCGTAAAGACAATCTTCTTGAGCTCGATTGCCGCTGTCTTGACGGTGTCGAGTGCCTTGCCGCCGCCACAGGCGATAAGCACGTCTGCCTGCTGGCAAGCGGGGGAGTTCACGACCTTGGCGATATTGGCGCGCGTACTGTTGGTGCCGTAGACGCGCGTCTCCAGAATCTCGACGTCGGTACCTTCAAGCGCCGCCTCGATGCCCGGCAGCGCCGCAGCTAGGGCTCGCTTGCCACCAATGATGGCGACTTTCTTCGCGCCGTACTCCGCCAGTGCGGCGGGCAGCTCGGTAAAGCAATCCTCGCCGACGGTGTAGTCGCTCATTCCGATTGTGCGCATGGCAGCCTTCTTTCGTTAGTTAAAGTGCTTTCAGGTATTTTGCTCCTAGAGAAGGCTAACGACCGCGAGAAATTTCTTACGTATGAAACCAGTGTTGAGGGTTTTTCGCCGGCGCGGAACGTGCTAGCATACTCCGCATAAGCGTTGATGGGGACGAGTAGTCGGCCGTCCGCATGCCACAGAGAGCGGGGAGCGCTGAGAACCCGTGCATGCGACCGATGAAAATCACCCCGGAGCTGCGGTCCCAACGGACGTGCCGCGCAGGCACGTCTTAGTAGATATCGCCGAGATGGTCGTCGATACAGGCCAGCCGAGTAACGGATGCGAGCGCGCGAATACGCGGGCGAGGGCATCTAAGCTGGGTGGTTAAACGAAGAGCTTTTGCGGGCATACAGCCCGTTTTTGTGGCGCTTCGTCCCAGCTTGTAGGGACGGGCGCTTTTTTGGTGCCCAACGGGCGTGCGCGCCCACGACATGAAAGGGGTACCGTGGCAAACGAGTACAAGCAGACGATGAATCTGCCCAAAACCGGTTTTCCCATGCGTGCCGGTCTTTCCAAGTCCGAGCCCAAGCGACTCAAGGACTGGCAGGACAACAAGGTCTACGAGCAGGTTCTGAAGAAGAACGAGGGTCACAAGAAGTTCGTGCTGCACGACGGCCCTCCGTACGCCAACGGCCCGATCCACATCGGCCACGCCATGAACAAGATCTCCAAGGACATGATCAACCGCTACTGGATGATGCAGGGCTATGAGGTTCCCTATGTCCCCGGTTGGGACTGCCATGGCCAGCCGATCGAGCATAAAGTCGAGGAGAAGCTCGGCACCGAGAAGTTCAACCAGACCTCCACGGCTAAGATCCGCGAGCTTTGCAACAAGTTCGCTGTCGAGAACATCGAGCTGCAGAAGGCCGGCTTCCGTCGCCTGGGCGTGCTCGGCGATTGGGACAACCCCTATCTGACGCTCTATCACCAGCATGACGCCGCCGACATCGAGGTCTTCAAGGCCATGTTCGACAAGGGCATGATCTATCGCGGTCACAAGCCCGTCCACTGGTGCAAGCACTGCCATACCGCACTTGCTGAGGCCGAGATTGAGTACTCTGACGAGACGAGCCCGTCCATCTTCGTGCGCTTTGAGATGACCTCCAAGCCCGTCGGCCTCGAGAACTTCGACGGCCCGGTTGACTTTATCATCTGGACGACCACGCCGTGGACCATCCCCTCCGACCAGGCAGTTTCTCTCAAGCCCGGTGCCGCCTACGTCGCCGTTGAGCACGACGACCGCGCCGAGGTCATGCTCGAGGACCTGGCTCCCAAGTGCTGCGAGGAGTTTGGCTGGGAGTACACCCCGGTTGTGGTCGACGGCAAGCCCTATGTGGTTCCCGCCGAGACCTTCCATCACATTCACTATAAGCAGCCGATCTTTGACGGTGTTGAGGGCGTGGCACTGTTGGCCGATTACGTCGGTGTCGATGACGGTACCGGTATCGTCCACAACTCGCCCGGTCACGGCGTCGACGACTACTTCGCCTGCCTCAAGGAGGGCATCACCGACATTTGCATGCCGGTCGATGACGACGGCAAGTTCTACACCGGCGAGGAGTTTGGCACCGGCGGCCCCTTCAGCGGCATGGATACCGACGAGGCCAACCCGCACATCATCGAGTTCCTGCGCGAGCGCGGCACCCTGGTCCTCGAGAAGAAGATCACGCACAGCTATCCGCACTGCTGGCGCTGCAAGCACCCGGTGCTCTTCCGTGCTACCGACCAGTGGTTTGTCTCGATGGACAAGACCGGCTTGCGCGAGCAGGCTGGCAAAGAGGTCCGCGAGAACGTTAAGTGGTATCCGGCCCACGCGGCCAACCGCATCGGCGCCATGGTCGAGCAGCGTCCCGACTGGTGCATCAGCCGTCAGCGCAACTGGGGCGTGCCTATCCCCAGCTACACTTGCGCCGACTGCGGTGAGAAGGTCATGAACGACGCCACGCTCGACGCCGTCATCAAGCTCTTCCACGAGAAGGGCTCCGACGCCTGGTTCACCGACGCTCCCGAGAGCTACCTGGGCGAGGCCTGCGTCTGCCCCAAGTGCGGCGGCCATCACCTCAAGGCCGATAAGGACATCCTCGACGTGTGGTGGGATTCCGGCGTCTCTTGGAAGGCCGTCTGCGAGTACCGTCCCGAGCTGGAGTATCCGGCTGATGTGTACCTCGAGGGCTCCGACCAGCACCGCGGTTGGTTCCAAAGCTCGCTGCTCTCCTCGGTGGGCGCCAACGGCCACGCTCCGTACAAGGCGGTTGTCTCGCAGGGCTTCACCCTCGACGGCCAGGGCCGTAAGATGTCCAAGTCGCTCGGCAACGTCATCGACCCCAATAAGGTCTGCGACGAGATGGGCGCTGACATCATCCGTCTGTGGGTTGCATCCGTCGATACCAGCTCCGACGTGTCCATCGACCACGAGATCCTTGCTCGTACGTCCGATGCCTACCGTCGTTTCCGCAACACGCTGCGCTTCCTGCTCTCCGAGCTCGAGGGTCAGTTTGAGCCCGAGACCGACGGCGTCGCCTTTGCCGACCTGCTGCCGCTCGATAAGCTCATGGTTGCCCGCCTGACTCAGGTTCAGGCCGAGGTCGACGACGCCTACGCCAGCTACGAGTTCCCGCGCGCCTACCGTGCGCTTTATGACTTCGTGGTTACCGAGCTCTCCAACGTGTACCTCGACGCCCTGAAGGACCGTCTGTACTGCGACAAGCCCGGCTCGCTCGAGCGTCGCAGCGCCCAGACCGTGCTGGCCGAACTCTTCTCGATGCTCATGCGCGACCTGCAGCCGATCCTGTCCTACACGGTTGACGAGGCCATGGCATATGCGCCCGCTGGCTGCGTCGATCACCAGAAGTACGCCGCGCTGCTCGATTGGTACAAGTCGCCCATCACGGTCGACGAGGCCAATGAGTTCGAGGGCGTGCTCGAGGCTTCTCTTGAGCTCCGTAGCGCCGTGACCAAGGCCCTTGAGGATGCCCGTTCTGCCGGCACCTTCACCAAGAGCCAGCAGGTTCGCGTCAAGGCGGTCGTTCCCGCCGAGATGTACGCGCTGCTGACTGGTGACAAAGCGGTCGACCTGGCCGAGTTCTACATCGTCTCCGATGTTGAGCTGACCCAGGGCGAAGAGCTTTCCGTCTGCATTGATGCTGCCGAGGGCGAGTGCTGCGACCGTTGCTGGAACTATCGCACCACCGTCGGCGAGTACAACGGCCACGCGCATATCTGCAAGCGCTGCGCTGACGCGCTGTAAGTTACGGCGTTCGTAGAACGCCGTAACCTACCGACGCTGCAAACGCCCCCAAAGCGGCAATCTGACGTTCAATCGTCGGTCGCGTACCAAAGTACGCTTCCCTCCTCTTTCACGTCACCTTGCTCGCTTAGGGACGTTTTCGCTGTTGGCGACGGCAACGCGGCTTTTCCATTGTTGGAACTAGAGCCTTCTTTTTCGACCTGTGCTCTTAGTCGAAAGCTATTTAGCGACATTCCGTTATTCGGAATGTCGCTTTTGTTTTGTGCTGGTTATTTCGCTTGCGTTGGTGGATATGTCGTGCGCTCTGCGTATGGCAATATAAGATGGTTAATTGCGTTCAACGGAATTCGATGTTCTTGAGGGTAGGGGATTGATTTGGGTCGTGCTGGGGATATGACGCCGTCTTTGCGTTGGCGGTTGGGTGTTGCTGGTGGGGTAGCGCTCGTTGTGCTGCTTGTTGACCAGCTGACCAAGCTTGCGGTTCGTGCCGTGGGCGAAGCTTTGCATGTGACTGCCATCCCCGGTGTCATCGACTTTATGTTTGTCCGCAATATCGGTGCTGCCTTTAGTATGGGCGAGGGGCATGGCATCGCGTTTGCCGTGCTGGCGTTGGCGGTCATTATCGCTATTGCCGTGTACCTCGTTCGTGCACCCCAGCTCGCCCATCTTGAGGTTGTGGGCATGGCGATGGTTGCGGGCGGTGCTATCGGCAACGCTATCGATCGTTTGGCCTTTGGCTTCGTGACCGATTTTATTGCCACCACCTTCGTCGACTTCCCCGTCTTTAATGTGGCCGATATCGGCATTACCTTGGGCGTCGTGCTCGCCCTCTTCGGTTACATGTTCTTGAGCCCCGCTGCCCGTGAGGTCGATGCGACCGCCGAGCTTAACGCCCGTGATGAGGCCCGCGCTAAGCGCAAGGCCCAGCAGCGTGGGGAGCGTGCCCGCAAGATTCGCGAAAGGAATGATCGTTAATGGCCGACATCCATATTCTTGTTGCCGACGATTGCTCTGGCCAGCGTCTCGACGCCTTTTTGGGTGCCAACGACGGCTGCCCCACGCGCTCTGCCTGCGCGTATCTGATCGAGGGCGGCGCCGTAATCGTGAACGGCGAGACCTGTCTGTCAAAAAAGTATGCCGTACGCGCCGGTGACCGCATCTCGGTCGACCTGCCCGAGCCGCACGATCCCACCGATGTGATTCCCGAGGCCATCCCGCTCGACATTCGCTATGAGGACGACTATCTCATTGTGCTCTCCAAGCAGCGCGGGCTGGTGTGCCATCCCGCCCACGGCCACGAGAGCGGCACGCTTGCGAACGCCTTGGTCTACCACTGCGGTATCGATCATCTTGGTACCGTGCAGGGTGAGGACCGCCCCGGCATCGTGCATCGCCTGGATCGCGATACCTCGGGCCTTATGCTCGCGGCAAAAGACGACGACACCCAGCGCGCGCTTCAAAATCTCATTCGCACGCGTGCGCTCGACCGCCGCTATATCACGCTTGTCCACGGGCACATCGCCATGGACGAGGGCACCATCAATACCGGTATCGCCCGTTCTACGCGCGACCGCGTCAAGATGGCGGTTTCGGACGACCCCTTTGCCCGTCAGGCCATTACGACCTTTAAAGTCCTCGAGCGCTTTGATTCCACGCGCTTTGACGATGGTTATACGCTCGTTGAGTGCCATCTGTTTACCGGTCGCACGCACCAGATTCGCGTGCATATGCGTCATATCAACCACGCCTGCGTGGGCGATCCACTCTACGGCAAGTGCGATGCGCGCGCCGACCAGGGCCTGACCAGGCAGTTCCTTCATTCCTGGCGCGTGGCGTTCGACCATCCCGTGACGGGGGAGCGCATTGAGTGCCGCGACGAGTTGCCGTGGGATCTCGCTGCGGTTCTCGACGATCTGGCTCCGCGCTCGCTCGGTCGCACGGCCGTTGGAGATGAAATCGTTCCGCAGCTCGGTCTTCTCGAAGCCTAGCCAGTATTAGGTGGTTTCTTGAACTCGGTAAGCCTGCGGTAAGATATACGATTGTTTACGTTACGCGTTGCTGGGAGCCTGCATGCTCGCCTTTTTACAAACCAACACACCCATCGTGATCTTCAACCAGATTGTCGTCACGCTGCTCACGGTCTGCTTTCTGTACCAGGTGGTCTTCTTTGTCATTGGCGCTCTTCGTGGCGAGGTCGCGCCTCCCAAGGCCAAAAAACTCCATCGCTATGCCTTTTTTATCGCGGCGCATAATGAGGAGGCCGTGATCGCCAACCTCGTTCGCTCCATCAAGGACCAGGATTATCCGTCCGAGCTCATCGAGGTTTTCGTGGTCGCCGATGCCTGCACCGACAACACGGCGCAGCTCGCGCGCGAGGCCGGTGCCATTGTTTACGAGCGCAATGACCTGGCCCGCAAGGGCAAGAGCTGGGTCATGGACTTTGGCTTCGACCGCATTCTCAACGAGTATCCCGACACGTTTGAGGGCTACTTTATCTTCGATGCCGATAACGTTATCTCCCGCGATTACGTTTCCAAGATGAATGATGCCTTTGACCAGGGCTTCCATGTGGTCACGAGCTATCGCAATTCCAAGAACTTCGGCAGCTCGTGGATCTCGGCTGCTAATGCCACGTGGTATCTACGCGAGGCGCGCTTCCTCAACAACGCGCGTAATATCTGCAAGACGTCCTGCGCTGTTTCGGGTTCGGGCTACCTCATCTCCGCCAGCGTTATCGAGGGCATGCACGGTTGGCAGTTCCACACGCTGACCGAGGACATTCAGTTCACCACGTTCTGCGCCATTCACGGCATTCGCATTGGCTATGCGCCGGCGGAGTTCTTTGACGAACAACCCGTGACGTTTAAGGCGTCCTGGAAACAGCGCATGCGTTGGACCAAGGGCTTCTACCAGGTGTTCTTTACTTACGGTAAGCACCTGGTCAAGTCGACCTTCCGCTACCATCGCTTTGCCGCCTACGACATGTTCATGACGATCGCCCCGGGTATGCTGCTGTCGCTCATCTCGATGCTCGCCAATGCGACGTTCCTGATCGTGGGTGGACTCTCGCACGGCTTTTTGGCTACCGAAGTCGAGATGCAGGCCTGTGCCGCTTCGCTCATTATGACCTTCGCCATGATGTATCTGACTTTCTTTATCCTGGCGCTGCTCACGACTATCTTTGAGTACGAGCACATTCACTGCGCGCAAAAGTGGCGTCTGGTGACTAACCTGTTTACCTTCCCGATCTTTATGTTCAGCTATATCCCCATCACGGTGGCCGCGCTGTTCCTGAAGGTCGACTGGGTCCCGACGCAGCACGCCGTGAGTGTTACCCTCGACGAGGTCATGCAAGGCGCCAAATAACCATGATCAAAACCATCACAAAGGGGACAGGCACCTTTGTGGTGGTTTTTGCGTTTGAGCTGCTGCCCAAGGAGGTGTTCGATGTTCTATATCCCGTTTTGGATTTGCATCTTTGCCGGCGCGGCGATTGATGCCCGTGAGCGACGGTTTCCCAATCAGCTTGCCGGCGCGTGTGCCGTGGCTGCGCTTGCAGGCGTTTGGCTCGACAGGGGCGTTAACACAGCCCTTGACCACGCTGGTCTTGCGGTTATCGTCTACCTTGCCCTTGTGCTTACTGAGTCGCTCTGGCGTCGTGTTCGCCACGCCCCTGGCATTGGCATGGGGGACGCCAAGGCGCTCTTTGCCCTTTGCACCCTCGATCCCCTGGGTGGTGTCGTCGCATTTGCGGTTGCGCTCCTGACCCTTGCCGCCGCTTGTCTCATTGCAAAATCGCGCTCCCTGCCTTTGCTGCCGTTTTTGGTGCCTATATTTGCCATAATCGAGGTCGTGGGCTGCACTTTGTAACCGATTGCGCATCCTTTTTAAGGAGCATGCCATGGAATCTAATCAAGAAACGGCCGTCATTAAGGCGCGCATGGACCGTATTCCCTCGGCGTTGTCGCCCGAGCTTGTCGAGCGCATTGCCGCCGATCGTGCTTCGGGCTATGTCAACCCGTATCGTTGCAACGATGATCAGGTCATTCGTCGTATTGATCGCGCCGCCGACAAAGGCACGCTTATGCGTCCGGCGTTTATGCGCGATACCGAAAAGATACTTCATCTTCCGGCGTACACCCGTTATGCAGGCAAAACGCAGGTCTTTAGCTTCCGTAGCAATGATGATCTTTCACGCCGCGGTTTGCACGTACAGCTTGTCTCCCGCATTGCGCGCGATATCGGTCGCGCCCTGGGGCTCAATTGCGATCTGATCGAGGCGATTGGCCTGGGTCACGACTTGGGACACACGCCTTTCGGCCATGCCGGCGAGCGCTTCCTCAACGATATCTATCATGAGCGTACGGGGCGTTATTTTTTCCATAACGTGCAGTCGGTTCGCGTGCTCGACGCGTTGTATGGCCGCAACGTGTCGCTCCAGACGCTCGACGGCGTGCTATGCCATAACGGCGAGTACGAGCAGCGTGTGTTTGAGCTCTCGGACATGGGCTCCTTTGACCAGTTTGACCAGACGGTTGAGGATTGCATTGCCACGGGCTATAGCGCAATTGAGCATCTGCGTCCCATGACGCTCGAGGGCTGCGTCGTTCGCATCTCGGATATTCTTGCCTACGTCGGTCGTGACCGTCAGGATGCGATCGCGGCGGGCCTGCTTTCGCCCGACGCTTTTGATGATGGCCGGGGCGGTGCCTACAACAGTTGGATCCTCACGCATGCCTCCATCGATATCGTTGAGCACAGCTATGGTAAGCCGCGCATCGAGATGAGCGAGGACCTGTTTGAGGAAATTCGCCGAGCCAAGCGCGAGAACTACGAGAAGATCTATAGCAAGGGCGGTATCGAAGGCGATTCCGAGGCGGAGCTGCGCGAGGCGTTCGTAAAGCTCTACGACCGTTGCCTGCGGGATCTAAACAGTGGCGACGAGTCCTCTTACATCTTTAAGCACCATATTTCGCGCATTGAGCATCAGCTTTCCTACTATGATCGCACCTATGCCTGGCAGGACGACAAGGATCAAGCCGTGGTGGATTATATCACGAGCATGACGGACGGTTATTTCTGCGAACTGACGAGCAAGCTGTTCCCTGGTCTGGAGTTTCCGCACCGTACCTATATTAACGAACGGTAGTTCGTATTAATTCGGTATACTGTTAGTGGAAAACGTATTTGATTGATACACGGGATGACTATGGACGACCTTTTTTCTGCTTCGACGCGCGAGCGTTCCTTTCAGAATGCGCCGCTTGCGGTGCGCATGCGCCCCAATTCGCTCGACGAGTACGTGGGCCAGCAAAAGGCCGTCGGTAAGGGTTCATGGCTGCGTGCCGCGATCGAGCACGACGTGCTTTCGAGCGTGATTCTGTACGGGCCTGCCGGTACGGGCAAGACGACGCTGGCCCACATTATCGCCAACCATACCAAGAGCGAGTTTGTCGAGGTCAGCGCCGTCACGGGTACCGTGAAGGACCTGCGTCGCGTGATTGATGAGGCCAAGACGCGCCTGAATACGTACGACCGTCGCACCATTCTATTTATCGATGAGATTCACCGCTTCTCTAAGTCGCAGCAGGATGCCCTGCTGCATGCAGTTGAGAACCGTACCGTCATTATGATTGGCGCTACGACAGAGAACCCGTACTTTGAGGTCAACTCGGCACTGTTGTCGCGCGGGCGCGTGGTGGAGCTTGAACATCTGAAGGATGAGGATATCGCCACGCTTATTGAGCGTGCGCTCGAGGCACCACAGGGCTTGAACGGAAAGTTCTCGGCCGATGAGGATACGGTCAAGACCATTTGCACGCTGGCAGCGGGTGACGCTCGCTCGGCGCTCACGACGCTCGAGCTTGCGAGCGAGATTGCCGTCACGCGTCCCGATACCGAGGGAACGCCAGCGCCTGCGGCGGGGGAGCGCTATCCCATCACCGTGGATGACGTGAAGATTGCCAACCCGCGTCGCGGCTTTACGTATGACAAAAACGGCGACATGCACTACGACATCATCAGTGCGTTCATCAAGTCCATGCGCGGTAGTGACCCCGATGCCACGATCTATTGGCTCGCGCGCATGATCGATGCTGGGGAGGATCCTAAGTTTATCGCTCGCCGCATTATGATTCACGCTTCTGAGGATGTTGGCAACGCCGACCCGCAGGCGCTTTTGGTGGCGCATGCCGCGTTTAAGTCTGCCGAGGTCATTGGCTATCCCGAGTGCCGCATTAACCTGGCTCAGGCTGCACTCTATGTGTGCTTGGCGCCAAAATCCAACGCGTGTGAGGCTTCGATCGATGCGGCGCTGGCCGATATCCATTCTAGTGGGCTTCGCGAGGTGCCGAGTTATCTGCGCGATCGCCATCGCCCGGGCAGCGATGAATACGGTGTGTATAAGTATCCACATGATTATCCCGAAGGCTGGGTCGATCAGCGCTATTTGCCCGAAGGCTTGGAACGTGGTGCATTTTGGCAGCCTGCCGGGCGCGGCTGGGAAGAGTGGCGCGTAGAGCAAAGCGAACGAGACCGCAGCGGGAATGCACCGAGGTAGCTGGGGGGTGCGGACAGAAAGTTGGACCGCGGGGCGGTCCGGACTGGAGGTTCGCATGTACAGCAGGGAGAAGGTCGAGCTCTTCCTCCTGGCGACGGAGGACGGCATGGGGCCCACCGCCG
>CABUTO010000002.1 GCA_902494535.1 uncultured Collinsella sp.
CGGTTTTATCTGGGAAAATGCTGCTATGTCTATCTGCAGACCTTAAATCTAACTACTAGATAGACTGTCTAACTCAATGGCGAGCGGAACTAACCAGCCCTTTTGCTTGCGCCCGGGAGGGGCGCATATGAAGTTTATCGCGAGTTCCGCACGCAAAGGAAAGCACTTAATGTGCTTTCCGTCTTGCGCAGGACTGTAGAGCAGGAAACTTCATATGCGCCCCTCCCGGGCGCAAGCAAAAGGGCGACCCCTGTCCGGAGTCGCCCTTGTTGAGCTGCTTATGTGTAGCTTTTACTCGGCGTCGTGGTGACGGCGGGGCTTGCGGCCTCCGTTGTCGCCAGGACGGCGCGGACGGTCGCTGCGCTCGGAGCGCTCGCGACGCGGACGCTCACGGCGCTGGAAGTGCTCGCCGTCGCCCTCGGAGGCACCCTCGGAGCGAGCCGGGGCCTCAGGCTTGTCGAGACGATCGAGCGAAATCTTGCCGCGATCGTCGACCTCGATGACGACGACCTTGACCTCGTCGCCCACGTTGAGGACGTCCTCGACCTTCTCCACGCGGCCCTTGGCGACGCGGGAGATGTGCAGCAGGCCGTCCTTACCGGGCAGCAGGTTGACGAAGGCGCCGAAGGGCTGGATGGAGACCACACGACCGGTGTACTCCTCGCCCGGCTCGGGAACCTTGATGATGAGCTTGATACGCTCGACGGCCTGGTCGACGGACTCGCCGGTGCCGCCGACAAAGACGGTGCCGTCCTCCTGGATGTCGACCGAAGCGCCGGTCTCGTCCTGGATACCGCGGATGACCTTACCGCCGGAACCGATGACGTCGCGGATCTTGTCGGTCGGAACCTGGATGGAGACGATGCGCGGGGCGGTGCTGCGCGTAGTGTGGCGCGGCTCGGGGATCACATCGAGCATCTTCTGCAGGATGAAGGCGCGACCCTCCTTGGCCTGCTGCAGGGCGCGGGCCAGGATGTCGAAGGTAAGGCCGGTAGCCTTGTTGTCCATCTGCAGGGCGGTGATGCCCTCGGTGGTGCCGGTGACCTTAAAGTCCATGTCGCCAAGGAAGTCCTCGAGGCCCTGGATGTCGGACAGGACCACGGTCTTGCCCTCCTCCTGGATCAGGCCCATGGCGATACCGGAGACCGGGCGCTTAATGGGCACGCCGCCGTCCATAAGGGCGAGCGTGGAGCCGCAGGTCGAAGCCATCGAAGAGGAGCCGTTGGACTCCATGACCTCGGAGACGACGCGGATGGCGTAGGGGAACTCGTTCTCGTCGGGAAGCACCGGAAGCAGAGCGCGCTCGGCCAGATTGCCATGGCCGATCTCGCGGCGCTTGGGGCTGCCCATGCGGCCGGTCTCGCCGGTGCAGAAAGGCGGGAAGTTGTAGTGGTGCATGTAGCGCTTGCCCTCGGTGGGCTCGATGGTATCCAGACGCTGGCCCTCGTTGAGCATGCCGAGCGAAAGAACCGAGAGCACCTGGGTCTGGCCACGCTGGAACAAACCGGAGCCGTGAACGAGCGGCAGGTAGTTGTCCTTCACCATGATGGGACGGATCTCGTCGGCGGCACGGCCGTCGACGCGCTCGCCGGTCTCAACGACCATGGTGCGCATGGCCTTCTTCTCGAGCTTCTTGAGCGCCACGGGGATCTCGCGCTCCCAAGCGGCCTGCTCCTCCTCGGTGAACTCGGCGCGGATGGACTCCTTCAGAGCCTCGACCTTACCGATACGGGAGAGCTTGTCGGCGTCGCGAAGGGCGGCTGCCATCTCGTCGTAGTGGGCGAAGATGCGCTCCTGGACCTCCTCGACGGGCTGGTCGAGCGGGTACTCCTTCTTGACGGTGGGGCCGTTAACCTGCTCCCACTCGGCGACGAACTCGTCCTGAGCCTGGCAGAAAGCGGCAAGGGCCTCCTGGCCAAACTTCATGGCGGCGAGCATGTCGTCCTCGGAGATCTCCTCGGCGCCGGCCTCGACCATCGAGATGAAGTCGGCGGATCCGCCCAGCTCCAGGTCCAGATCCGAGTTCTCGCGCTCCTCGTAGGTGGGGTTGACGATAAACTCGCCGCTCTCCACGTTACGACCGATGCGCACGCAGGCAAGCGGGCCCTCGAAGGGCACGCCGCCGAGCGTCATGGCCAGGGAAGCACCCATAACGTTGATGACGTCGAAGGGGTTGACCTGGTCGGCGACAAGCGAGGTAGCGACGATGTGTACCTCGTTGCGGAAGCCGTCCGGGAAGCTCGGGCGAATCGGACGGTCGATCATGCGCGCGGTGAGCGTGGCCTTCTCGCTGGGACGGCCCTCACGCTTGAGGTAGCCACCCGGGATGCGGCCGGCTGCGTACATCTTCTCGTTGAAGTCGACGGTCAGCGGGAAGAAGTCGTAGTTCTTGCGCTCCTTGGAGACGACCACGGTGTCAAGCATCGTGGTATCGCCCTGCTTGACCAGGCAGGCGCCGGTGGCCTGCTTGGCAAGCTCGCCCGACTCAAAGGTGTAGGTCTTGCCGTACAGCTCAAAGGTCTTGGATACGAGTGTCATTGTTCTCCTTTACCCCACAGGCCCCTTGCCTGCGGGCTTCTCATGTGGCGCGGGCCCCCTGCCCCCGCCACGCTTCAGAGCGTGATTGTTCGCGCCCTTACACAAAAAGAGCGCCCCGCTGCGCAGGACGCTCTTAGCATGTACAAATCCTACTGGATGTTGTCGCGGATGCCCAGAGCCTTGATGAGCTCACGGTACTCGACGATGTCGTTCTTCTTGATGTAGGAGAGAAGACGACGACGACGGCCGACGAGCATGAGCAGGCCACGACGGGTGTGGAAGTCCTTCTGGTGGGACTTCATGTGCTCGGTCAGCTCCTTGATGCGCTCGGACAGGATGGCGACCTGAACCTTGGGGTTGCCGGTGTCGACCGGGGTGTTACCGAACTGGGCAGTCAGCTCCGCCTTGCGCTCTTTGGAAACAGTCATTGTTTCACCTTTCGTTTTACGTCGCCCACGGGCGACTCGATTCGCCTCGGACTGGGAAGCCGCCGGTGGAGCGAGCAACCAAGGTCGAGGTACCAACAGGTCGGTATGTTACCACAAGCAGCCCGCGCCTGCGCATCATCACCGACCCAACATGAATTCCATCGCACGGAGGCGCTGGTCGGTATGCGTCGCCGCCCACACATGCGAAAGCCCGAGCAAGAACGCCGCCGTATGCGGGTCGATTTTCTCGGCCATAAGCGCATCGAAGGTCATGGACATGAGGGCGCGCAGCCATGCGGTCTCACCGGTCGACACCAGTTCGGCACCTGGAACGCTCGACGCGCACGACCCGCACATGAGACCGCCCGCCTGGGCTGAAAAATACGACAGCATGGGGTCTCCGCACAGCACACAGGCCGAAAAATCGGGACGATAGCCAACGTGCGATAGCAGCTTAAAGACATATGCCGCCACAAGTAGGTCCATATGTGCCGTATCAAGCCCGCTGCCCACCAGGGCAAGCGCTCGCTGCGTGATGGCAAAGGTAAACGGGTCCTCAGCGTCCTCGAACGAGCACACGCGCGCGACCTCGGCGATCGCGCTTGCGGCGCAGGTCGTCTCATAATCGGGCGCGGCGCCGAGGGGCGCCTCCATAAGCTCGGCCTGAGAAACCACGTCGAGCGAGCGTCCATGTGCGAGCAGCATATCGACGGTACAGAATAGCTCGCAGCGCGCCGCCAACCGACCGCCGGGCTTACGCGCGCCCTTTGCCACGGCACGCACCTGCCGGCCCCGCTCGTCAAGCATCGTCAAGATCAGGTCGGTCTCTTTGAGCTTCGTCTTGTCGAGGACGAGCACCTTGGTGCGATATGTCCGGGAGCCTGCCATGCGCGCCGCGCGTCCTTAGTCCTCGGCGTTGTAGCCAAAGCGGCGAATCTGGGCCTCGTCGTCACGCCAGCCGGCCTTGACCTTCACGTCCAGCTCCAAAAAGACCTGCGTGCCAAAGATGCGCTCAAGATCGCGACGGGCGTCGATACCGATATGCTTGATCATCTCGCCGCCCTTACCGATGATGATGCCCTTTTGGCCCTCGCGCTCGACGTAAATGGTGGCGTGCACGCGCAACACCTTCTTGGTCTGCTCGAGCGCATCGCAGATCACGCCAACGGAGTGCGGAATCTCATCACGGGTGCGGCGCAAGACCTTCTCGCGCACAAACTCGGCAACGAGCGTCTCATCGGAAGCGTCGGTACCCATGTCCTCGGGGAACCAACGCGGACCCTCAGGCAAAAAGTGCGCAACGGTCTCGATAAATGCATCGACGTTGAAGTTCTTGACCGACGACGTCACGATCTCGTCGTCATATTCCATGAGTTCGTGGGCTGCCTTAAGCTGCTCCATGACCTGTGCGGGGTCGGCCTCATCGGCCTTGGTGAGCACCAGGACCTTCTTGCAACGAGCGCATCTGACGCGCTCGGCAACCCAGGCGTCTCCCCTGCCGATCGGTTTGGTGGCATCAATCAAAAACGCGACAACATCAACATCGTTCAGCTCGAACAACGCGCTCTTGTTGAGCTCGGATCCCAAGCCGTCCTTGGGCTTATGAATACCGGGGGTATCGACAAAGACCAGCTGGTAGCCGGGGCGGTTGACGACGGCGCGCATGCGGCGGCGGGTCGTCTGGGCCACCGGCGAGGTGATGGCGACCTTTTTGCCATAGCAGGCATTAAGCAGCGTAGACTTGCCAGCGTTGGGACGACCGACCAGGGCCACAAAGCCGCTGCGGAAACCGGGCTCAACGTCACCAAAGCCCGCGAGGTTGTCGTCCTCGTCGCACAGGGCATCGAGTTCCTCGTCGCTCATACCCTCAAACGGGTCGAACTCCTCGAAATCCTCGAGCTCCTCGGTATCCACCGCGTCCAGGGACTCGTCGTCCAAAATCTCATCGGCAGGCTGCATATTGTCGGACATGGGAATCCCTTTCTAAATAAAGCCGAGCGCGTGGGCAAATACCAGCACGCCCACAATCGCGGCAGTGATGGAAAGAACGTATACAGAGGCGGCGGCGATGTCCTTCGCACGCTTGGCCAGCGGATGAAGCTCCTGGGTCGCCAGGTCGACGATGGCCTCCATGGCGGTGTTGCACAGCTCGCCGTGAATCACCAGGCCGCAGCAGATGATAATCGTGGCCCACTCGGCAATGTCGAGCCCCACGATGCAGCCGGCAATGACGGTGCACACGCCCGCCACGAGCATGACCTTAATGTTGCGCTCGGTCTTGACGGCGGTGACGAAGCCCTCCATGGCGTAGGAAAACGACTTTAAGAAGGACGGATGGTCCTTGTTCGATCCGGGAATCATAGACGGCTCCTAGTCGTGGGCGTGGTTGGTGATGGGGCCGACGTGGACTAGCTTAGGGTCCTCGCCGCGCTCGAGCGCCAAATCGCGCAGGATGGCGTCCTCGCGGGCCTCCATGACCTCGGCCTCGTCGTCCTCGATGTGGTCATAGCCCAGCAGGTGCAGCATGCCGTGTACGAGCATCAGACGGCACTCGTCAGCGGGGCTATTGCCAAAACCGGGGGCCTGACGGGCAATAACCTGCGGGGCCAAGATAATATCGCCGAGCTCGAGCGTCTCATCGGCGGGAATGTCATCGTCAAAGGCCGAATCGCACTCAAACGAGAGCACATCGGTGGTGCGATCGATACCGCGCCATTCGTGGTTGAGCTCGTGCATCTCGTCCTCGTCGACATACGAAAGGGAAATCTCGACTTCACGCTCAACGCCCTCGGCAGCAAGCACGACCTCGCAGATGTGCTCCACCTCCTGCGCATCGAGCAGCGTATCGAGCTCGGCATCGTTGCTGATCAATACACTCAACGGGACTCCTTTCGGTCGCGCGGGCGCTGCTCGCGCACGTCATCATAAGCATCATATGCCTCGACGATACGACCCACCAGGGCATGGCGCACCACGTCGGCGCGCTCCAGGTGTGCAAACGCCACATCGTCGACACGGCCCAAAATCTTCTCGGCATCCGCCAAGCCGCCACGACGACCCACCAGGTCGCGCTGACTCAGGTCGCCGGTAATCACAAACTTGGAGTTGAAGCCCAGGCGCGTCAGGAACATCTTCATCTGCTCGGGCGTGGTATTTTGCGCCTCGTCGAGCACCACGAAGGCATCGCTCAGCGTGCGGCCGCGCATATAGGCAAGCGGGGCGATCTCGATCACGCCGCGCTCCATAAGCTCATCGGTGCGCTCGCGATCCATCATGTCAAAAAGGGCGTCGTAGAGCGGACGCATGTAGGGATCGATCTTTTCCTCGAGGGTACCGGGCAAAAAGCCCAGGTTCTCCCCCGCCTCGACAACCGGACGCGTCAAGATCAAGCGGCCCACCTCGTGGCGCTTGAGCGCGGCAACGGCAAGCGCCATGGCCAGATAGGTCTTACCGGTACCGGCAGGACCCAGGCCAAACGTGATGGTATGTGAGCGGATGGCATCCACATACCGCTTTTGCCCGAGCGTCTTGGGACGAATGACGCGACCGCGATACGAAAGCAGCACGTCATCGCGAAGCGACGTAGCCTCGTGCTCACCGTCGCGCAGAACGGCCAGGCAGCGAGAGACATCGTCGACAGGCAGCGTGCGCCCGGCAGCCGCCTCGCGAAAAGCGTGTTCGAAAAAACGCGCCACGAGTTCGACCTCATCCGGGTCACCGCTCACGGCGATGCTATCGCCACGGGCGACCACATGGGCGCGAACCAAGCTCTCGAGCGCACGAAGGACGCCGTCGCCGGCGCCCAAAACGCACGAGGGATCAATTCCCTCGGGAACGGTAAGTCTAATCTTCGAGGCTTCCATGAACCTCCCTGCGCGCATGGACCAAGCCGGAATCATCGACTCCGATGATAGCAACATCGAGCAGGCACGGGGCTGAAAGTCCACAGGTATCGTCAAGACGGGCATGATGGAACGAACCGAGCGTCAGGTTGTCGCCATACTCGAGCACCGCACGCTCAACCGTGCCCACGCGACGACGAGCGTCGGCAATGGCGAGCTCCTGCGCGGCGGCCCGCATACGGCGGCTGCGCTCGGCCATAACCTCGGGCGGCACTTGGTCGGGCATGTCGGCAGCAAGGGTACCGGGACGCTTGCTATAGCGGAACACGTGCATACGCGAGAAACCCACACGGCGGCACAGCGCCAGCGACTCCTCGAATTCCTCGTCCGTCTCACCAGGAAAACCGACGATGACATCGCACGAAAGAGACACCTGGGGCAAGTTGGCGCGAATCATGCGCACCGTGTCCTCAAAGGCCTCGGCGCTATAGGGACGGCCCATGCGATGCAGGGTCGCCGTGCAGCCGGACTGCACGGGCAGATGTAAAAACGGGGCGATACGCTGCGGATAGCGCGCCATAACCTTAAGCAGGCGCTCAGAGATATCCATGGGCTCGACCGAGGAAATGCGCACATGCGGAATAGACGTGCGCTCCATGATGGCCTCGAGCAGCTCATCGATTTCGACATGCTCGTCAGTCGCGCTCTTGCCATCGTAGGCGCCCAGGTTCACACCGGTCAGCACCACCTCGGGCACGCCGGCCTCCTGGGCCTCGCGAACTTGCTCGAGCACGGACTCGACGGGCACGGAGCGCTCGGGGCCGCGTGCCTTCCACACAATGCAATAGGTGCAACGGTGGTTGCAGCCGTCCTGAATCTTCACGCCCAGGCGAGAGCGACCGAGCGCATCGACCACCTCGCCATCGCTGCAGACGGGAACGCTATCGGACTCAACGCCCAGCACCTCGCAGACACGATCGGCGACATCGATCTTGGACGGCTCGGCGATCACGCGATCCGAAAGCTCCAGCAGCTCCTCGGGATGCAAATTAACCACGCATCCGGTCACGACCACATAGGGCTCGTTTGGATAGGCCAGCGCATGGCGGACGGCCTTACGGGTCTTGGCCTCGGCCTCGCCCGTAACGGCACAGGTGTTAATGACGATTAGCTCTGCATCCTGAGGATCCACCATTGCAAAACCCAGGCGCATTAAATCGGCAGTGATACGGTCGGACTCAACCCGGTTGACACGGCAGCCGAGGTTGACGACGGAAATATGGGGTGCGAGCACGCGGGCTCCTTAATCGAGGATATCGTCGAGGGCACTCTTGATACGGTCGGTCACCGACTTCTTACCGGAAGCGACGTCATCGCCCATCTCATCGGCAAAAGCACGGAGCAGCTCGCGCTGCTTATTGGAAAGATTGGTGGGAACGACCACGCGCAGTTGCACGATCAGGCGGCCACGCGAACCGCCACCGCCAATGCGCGGCATGCCGTAATTATTGACGCTCACGGTGTCGCCGTACTGGGCACCGGCGGGAACCGTCACCTTAACGACCTCGTCGGGCATAATGCCCTCGACCTCGATCTCGCAGCCGAGCGCAGCCTGCGCAATCGAGATATCGCTCACCAGGTACAGGTCGTCACCGTTGCGCTTAAAGCGCTCGTGGTCGGCAACGCGCACGTTGACAATCAGGTCGCCCGAAGGCTCGCCGCGAAGGCCGGCCTCGCCAAAGCCGCTCACACGCAGCTGGCGACCGGTCGAAACACCGGCGGGAATATCGATGTCGATCTTTTCATGCGAAGGCGTGCGGCCCTGACCGTCGCAGGTCTCGCAGGGATGGTCGATGACCGTGCCCTCGCCATGGCAGTCGGGGCAAGGCGAGGAAGACTGAACCTGGCCCAGGAACGAACGCTGAACCGTCGTGACGTAGCCCGTACCGTGGCAGCGGCCGCACTGCTTTTCCTGTGCGCCCTCTGCCCTACCGGTGCCATTGCAGTCCTCGCAAGGAGCAAGGCGGTCATAGCTGATCGTCTTTTTGCAGCCGAGCGCCGCCTCCTCGAGCGTCACCGAAAGAGAGATGGCCATGTCACGTCCGCGACGACGCTCACGACGGCTACGAGCGCCACCACCGGCACCGCCACCAAAGAACGACGAGAACAAGTCGTCCATGCCCATGCCACCAAAGATATCGTTGATATCGACGTAGCCCGAACCACCAGGGCCGTCGGCAGTGCCGTAACGGTCGTAGTTAGCACGCTTCTGCTCATCGGAAAGAACGGAATAGGCCTCGTTAAGCTCCTTGAACTTGGCCTCGGCCTCAGGGTCGTCCGAAACGTCCGGATGTACGGTACGGGCCTTCTTTAGAAACGCACGCTTAATCGTCCGCGCGTCGGCATCCCTGTCGACGCCAAGCACCTCGTAGTAATCCCTATTTTCCGACACGACCGATTCCTTCCGACTTTCATTATTGTCACAGTGCGTCCTATACCCAAGCTGGGCC
Organism: uncultured Collinsella sp.; assembly: GCA_902494535.1. Lineage (GTDB taxonomy): Bacteria > Actinomycetota > Coriobacteriia > Coriobacteriales > Coriobacteriaceae > Collinsella. The sequence goes on from CABUTO010000002.1 coordinate 9,319, forward strand.
GACCGCAAACAGAGGGTTTGATGTTATTGCATTTGGTACGGCGAAAGCATGGCCCGTTGCGAGCAGCTCGCGAACCAAACCGACACGAGCGCGAACATGAAACCGTTGGCAAAACCGTTGGCAAACTGCATCGCGCCGCGCTTCCACCACAGCAGGCTGCGATGAAGCACACCGTCCGAAAGCACCATGAACAGGCCCATGGTAAACGGAATAAAGCACATCACGGCAAAGGCCGAGAACACGCCCGAGATGGCCGATAGCACCAAAAACGGCGCCACGATGCCCATCAGGTAAAAACCGGTACGAGCTTTGCCTTCCAGACGCTCGGCCTCAACATGGGCACGGCCGACTAGATCACCGCCAGCGGCACCGTTGGTGCCGGCATGGCCCATACCGCTAATGCGGACCTCATCGCCATCGTGCGTACCGGCGGGAAACTCAATCGTCTGCTCGGAGGTTACGCGAGTACGACCGCTGCCACCGCAATCGGGGCAGGGATCGGCCACGACCTTACCGGAACCGCCGCACTCGGGGCAGACCGACTGGAACGTGCCCGCACCGAACAGGAAGGACAGGTCGACGTCGATGTGGCCGCGGCCGCCACAGCTTGGGCAGGTATGGGCATGCTCGGAGGAGACAGAACCCGAGCCGCCGCAGTGACCACAGGTATCGAAGCGCGTATAGCGGACGGTCTTGCGGGCACCGCCCTTGGCCTCCTTGGCGTCGAGTTTGATATCGACGACCACGTTGGCGCCGTTCTCGGGATTATAGGCAGCCTGGCCGCGACGCTGCTGGCCCCAGGCGCCACCAAAGGGAAAGCCGCCCTCAAAGGGATTGCCATAGCCCGTGTTGCCAGCGTAGCCGCCGCCATAGGGCGAAGCCGTAGGAGCGCCGGCAAAGGGATTGCCGGAACGCATGGCGTCGTAGCGCGCACGTTTTTGCTCATCCGAAAGCACGGCGTAGGCCTCGGAAACCTCTTTAAACTTTTCCTCGGCATCCGGCTCTTTGTTGACGTCCGGATGGAGCTTGCGGGCCTTTTGTTGGAAGGCCTTTTGAATATCACGCGAGGTGGCGTCCTTGGAGACACCCAGAATCTCGTAGTAATCTTTTTCGTTCATCGTCGCCATGCGCGGCAACCTCCTGCTCACAGCAGCGTATATATTCCGGTAATTCTACCCGAGCGGCCTAAGCTAGATCCCAAAACAGCTCGAACAGAACATTTCCATCGAGCCAGCCCAGGTGGGTCGGCGCCAGACGAGCTCGAACATGGCCCGCGACGACATCTGCCGAAGTAAAGGGTCCCTCATGGACCCCGAGCGTCTCAGGCACCCAAGTGGCAAGACCCAATTCGAGCGCGCGATCGCAAGCGGCTGTCAGCCCATCGGCCGGGATGACACGAGCCGCGCGAACCAACAGGTCGGACACGACACCGCGCGTCATGCGACAGGCGAGCATCAGGTCTTCGGCCGCAGCCTCGCGCTGCGACAGATGTTCGGCCTCGAACGCCGTCGCGTCATCGTCACGTTGCACCAGACGCACGCGGTACGCATCGCCTCGAGAAGAAACACCGGGGAACAAACCTGCAAGACGGTCGAAATCCGCGGCGTCGAGCATGCCCGCGGCAGAACGCCCCAGGCCCAGGTAGCCCCGTCCGGTCCAGTAGGCAATGTTATGGGCGCACTCATGGCCGTCGAGCGCATAGCTTGCCACCTCATAGGGGTGATAGCCGGCCGCACCCAGGAGCTCGCGTGCCACATCCATGCAGGCGGCCTGAAAATCCTCATCAGGCTCGAGCAACTCGTCGCGGCACGCCATGCGATAAAGGGGCGTCCCCTCCTCGAGCGTGAGCGGGTAGACCGACACATGATGCGGAGCCGCCGCGAGCACGCCATCGAGCGTGCGCTTCCAACTCGCTGCGGTTTGCCCGGGTAGTCCGCACATAAGGTCGCACGACACGTCAAGCCCAGCGTTCTTGACCGTCGCGATGGCGGCGAGCGCCCGATCGGCATCGTGAATACGACCGATGGCAGTGAGTTCGGTGTTATCGAGGGTTTGCACGCCCAGAGAGACGCGTGTGACACCAACCTTGGCAAGCGCAGTGGCAAGCTCGGCGGTCAGCGACTCGGGATTGGCCTCGCAGGTAAACTCAACGGGGGCGCACCGCGCACGAATACGCCGCGCCAGCTCCACAAGGCGCTCCCCCGCCAGCGACGGCGTGCCGCCGCCAACATAGACGGTGCGGATCTGGTCAAGGGCCCCAGCCTTGCCAAAAGCATCGAGGCGCGCGAACAACTGCTCAAAATAGACATCGAGCGCAGCGCTCAGGTCGCACGGAGCAAAACTGCGCGAGTCAAAGTCGCAGTACCGGCACTTTTGGGCGCAAAACGGCACGTGCGCATACAGCGCGGTAACGGCCACCCTTAAGCCTCCAGCGGATGAGGGGGCACCGATTCGCCGGCGGCAAGTGCGGCCTCGCAGGCCACCACATCGCGCTCGATCTCATCGACCAGCGCCATGAACTCCTCGTACGTGGAGCAGCGCACCACATGAGCACGCCAAGCGGCGGCATGGGGCATGCCTTTTAAGTACCAGCTTGCGTACGTACGGGCACGCGACATGAGCGGCAGGAGCTCATGCGTCAGCGTTAGGTGCTCACGCAGGGCGTCTAGGCGCTCAACGGAGCTGCGCGCCGGCACCGGCGTGCCATCGAGCGCAAGGGCGCGAGCATCACCGAACACCCACGGATTGCCGTAGATGCCGCGCGCGATAAACACCGCGCTGGCACCCGAGCCTTGCAGATGCTCAGCAGCGTCCTCAGCCGAGAACACATCGCCCGAACCGATCACGGGAATCTCGACGGCGTCGGCAACCTCATCGACGACCGACCAATCGGCCTGGCCCGTGTAGAGCTGCGTGGCGCAACGACCATGCACGGCGACTGCGGCGGCACCGGCGCCTTCGAGCATCTGGGCAAACGTCGCGGCATTACGGTCCTCGGCATAAAAACCCTTGCGGATCTTTACGGTCACGGGCACATGCGCCGCGCCCACCGCCGCCTCGACGATCTTCTCGGCCAAATCGGGCGTGCGCATAAGGGCAGAGCCCTCGCCCTTGGTGACAACCTTTCGGGCAGGACAGGCCATGTTGATATCGATGAGCGACAGGCGATCGCCCACACGCTCCTCGACGGCGGCGACGGCGCTCGCAAACTGATCGGGCTTGGAGCCAAAGAGCTGCACGCAAATCTGCTGCTCCTCGTCGGCCGGCAGCACCAGGCGCCACGTTTTGTTGCTGGCATAGGCAAGGCCTGCCACGCTCACCATCTCGCTGTAGGCAAGGTTGGCACCGCGGCGGCGGCACATGATGCGGTAGGCAGGGTCGGTCACGCCCGCCATGGGAGCCATAAGGAACGGCTGCTCGGCATAGGCGCCCAGCAGCCGCTTGCTGTATTCGGAAAGCACCATAGACCTACTCGTCCACCTTGAGGATCGCCATAAACGCCTCCTGCGGGACCTCGACCGAGCCGATGGCTTTCATGCGCTTCTTGCCCTCTTTCTGCTTCTCGAGCAGTTTGCGCTTACGCGAGATATCGCCGCCGTAGCACTTGGCAAGCACGTCCTTGCGACGCGCCTTGACGGTGGAGCGGGCGATGATCTTGTTGCCGATAGCACCCTGGATGGGCACCTCGAACAGCTGACGCGGAATAATCTCCTTGAGCTTGTCGCATAGGCCGCGGGCAAGACCGTAGGCCTTGTCCTTGTGGACGATAAACGACAGCGCGTCCACCTCGTCGCCCGAAAGCAAAATATCGAGCTTTACAAGCTCGGAGGGACGGTACTCGTTGAACTCGTAGTCGAGCGAGGCATACCCCTTGGTACGGCTCTTGAGCTGGTCAAAGAAGTCCAGGATGAGCTCGGCGAGCGGCATATCGAAGCGCATCTCGACCGATTTGCTCGTCAGGTGGATCATGTCGGTCGTGACGCCACGGTGCTCAATGGCGAGCTGCATGACGGCGCCCGTGTACTCAGGCGGGCAGATGATCTTAGCCTTGAGGTAGGGTTCCTCGATACGCTCGATGCGCGTAGCCTCGGGAAGGTCCTGCGGGCTGCGGACATCGATCATTTCGCCGTCGGTCTTGTAGACGTGATAGTCGACCGAGGGACTCGTGGCAATGAGGTCCAGGTTGAACTCGCGCTCCAGGCGTTCCTTGACGACTTCCATGTGCAGCAGGCCCAGGAAGCCCACGCGGAAGCCAAAGCCGAGCGCCACCGAGGTCTCGGGCTCCCACACCAACGACGGGTCGTTGACGTGCAGCTTATCGAGCGCGTCACGCAGGTTCTCGTAGTCCTTGTTATCGATCGGGAACAGGCCCGTATAGACCATGGGCTTGGCCTCGCGGTAGCCGGGAAGCGGCTCGGGGCAGGGATTCGACGCCCACGTGAGGGTATCGCCCACGCGAACGGCCTCGGGGTCCTTCAGGCCCGTGACCACGTAGCCCACCTCGCCGACCGTCAGCGCATCGACCGGAGTCTCGGCGGGACGCTTGACGCCCACGCCATCGACCAAAAAGTCGCCCTTTGCCTGCATCATGCGCAGGGTATCGCCCTTTTTGATGGAACCGTCAAAGATGCGCACCGTGGCGACGACGCCACGATACTCGTCGAAGTACGAATCCAGGATGAGTGCCTTGAGTGGGGCGTTCGCATCACCTTTGGGCGGAGAGATCAAAAAGACAATGGACTCCAGCAGGTCGTGGATGCCCTCGCCGGTCTTGCCCGAGACACACACGGCATCATCGGCAGGGATCGCCAGGTCATCCTCGATCTCGGTCTTAACCTCATCGGGATGGGCCGAGGGCAGGTCGATCTTGTTGATGGCCGGCACAATGTCCAGATTGGCGTTCATGGCGAGCGTCGCATTGGAGACGGTCTGTGCCTCAACGCCCTGCGTGGCGTCGACGACGAGAACCGCGCCCTCACAGGCTGCCAGCGAGCGCGAGACCTCGTAGGTAAAGTCAACGTGGCCCGGCGTATCGATCAGGTTGAACTGATACGTCTCGCCATCGTCGGCGTCATAGGAAACGCGGACGGCATTGGACTTGATCGTAATGCCGCGCTCGCGCTCGATATCCATGGTGTCGAGCAGCTGCGACTCCATGTCGCGCTCGTCGACGGTATGGGTGAGCTCGAGAATGCGGTCACTGATCGTGGACTTGCCATGGTCGATGTGCGCAACGATTGAGAAGTTGCGGATGTGGGAAATGTCAATTGAAGTATTCATGCGGACTATCTTACCCGAGCGGTACAAAAAATGGAGCCTGTTCCATAAAACAGGCTCCATTTATGCGCGTAATCTGTGTGGTGTGAAATTTACAACTTAGGCGTTGATGCTGTTCACGAGCTTGGCAAGACCGGACTTGCGGTTGGAAGCCTGGTTCTTGTGGATAACATGCTTGGCGGCAGCCATGTCGAGACGCTTGGTGACGGTCTTGAGGGCAGCCTGGGCCTTCTCGGCGTCGCCCTCGGCGACGGCGGACTGGACGTGCTTGGTCAGCGTCTTGAGCTCGGACTTGACAGCCTTGTTACGCATGCGAGCTGCCTCATTGGTGCGGATACGCTTCTTCTGAGACTTGATGTTTGCCACTTCTGGAGTTCCTTTCGAGTTCCTTGCAAAAAATGTATGACACCTCTGAGACACGGTGAGGTCATGCAAGCGCCTACTATAGCACGCTCCCCCTCAAAGGGATAGAACGAATTTGTCAAATAGGCAGGTATCATCACGATTTTCTCAAGATGTTCGTAATCCAGAGCAAAAATGCGGTCTGGGAATCGGCCGAGCCCTTGAGTGCCAGCTCCACATCGACCGCGCCCTCGAGCGCAGCGACAAGCTCCGCCATAGAAAAGCGGCGCGCCCAGGCCAGATGATTCTTGACCTGCCAGGACTGGAGCTTAAGCGTGGCGGCAAGCTCGCGACCTTGTCCACGCGCATCAAGCGCCTTGGCAACGATAAGCTCGCGAATGCGTCCGCACAGCAAGGTGTAGGTCCACACATAGCTCTTGGCGGGCAGTAGATTGAAGAGCTCGAGCGAGCGTCGCATGTCACGGGCCGAGACCGCATTGAGAAAGTCCCAGGGCTGGACCTCGGCCGTACGTACAATCCAGCGCTCCACATCGGCAAGCTCAATCTGGGGCGCCTCGACCATCTGAGCAAGCTTAGCCAAATCGTTATCGAGCATGCGAGTGTTTTCACCCGAACGCGAGACGAGCTCCTCGGCGGCCGCCGTCGAGATCGACTTGCCGTGCTGCGTCGCCATCTGCTGCACGCGGCGCGGTAGCTCCCAGCGCTTGGTGCCGGAACAATCGATCACAGCCTTCTTGTCGATCTTGGCGATCGCCTTATACAGGCGCGTGTTCTTGGCAAGCGAGTCGGCGATGATGAGGCAGACCGTTGTGGGGCTGGGACTCGCCAGATACTCGACGAGCGGCTCCGAGACCGCCTTGGCGAGCTTTGAGCAGCCGTCAAGGATTACCAGGCGAAACTCGCTGCCCATCGGAAAGGTGTTAAGCGATCCGATAATGGACTCGATATCGGGGTCCTTGGTCATGTCGCGATCGTCGAGGTTGAACTCAACCATACCCGACTTTTCCAGACGCGCTTTCATACGCGAGACGGCGTGATCGCGCTTGACTCCGTCGGTACCGACAATCAGATATGCCGGCAGCAGACCGGTTTCGGACATTGCGCTCCCCTCCCGCAGGCCTTCGTATTCGTTCCGTGCCATTCTAGCCCAGGGGCCCACCACACGCCAACGACGTCGTCACGGTCGCTGGCATCGCATCGCAAAGCCATTCGCAGTCGGCGTGACGGTAATGTCGCCGTGTTCGATGGTGCACGCGAACACGCCGCCCGCTTCCTTAACGGCATCGATGCAGGCATCGGACGGATGGCCGTATCGATTCCCCTCGCCCGCGCTCGCGAGGGAAAGCTCGGGCTTCAGGACGTCCAGCAACTCACCATCAACTGAAACCTTAGAGCCGTGATGCCCAAGTTTAAGGACATCGATATCCCCCACCTCCTGCACGAATTCCCGTTCTTGGTCAAGCTCGGCATCACCGGTGAGGAGTATGCGCAGGCCCTTGCCTTCCTGAACATAAGAGAGCAACAGGACAAGCGAGTCCTCATTTCCCTCGCCATCCACGGACTCGAATGGCCACACCACGCGGGCGCAAAAAGAGCCGATGTCGACCGTATCCCCACGGCACACCTACCGATACTCCACGCCAGGTCGGTTCAATACCTCGGCAGGAGCATCCTCCAGCGCATCCGCCGCCACGGCAATCGTTCCGACCGAAAACTGTTCGAGCACGGCAGGCAGACCACCCCAGTGGTCCTCATCCCAATGCGTCACAAAGACGGCATCGATATGGTGCACGTTATTGCGAACCAACGCCGCCACCACGCGCTCGTCGAGCCCGCAGTCGACGAGCGCCACTGCGCCGCCCTGGCGAATAAGAATCGCATCGGCCTGGCCCACATCGAGCACCGTCACCGAAGGCGGAGCGAATCGATCCCAGTAGGCGTACGGAATCGCAGCCAAGAGCACCAGGCATGCAAGCCCTACCGCCATAGGACGTGCACGGGGACGCGGCCACCAGACAAGCAGAACCGCCAGCAAACACGGCACTAGGTAAATCCACATGCTATCGGGCGGCACGCTCACGGATGCACCCGGCACGGCGGCAAACAGCTGCTCAAAGAACAGCGCGCAACGGGCGACAATCATGGGCACAACGAGCGCCCAAGTCCGCAACGGCGCCACGAGCGAAAAGGGAACCAGCACGATCGTCACGACGAGCAGTACGCTCACCACCGGACCGAGGACCGCATTTGCCAGCGGAGCAATGAGCGAGAACGTTCCGAAGGCAGGAATGGTAATGGGAAGTGTCGCCAGTTGCGAGCACAGCGTGACGGAAAGCATGCCGGCAACGCCCGACGGAACACTAAGCTCACCCAAAGCGTAGGTCGCATAGGGGCAAAAGCACAGAATGGCTAAGACGCTGGCACATGAAAGCTGAAAGGCCATCTCGAACAGAACCGTCGGCCGCAGCAGCACAAAGATGGACATGGTTACGAAGAGTGCCGAAAGTCCGTGCCGGCGACGCCCCGCGCCGTTTACGACAAGCGTCGCGAACACCATGCAGCACGCGCGCACAGCCGAGGGAGACGCGCCCGTAAAGGCAACGTAGCCCACAAGCGTTATCGCCAATATCGCCCGCTGAAGACCACGTGAGCACCGAGTCTTTTGCAATACACCCTCGATTACAAACCCCACGATAGCCAAATGGCTGCCCGAGACGGCGATAAGATGCGCCGTTCCCGTCACCGAAAACCAGTCGCTCGCCGGCTGGGCGCGCAGCTCGGCCGAACGACCGCAGGCGACACCGGCTATGAGTGCACGCGCCGGGTCGGTCGCAGGCGCGATGGACGCAAGCAGCCCATTTCGCATCCGAAGAAGCGGCCCCGGAGAGTCCTCATCGACCGACAAAATCCGAACGACTTTAACCTTGCGCACCTCACCTCGGAGCACGCGCGATCGTCCATACGCATCGTTCTCAAAACGTGAAACGCGACCGATAACACGCACGTGCGCCCCAACCTTGAGCTCACGATCACACGATAGGCGAACAGTTGCCAAGTTCTTACCGTCGGCGCGTGCCTCGCAGGTATATGAATACACGTCTTCGTTTATGGATGGATCACTCTGCACGACAAACTCGAGGCCGCTTGCCGCTCGACCGTCGAGTGCCTTCGAGGCGCTTAGCGCGCCCGCAGCCCACCACGCCGAGACGACCGCTCCCGCCACGAGACCGACGGACGCGGCATACAGCCACCGCTTCCAAGGAGCAAGCGGTGCACAAAATTGAGCCAGCACAACGAATACCGCCGCCGCAACGGGAATGGCCCATAGCAGCCCGACCGCCGGCGCCTGCTCCCTCAGCAGCACATCAGCGGCCACGTTGAGCACCAAGGCGCAGCTCATGCACACGCCGGCACACAGGGCCATCGTCCACGGCATCAGGGGCCGCGGAGGCATCACATGCTCGCGCTCGGTCGCACTCATACGCAGATGCAATCTTTGATTTTGGCAAGCTTCTTCTCGCCGATTCCCGACACACGCATCAGATCGTCAACCGAGGCAAAAGCACCGTTCTTTGTCCGCTCATCGATAATCGACTGCGCCATGGAGGGACCGATGCCCGAGAGCGTCTGCAGCTCTGCCGCGCTTGCCGTATTGATGTTGACTAGGCCCGTTGCGCCACTCACGCCCAATGATGCGGAAGCCCCACCATCAACACCGGCTTCCGCAATGGACGCCTGCTGCTCCCCCACCGTTGGAACGTGGATTTTTTGTCCATCAGTGACCTTGGATGCCCGGTTAAGCCCCGTAACGTCTGCCTCGGGCGTAAGCCCGCCGGCGGCATCAATCGCCTGAGCCACCCGCGCGCCGTCCTTGAGACGATATACACCGGGCGACACAACGGCGCCGTCGACATCGACATAGACCTCTGCCGCGGCAGAAGCCTTAGCCGAAGAACCTTCGGATGTCTTTCCGCTCGAGGCATCACCGGATCCCGGCTCCACCAACGAGCCTGAACCGTCAGTGCGCTCAAACGACACGCCACCGGCACCGCCGCCAAGGTTCGCCATCGCCAGTCCACTCGCCATCGCAATGACGACCAGTATCGCCATCACCACTGCCTTATGACCGAACAGCTTGTCCGCCAAGCGGTCCATCCGTTTGACTCGTTCGTGTTGTTCGCGCTGCGCCATAGCAAAACCTCCCAACACCATCGTGTCAGGAAAGGAGCTCCACAACAGCCACGCTCCAAAACCGGTTTTAACGGTCAAACCAAAAACCGACCAAAACCTTGCACAAATCTGTCCATTTATTCAGGCACACGTCAGCAAATGAACACTTAGCCGAAAAATGCCCAGATAGCAAAAGGCCGACGATGCAGGCGCATCGTCGGCCTATGCACAAATTTACTCGTGATCTTGGTAAATCTCACGCGGAGCAAGCTCCGAATGTTTGCGTTTTAAGGTCTTAGGGGCCTTATACGTGTTGCTGGAGAAATCAATGTACTCGGTCTGCTTAAGCAGACGCTCGATCATCTCCTCGTGGTCGAACAGCTCCCAGGCCTCGTGCACGGCATCGAGTTTGGCGTGCGTCTCGGGACGACGCGGCATAAACAGCGTGCAGCAGTCGGGCGCCGCCTCGGTGGAAATATCGAACGTGCCGATCTCCTGAGCGCGCGCAATGATCTCCTGCTTGTCGGACCCGATGAGCGGACGGAACACGGGAATCTTCACGGCCTCGTTGACGGCCATGATATTCTCGAGCGTCTGGGAGGCAACCTGACCGAGCGACTCGCCGGTCACGATGGCCTTGGCGCCCTCGATGTGTGCAATGCGCTCGGCAACCGAATACATAATGCGGCGATACATGATCACGCGCAGGTTGCTGGGACAGGTGACCGAAATCTCACGCTGGCAGTCGCCAAACGGCACCATGTACAGGCGGCCGATCTGGACACCCGGCTCAAGCGCACGGATGATGTCCTGCACCAGATACTCACTCGTATCGGGCGTCTGCGGACGACCAGAGAAATGTACCGGCACGCACACCGCGCCGCGACGCGCGAGCATCCAGGTCGCCACCGGAGAATCGATACCCGACGACAGCAGCGTCACGACCTTGCCGGCAGAACCCACCGGCAGACCGCCCACGCCGCGCTCGGAGCGCGCGTACACATAAACGCTACCCTGGACCACCAGTACGTGCACCATCGCATCGGGGTCGTGCATTTGAACCTTTTTATCGGGGAAGGCCTCACACAGCACCTCACCCACCTGACGATTGATGTCAATCGAGGTAAGCTCATAGTCAGTATTGGAGCGCTTGGCGTGCACCTTAAAAGAATCGAAGGAACCAAACTCGCGCAGCGCCTTCACGGCGGCGGCGCAGTACTCCTGCGAGTCGCGGTTGGTGTGATACGCCAAAGACACACGTGCAACGCCGGGAACGGTGCGAATGACACGCGCCGCCTCATCGGCCTGATGCTTGTTAAAGGTCACGAGGATATAACCGGAAATTCGAGACACGGCATTCACGGAAAAGGCGGCCAAGGCCGCCTTGATGTTATCCATGAGGATATGCTCAAAATGTGCGCGGTTCTTACCCTTCAGTCCAACCTCGTGATAGTGGACCAGGCAGACGCGAGCCGCCATTTAGGCTTCAGCAACCTTGTGGCCGAGCGCCTTCTCGTAACGGGCCTCGTCGTAAGAGATGTCGCCGTCGACAATCTCGTCCATAGCCATCGAAATGGTATCGGCACCGGAAAGCCCGATGGTGATGTCATCGACATCCTGGACGGCAAGCACGCGGTTGTGCTGGCCACGCAGCATGCTGTTAATGTCGCAGGCGCGCTTGGAGGCAAGCGAAGCGAGCAGGAAGCGGTTGTGATCGGTCTTCTCCAGAAGATCGTCAATGCAAGGCTTTACAACGGACACGGACCTCAGATCCTTTCATGCATATCGAGAACGCGAACGAGCTCATCGGTCGCGCGGTCGAGATCGTCATTAACCACGACGTCGTCGTAGCGGTCGGCAAGGGCAAGCTCATCGGCGGCGTTTGCCATACGCAGCTCAATCGTCTCGGGCGTCTCGGTACCGCGACCGACCAGGCGCTCGCGGAGTACCTCAAGCGAAGGCGGCTTGATAAAGATCAACACGGCCTCGGGGAAACGCTCCTTCACCTGCAGGGCGCCCTGGACATCGATCTCCAAAATCAGAGATGCGCCAGAGGCGAGCTTGGATGTGACCTCGCTCACCAACGTGCCGTAGCAGTTACCGTGGACCTCGGCCCACTCAACAAACTCACCGTTTGCCACGCGGCGGTCGAACTCCTCGCGCGTCAGAAAAAAGTAGTTGACGCCGTCGACCTCACCTTTGCGTGGTGCTCGCGTGGTAGCCGAAACCGTCAGGCCCAGGTTCGAGCGGCGCTCGCGCACACGAGTGACGAGCGTACCCTTCCCTGCGCCTGACGGTCCAGAAATCACAAAGAGCTTGGAATCCTGAGCGCTCACTTATTTGGTCAGCTGCTCGAGGAGCTGCTCGCGCTGACGGACGCCGAGGCCCTGGACGCGACGGGTAGCGGAGATACCAAGCTCCTCCATGATCTTGGCGGCCTTGGCCTTGCCATAACCAGGAAGAGACTCGATGAGGGTGGAAACCTTCATGCGGGAAGCGATGGGGTCATCGGAGTTGAGCACGGACTCGAGGGACTTCTCGCCCTTCTTGATCTGCTCGCGAAGCTCAGCGCGGGCGTGACGTGCGGCAGCAGCCTTCTCAAGAGCCTGCTTGCGCTGCTCATCGGTAAGCTGAGGGAGTGCCATTCGTACCTCCAAATAGTTGGGTTATATCTGATTCAATAATTGGCATTTTAGCACGTAGAACGTACAAAATGCCCAATCGCGGCTCCATAGGTTAGACGATACCCGCAAAAAGTGCAATATACTGCGCCCAAAGTTAAGCCCCTGACCTGCGATTCCACACAAAGGATGGGAAAGATTACGCAGGCACAGGGGCTATTTTGTGCTAATGAGACCCAAAAGTGGTGACTTAGGGGAATCTTTTACGCGATGTTTTCGACCAGCTCGGCAACGATGGCGTCAAAGGCGGCAACCGGATCGTCGGCACCGGTGATGGGACGGCCCACCACAATGTGGCTTGCGCCACGCTCGATAGCCTGGGAAGGCGTCGCCACGCGGGACTGGTCACCAAGGGCGGCACCCACCGGACGCACACCCGGAGTCACGATCAGGGCATCAGGACCCAGCAGCTCACGCATGTCGTGAGCCTCCATCGGCGAGCACACGATGCCATCGATGCCGTTGGCCTGAGCGAGCTTTGCCAGGCGGGCGGCCTCCTCGGCCACGGGCGACTCGACGCCGATCTCGCTCAAGGCATCCTGATTCATGCTCGTGAGCACGGTGATGGCGACGAGCTTGGCGCGGTCCTCACGCGCCTCCTCGGCACCCTCGCGGCAGGCAGCGAGCATGGCGCCCGAACCCAAGCCGTGAACCGAAAGCAGGTCGGCACCGGCAAGTGAAGCCGAGCGGGCGGCACCGCGAACCTGATGCGGAATATCATGGAACTTGAGGTCAAGGAAGACCTTAAAGCCCAGGTCCTTGAACGTCTTGACGATCTCAGGACCCTCGGCGTAATAGAGCGTCATGCCAACCTTGAGCCAGGCGGCATGGCCCGAAAGCTCGTGGGCAAGCTCGAGCGCACGCTCACGATCGCAGTCGAGAGCGACGATAACGCGGTCGCGGGCATCGGTCTCTAGCATTCGAAAGCACCTACCAGTTCGTTGATGTCCTTCACGCCCTGGGACTCCGCCCAGGCCTCGAGCTCGTGCGCGATCTTGAGCGAAGCGCACGGATCGACGAAGTTGGCCATGCCGACCGACACGCAGGTGGCGCCAGCCAGGATAAACTCGGCCGCATCTTCGCCCGTCATGACACCGCCGACACCGTTGATGGGGATATCGACGGCCTGAGCGACCTCCCAGACCATGCGAACGGCGATGTGGTGGCACAGCGGGCCCGAAAGGCCGCCCTTGGGCTTGGCCACACGGGACTTGCGGGTATGGACGTCGATGGCCATGCCCTGGATGGAGTTAATGACCGAAAGGCCGTCGGCGCCGGCGGCCTCGAGAGCCTTGGCAATCTCGGCAACGTTAACCGGAGCCATCTTTACGAACAGCGGCTTATCGGTCACCTTACGGCAGGCAGCCATAACGGCAGAGGCGCCCTCGGGCGAGGAGCCCATGGCGGCACCGCCGGCGGCAATATTGGGGCAGCTGACGTTGATCTCGTAGCCGGCAGCCCAGGGGCACAGCTCGACATACATCTCGAGCGCGCGGACAAACTCCTCGACGGAGTGACCGGCGACCTGACAGATGACCTGACAACCGTCCTTGGAGAGCTGCTCGAGCAACGGACCGGACTCGCGGGCAAAAGCGGCCACGCCGGGGTTCTGAAGGCCCACGGAGTTAATCATACCGCCGGGAATCTCAGCCATGCGGGGCGCGGGATTGCCGGGCCAGGGCTCAGCTGCGCAACCCTTGGTGGTGATGGCGCCCAGCTGGGAAACATCAAAGAAGTTCTGGAACTGCCAACCGTAGCCAAAGGTACCGGCTGCGGTGTTGATGGGGTTCTGCATCTTGACGCCGCCGAAATCGACGGCCATGTTCACGGTACCCACTAGAAGACCACCACCTTGGAAGCATCGAACACGGGGCCGCACATGCAAGCACCCTTCATACCGTCGACCGTCTCGACATTACAGGTGTTGCAGGCGCCAAAGCCACAGCTCATCATGCGCTCAAGCGACACCTCGCAGTACGCACCGGCCTCGGCGGCAGCGGCGGCGACTTTCTTCATCATGACAGCGGGGCCGCAGCTGGCCACATAGTCGTAGCCGCCCTCGCCGAGCAGCTCGGCGGCAGGATCGGTGCAAAAACCGTGCGTGCCGAGCGAGCCGTCGTCGGTGCAAACGTTGACCGTATCGCACAGCGAGCGGAACTCATCGACACCCACGGCCTTGGAAGCGGTGCCAAAGCCCAGGCACACGTCAACATCCACGCCCTGCTCGGCAAGCATACCGGCAAGGCACAGCACGGGCGGAACACCGATGCCACCGGCGACGAGCAGGGCCTTCCTGGTGCCCTCGGGTACCATCCAGCCACGGCCACCGGGGCCCAGCAGGTTAGAGGTGGAGCCAGGGCCCATCTGGGACAAACGACGGGTATCGTCGCCCACGACGGCGTACCACAGCTCGACGGTACCGGCCTGGGCGTCGGCGCGGTAGTAGCTCAGGGGCACGCGAAGCAGCGAGGACGCATCGCCGGGTACGGCGATGTTCACAAACTGACCGGGCTTGAGCGCACTTGCAAGCTTGGGGGCCGAGATGACGAGCGAGAAGATGCCGTCGGCAATCTCCCGGTTCGAGACGACCTCGAAGTCGTGCATGCGTGCAGTGGAAGGTGTGGGCATAGACGCTCCAATCCCCCATGCGGTTGCATGGTCCAAACTAATAGAAAGCGCGGCACCGCAAGGGCGCCGCGCACAAAAGCGATAAGGCTATGCTAGCAGATGCAGCCGTCGGCAAGCGTCTGCTTACCGCCGACAAACACATCGGTGGCACGACCGGTGAGCGTGCGGCCGGCAAAACCGGAGTTCTCGGCGCGCGACTCATAACCGTCCTCGCCGACCGTCCAGGTGGCAGAGGGGTCGAACACGGTCAGGTCGGCAACGGAGCCCGCCTTGACCTGAACCTGGTCGAGGCCCAGAATCTCACGCGGCTTGATGGCCATGAGCTCGACCATGCGGCCCACGCTCATCTTGCCCGTGTTGACCAGCTCGGTGAGTACGAGCGACAGGGAGGTCTCGAGGCCGATCATGCCAAAGGGCGCAAGCTCGAACTCGCGGGCCTTCTCCCACGGGGTGTGGGGAGCGTGATCGGTGACGATAGCGTCGACGGTACCGTCGATGACGCCCTGACGGATGGCCTCGGCGTCCTCCTCGGTACGCAGCGGCGGATTGACCTTGAGCGAGGTGTTGTAGGTCTCGTCCAGGTCGTTCTCGGTCAGGAACATGTGGTGCGGGGTGGCCTCGCAGGTAACCTGAACGCCAGCGGCCTTACCGGCACGCACGATCTCCAGACCATGGGCGGTGGAGATGTGCTGGATGTGCAGCTTGGCGCCGGTCAGCTTGGCGATCTCGATGTCGCGGGCGATCTGGAGCTCCTCGCCGGCAGCCGGCCAACCCTCGAGGGCCAGACGGGTCGAGACCTTGCCCTCGTTGATCTGGCCATGGCCGACCAGGTCCTCGTCCTGGCAGTGGCTCATGAAGACCTTGCCGAACATCTTGCCGTAGTCCATGCAGCGACGGAGCATGCCCGCGCCCTGCACGCCGCGACCGTCATCGGTGAAGGCGACGGCGCCGTGGGCGACCATATCGCCCATCTCGGACATGGCCTCGCCCTTAAGACCGCGGGTCATGGCGCCCGACGGATAGACGCGGCAGTGGCCGACCTCGGCAGCGCGGGACTTGACGAACTCCACGACAGTGCCGTTATCGGTGACGGGATCGGTGTTGGGCATGGCGCACACGCCGGTAAAGCCGCCCTTGGCAGCTGCGCGGGTGCCGCTCTCGATGTCCTCTTTGACCTCGTAGCCGGGCTCGCGAAGGTGAACGTGCATGTCCACCAGGCCGGGGACGAGGTACTTGCCGGAAAGGTCGCGGACCTCGGCCCCCTCGACGGCGAGATTCTCGCCGACCTCGGCGATCTTGTCGCCGTCAATCAGGACGTCAACGACACCGTCAAGCTCGACGGACGGGTCGACGACGTGGGCATTCTTAAGAAGCAAGGCCATTATCGGCACCTCCAAGCAGCAGATACAGGATAGCCATACGCACGCAGATACCGGCGTAGACCTGCTCCAGGATGACGGAGCGTTGCGGGTGGTCGGCCATATAGGAGTCGAACTCGACGCCGCGGTTGATGGGGCCCGGGTGGCAGATGATCGCGTCGGGCTTCATGAGCTTCTCGCGGTCCTTGGTCAGGCCGAAGAGCTTGTGGTACTCGCGAATGGTCGGGAACGGGGCACCCTCGAGGCGCTCCTGTTGCACGCGCAGCATGTAGACGACGTCCAGCTCGGGCAGGACGGAATCGAGGTCGCTCGTCACGTGGTCGCAGCCCAGGACCTCGGGCGACGGCGGCAGCAGCGTGCCGGGGGCGACGGCGTAGGTCTCACAGCCCATGATCTTAAGGGCGGGGATCAGCGAGCCGCAAACGCGGGAGTGGGCGATATCGCCGACGACGGCGACCTTCAGACCGTGGAAGTCACCCTTGTGCTCCCAGATGGTGTACAGGTCGAGCAGGGCCTGCGTAGGATGGTTGTGCTTGCCGTCACCGGCGCAGATGACGCTTGCGGGCGAGTTCTGCGTGACGATGTAGGGAGCGCCGGCGTGCTTGTCGCGCACGACAATGCAGTCGATCTTATAAGCGTTGAGGGTCTCAACGGTGTCGACGAGGCTCTCGCCCTTGACCGTGGAGGTCGAGGAGCCGCCAAAGTTAAGACTGTCGGCCGAAAGACGCTTCTCGGCGAGCTCGAAAGAGCTGCGGGTGCGCGTCGAGGGCTCGTTGAACATGTTGACGATGGTCTTGCCCTTGAGCGTGGGGACCTTCTTGATGGCACGCTCGTTGACCTCGGAGAACGCCTTGGCGGTCTCGAGGATGAGCTTGATATCCTCTTCGGAGTACTCGGTAATGTCGATCAGGTGCTTATGGTTGAACGCCACGGTACTACTCACCTCCCAGCGGCGCGGAGCCCACGTGGGAACCCGGCGCGACGTCATTAATCTCGACAGCGGTGTGGCCGTCGACTTCCTTCATATATAGGTGCACGTTCTCCTCATGCGACGAGGGAACGTTCTTGCCGACAAAGTCCGGCGAGATGGGGAGCTCGCGGTGGCCGCGGTCAACGAGGACTGCCAGCTCAATGCGGCTCGGACGGCCCAGGTCCATGACGGCGTCGAGAGCGGCGCGGATGGTACGGCCCGTATACAGGATGTCGTCCACCAGCACGACGCGCTTGCCGTCGACGCTGAAGGGAATGTTGGTAGCGTGGATCGCGGGAGCGAAATTGGTCGCATAGTCATCGCGGTAGAAGCTGATGTCCAGGCTGCCGAGCGGAACGTCGACGCCCTCGATCTCCTTGATCTCCTCGGCGAGCTTCTTTGCCAGAAGGTCGCCGCGCGTGACGATGCCGACCAGAGCGAGGTCTTCACAGCCCTCGTTGCGCTCGAGAATCTCGTGCGCGATGCGGGTCATTGCTCGATTGACGGCGGTCTCGTCCATGATGACCGCCTTGGGGGAAGTCGTGCCCATCGATCTCCTTCCTCACATGTCTTGACTGCTGACACAGTCAAAAAAATAGATGCCCGACCGCTCAAAGCGGACCAGACACCCACAGGAAGGGCTGCTCTTTGGCAGCAATGTAATTCCATGTGGGTATCTCGTACCCCTTTAATGGTCAAGGGATAGTGTAGCCAACCTCGAGCTTAATTGCGAGCATAAATACAGAGCAATCCGTAAACGGAGCCCAATGCTCCATAAACCTATATATATTTGTGGGACGAGCTTGAAAACGCACGCACGAGCTGGCATAATCCCCTCTGCTGCACGCAAATCGGATCTACGTCCAGGGCCGTGGCGTGAGCACTATCGCCAAAAGACGAATATCTCTGTGTAGATTGCGCACAGGGAGCTGCTTCTGTGCTATAGTTCAGGCTTGTTTGTTAACGCGACATGTTCGTTTGTCGCCCAAGGAGGGTCAGTTATGTCCAAAGTTTGCGAAGTTTGCGGTAAGCACCCCGTTGCCGGTCGCTCCATCAGCCACTCTCACCGCGTCACCAACCGTAAGTTCCGCCCCAACATCCAGCGCGTCTACGTCGTCGTCGATGGTCACCGTCGCAAGATGAACGTTTGCTCCACCTGCCTCAAGTCCGGCAAGGTTGCGCGCTCGTAAATAAGGTCTTACCAACAAGTACCTCGGACTCTCCGGGTCAAAGACCTCGCGTTCACATAGAACTTACCAAAGGCGCCCTCCCCTACGGAGGGCGCCTTTTTCACTCATTGGGGACAGACTTACATGAGTGCTTTCACTCATTGGGGACAGACTTACATGAGTGCTTTCACTCATTGGGGACAGACTTACATGAGTGCTTTCACGCATTGGGGACAGACATGAAGCACGCATGCGACGCACTGACTGGCTCCGGCCCCTGCCTCACGCAGCATCCTTCCAGCCTGCAGTTGCCTTGGTCACGCTTGTAGCGCCGATGCCGGTGATACGGGCAATTTGCTTGACCGTGAGATGCGCCCGCCTAAGCCTCAGCAGACACGCATCGCGTTCGGGGCGTGGCAGGGCTTTGAGCAGTGCAGGATCTATGCTCGGCAGAACTTCGCGCGCAACGGAAAGGGCCTCCTCATCGGGGATCCGCCGGCGTGGAAGAACCTCCATTAACCAGATGCGCCCGGCAACTTCCTCGAGATGCTCGCAATAGCAACGGGAGCCACCGACAATATAGAGCATAGGGGCCGCATCACAGATGTCAAAGGGATCATAGCCCAGCTGATACGCCTTATAGCTTGACCAGCGGTACGCATCGAGCGAGTCAAGCGCACCTTTCACAGGATTGAGATGGATATAATCGAGTAGCTGCACCGCCTGTGTGTCCGACTCAACCGCAACACGCGAATAGCGATTGTCAAACAGATGGCCCGTTCTTCCCGTTTTCCCATTGAAATACTTAGCATACGCCGTCAGTGCGCACTGCATTGCCTTTGAAAGGTTGTCATATGGGTCATCAACCATCAAATGGAAGTGGTTGTCCATAAGGCACCAAGCCAACACTGCCACTTTATGGCGTGCAAACCTGTCCGAGATGTCCGATAAGAAACGATATCGGTCAGAGTCATCTTCAAAAATAATCTGTTTGGAGTTGCCACGGTCAAAGACGTGGTAATAGCCGGTGAGCGAAACGGCGCGGGCGCATCGGGGCATAATCTCTCCTTTCAAAAACTGAACAGGCAACACCTAAAAGGAGAGAAGGAACGCGAAATGCTGAGCCTGTGATCTATTTATATCCAATGAGCGGCAAAACAGGCCCAGAACGGCAAAATGGCAAAACGATGTCTGTCCCAAATGAGTGAAAGCACTCATGTAAGTCTGTCCCCAATGAGCGGGGCGATGCAGCAGGCAGATAGTTTTAGTTAAAGCGTTTCAGTTTATTGAAGCGTTTTAGTGTGCCTTTTACGGGAATCTTACCGTTCACCGAATAATTTCTTGCTATCATGCAAGGCGTAGGGTAAATCTCCGATCGCAAGGAGACACAAATGGTGAAAAAGTCACCGGAAAACACTACTCCCGCAATTGTGGACAACGTAGAGGCGCTTGAGGCTAAGCTCGCTCAGATGCGAGAGGCCCAGGCGCTTTTTGCTACGTACACGCAGGAGCAGGTCGACAAGATCTTCTATGAGGCCGCCATGGCCGCCAACAAGGCTCGTATCCCGTTGGCGAAGATGGCCATCGAGGAGACAGGCCGCGGCGTTCTTGAGGACAAGGTCATCAAGAACCACTACGCCGCAGAGTACATCTACAACGCTTACAAGAACACCAAGACCTGTGGTGTCCTGGAGCGCGACGAGGCTTACGGCATCACCAAGATCGCCGAGCCCATCGGCATCGTGGGCGCCGTCATCCCGACGACCAACCCCACCTCCACCGCGATCTTCAAGACGCTGATCTGCCTGAAGACCCGCAACGCCATCATCATCTCCCCGCACCCGGCTGCCGCCAAGTGCACCATCGCCGCCGCCAAGCTCGTGCTTGACGCCGCCGTCAAGGCCGGCGCCCCCGAGGGCATCATCGGCTGGGTCGATGTCCCCTCCATCGAGCTGACTAACATGGTCATGCGCGACGTCGACATCATCCTCGCCACCGGTGGCCCGGGCATGGTCAAGGCCGCTTACTCCTCGGGCAAGCCCGCCCTGGGCGTTGGCGCCGGTAACACCCCGGTCGTCATCGACGACACCGCCGACGTGCTGCTCGCCGTCAACTCCATCATCCACTCCAAGACCTTCGACAACGGCATGATCTGCGCTTCCGAGCAGTCCGTGACTGTCATCGACAGCATCTATGACCAGGTTAAGGCCGAGTTCCAGAAGCGCGGCTGCTACTTCGTCAAGCAGGGTGCCGAGATGGAGGCCCTGCGTGCCGCCATGTTCAAGAACGGCGCCCTCGATCACCGCATCCCCGGCATGGCTGCCGCCAAGATCGCCGAGCTCGCCGGCATCGAGGTTCCCGCCAAGACCAAGATCCTGATCGCCGAGGTCACCTCCACCGACCCCGCCAAGGAGGAGTTCTCCCACGAGAAGCTCTCCCCGGTCCTGGCCATGTACCACGCCAAGGACTTCCAGGAGGCCGTCGACAAGGCCGAGCACCTCGTGCTCGCCGGTGGCCCGGGCCACACCGCCTCTCTGTACGTGCACCCCGCCCAGGCCGAGAAGATCAGCCTGTTCGAGCACGTCATGAAGGCCTGCCGTATCGTCATCAACACCCCGTCCTCGCACGGCGGCATCGGTGACCTGTACAACTTTGGCATGAAGCCGTCTCTGACCCTGGGCTGCGGCTCCTGGGGCGGCAACTCCGTCTCCGAGAACGTTGGGGTGAAGCACTTGATCAACGTTAAGACTGTGGCCGAGCGCCGTGAGAACATGCTGTGGTTCCGCGCTCCCGAGAAGGTCTACTTCAAGAAGGGTTCCACGCCCGTCGCCCTCGACGAGCTGGGCAACGTCATGGGCAAGAAGCGCGCCTTCATCGTCACCGACCAGTTCCTCTTCAAGAATGGCAACACCCGCGCCATCGAGGCCAAGCTCGACGAGATGGGCATCGCCCACGACTGCTTCTACGACGTCGAGCCCGATCCGTCGCTGCAGTGCGCACGTCGCGGCGCCAAGCAGATGGCTCTCTTTGAGCCGGACGTCATCATCGCCGTCGGCGGTGGCTCCGCTATGGACGCCGGCAAGATCATGTGGATGATGTACGAGCACCCTGAGTGCAAGTTTGAGGACATGGCCATGGACTTCATGGACATCCGCAAGCGTATCTTCACCTTCCCCGAGATGGGCAAGAAGGCCTACTTCGTCGCCGTCCCGACCTCCTCGGGTACCGGCTCCGAGTGCACGCCGTTCGCCATCATCACCGACAAGGAGACCGGCATCAAGTGGCCGCTCGCCGACTACGCGCTGCTCCCCAACATGGCTATCGTCGACGCCGACAACTGCATGACCGCCCCGCGCGGCCTGACCGCTGCCTCCGGCATCGACGTCATGACCCACGCCATCGAGTCCTACGTCTCCATCATGGCTTCCGACTACACCAAGGGCCTCTCCGAGCGCGCTGCTAAGCTCGTCTTCGAGAACCTGCCCTCCAGCTTCACGAACGGCGCCAAGGATCCGCATGCCCGCGAGGAGATGCACAACGCCTCCTGCATGGCCGGTATGGCCTTCGCCAACGCCTTCCTGGGTCTCAACCACTCCATGGCCCACAAGCTCGGCGCTTTCCATCACCTGCCCCACGGCCTCGCAAACGCTGTCATCCTGACCCGCGTCATGCGCTACAACGCCGCCGAGGCTCCCGTCAAGATGGGTACCTTCTCCCAGTATCCTTACCCCAACGCGCTGCACAACTACGCCGAGATGGCCAAGTACTGCGGCATCGAGGGCAAGGACGACAAGGAGGTCTTCGAGAACTTCATCACGAAGCTCGAAGAGCTCAAGGATTTCATCGGCGTCAAGAAGACCATCGCTGACTACGGTGTTGACGAGCAGTACTTCCTCGACACCCTCGACGAAATGACCGAGCAGGCATTCAACGACCAGTGCACCGGCGCCAACCCGCGCTACCCGCTCATGAGCGAGATCAAGGAGCTCTACCTGGACGCCTACTACGGCCGCGAGCCCCAGGATTACGCCGTCTGCTAGTTTTAGCACGGTTTTTAACGGCGGGGGTGCACGGGTGTTTCACACACCCCCGCCGTCGCTTCTATCGCATCGTTGAAAGGATGCAACCATGCTGCTACCCGATTCCAAGACCGAGCTCGTCCGCCGTGGCAACAAGGTCGTTTACGACCTGGGCGACAAGATTGTCAAGGTCTTTAACGAGACCAAGCCTGTCTCCGACGTGTTCAACGAGGCTTTGAATCTTGCCCGCATCAATGAGTGCGGCATCCGCAGCCCCAAGGCGCTCGAGGTTTCCCAGCTCGAGAACGCCAACGGCTGGGCGCTCGTGACCGAGAAGGTTCCGGGCACCACCCTTGCCGAGAAGATGACTGCCGAGCCCCAGCGCTTTGGTGAGTACCTCGAGATGTTCGTCGACCTCCAGATCGAGATCCACGGCTACACCTCCCCGCTGCTCAACCGTCAGCGTGACAAGTACGCCCGCATGATCGACAGCCTTGATCAGCTCAATGCCACCACGCGCTACAACCTTCAGGAGCGTCTGGACGGCATGACCAAGGAGTTCAAGGTCTGCCACGGCGACTTCAACCCCTCCAACGTCATCGTCGGCGACGACGGCCAGCTCTATGTGTGCGACTGGGCACACGCCACCCAGGGCTCCCCTGCTGCCGACGTTGCCACCACCTACCTGCTCTTTGCCCTCAACAGCAAGGATCAGGCTGAGGCCTACCTGGAGCTCTACTGCGACCGCGCCGACATGCCCATGCAGGTCGTGCGTCAGTGGACGAGCATCGTCGCCGCTTCCGAGCTCGCTCGTAAGCGCAACGTGAACGATGAGTTCCTGAAGAACTGGATCGACGTCGTCGATTATCAGTAATATCTGAGCGATTTATTTCGCATCGGAGGCACAAGGAAAACCCCGCAGCTCGCATGGGCTGTGGGGTTTTCCTTTTAGATATCGAGGATGCCACAAGATAAAAGGACGGCCCCGCATCTCCCCGATCTGGAGAAATGCGGGGCCGTCCCGTATATCGAACTACAAGCGAAATCGTCGATTAACGGCGTGCTGCCTTCACAAGCTCGGCGACCTTGGCGACGACCTCGTCGATCGCCACATCCTCGCGCTCACCCGTGGCACGGTCCTTGAGCTCAACGGTGCCATTCTTAAGGCCACGCTTACCCAGAACGACCTGATACGGGAAGCCCATAAGGTCGTTGTCGGCAAACTTAAAGCCGGGACGCTCGTCGCGGTCGTCGACGACAACCTCGATACCCTCGGCGCACAGGCCATCAACGATCTGCTCGCAGACGGTAGCGCACTCCTCCTTCTTAGGATCGAGCGGAATCACCGCGACCTCGTACGGGGCAACGGAGACCGGCCAGACGATACCGTGCTCGTCGTTGTGCTGCTCCACGACGGCAGCGAGCGAGCGGGACACACCAACGCCGTAGCAGCCCATGATGAGCGGCTTCTCCTTGCCGTCCTCGTCCATAAAGGTGGCACCCATGGCCTCGGAATACTTGGTGCCCAGCTGGAAGACCTGAGAGACCTCGATGCCGCGGGCAGCGGAGAGCGGCTTGCCGCAGTGCGGGCAGGGGTCGCCGGCGACAACGGTGACCAGATCGGCCCACTCATCGACGGTAAAGTCGCGCTCGGGGCAGGCACCGGTAAAGTGATAATCGACCTCGTTGGCACCGCAGGCCCACTGCTTGGAATCGCGCAGGCTCTCGTCGCACACCAGACGGATGCCCTCGGGCAGGTTGACCGGTCCGATAAAGCCCTTGTGCAGGCCGTTCGCTTGAAGCTCCTCGTCGGTCATCATGCGATAGCCCTTGCCAAAGACGTGCTCGGCCTTGCAATCGTTGAGCTCGTGATCGCCCGGAACAATGGCCACGACCGGCTTGCCCTCGGCGTCGATGAGTGCCAGCGACTTGCGCGTGCCGTTCTCGGGGAACCCAAAGAACTTAGCAACTGCCTCAATGGTGCCCATGCCCGGAGTCTCAACCTTGGTGAGCGTACCGTCACCAGGACCCTCGGTCACAACGACCTTGGTGCTTGCGGCCTCATCGTCGGCAGCGAACCCGCAATCGTCGCAGTAGACGAGCGAAGCCTCGCCGGCGTCGGCCAAAGCCATGTACTCGACGGAGGTATCGCCACCGATCTCGCCGGAGTCGGCGACAACGGGCAGGGCCTTGATGTAGCAGCGCTCGCAAATGTTGGCATAGGCCTGCTTCATCTTGTCGTACTCCTCCTGCAGGCTCTCCTGAGTGGCGGAGAAGCTGTAGGCGTCCTTCATGATGAACTCGCGGCCGCGCATCAGGCCAAAGCGGGGACGGAACTCGTCGCGGAACTTATCCTGGATGTGGTACAGGTTGACGGGCAGCTGTTTGTAGGAGCGCAGCTCGTTGCGCACCAGGGCCGTGACGGTCTCCTCGTGCGTGGGGCCCAGGACGAACTCGCGACCGTGACGGTCGTCAAAGCGCACAAGCTCCTTGCCATAGGCGTCGATGCGGCCGGACTCACGCCACAGCTCGGCGTCGACCATAATGGGCATCATGAGCTCCTGGGCACCAGCGGCATCCATCTCGTCGCGCACGATATTCTCGATCTTGCGGATTGAGCGCCATGCGAGCGGCAGATAGGAATACAGGCCGGCGGCCTCCTTGCGGATCATGCCGGCGCGAAGCAGCAGGCGATGGCTCGCAAGCTCGGCGTCGGCCGGATCCTCTTTGAGCGTCGGAGCATACAGCTTAGACATATACATTGCTCGGGTCATTTATTTCTCCTCAATAAGCTTGTCGACCTCGGCCATAAGCGCATCGACAATTTGGTCCTCAGCTACTTTACCAATGATCTGGCCGTGCGAAAAGAGCAAGCCCTGACCTCGTCCACAGGCCACGCCTAGGTCGGCGTCGGAAGCCTCGCCGGGGCCATTAACGGCACATCCCATCACGGCGATCGAAAGCGGCGCGGAGTAGTTCTTAAGCCGCTCGGTGACCTCCTCGGCAATGGGAATAAGGTTAACCTGGCAGCGAGCGCACGTAGGGCACGAGACAATCTCGGGACCACGGCGGCGCAGGCCCAGCGACTGCAGAATACCCCAAGCGACCGGCGGCTCCTCGACCGGATCGGCCGTGAGCGACACACGCATGGTGTCACCGATGCCTTCGGAAAGCAAGATACCCAAGCCTACAGAGCTCTTGATGGTGCCCTGGAGCTTGGTACCCGCCTCCGTCACACCCAGATGAAGCGGAACGTGTGGAATCTCACGCGACAGGGCTCGATAGGTATCGAGCGTCGTTTGCACGCTGTGGGCCTTGGCCGAAAGCACAATGTTCGTAAAGCCGCGGTCCTCAAAGTGCTTGACGAAGCGCTCGCTCGACATCACGAGCTTTTCGGGCTGCGTGAGGTCGTCGCGCTCGGCGATATCCTGCTCAAGCGAGCCCGCGTTCACGCCAATGCGAATCGCACAGCCCGCAGAACCCGCAGCATCGATCACCGCATCGACCTTGGCCCAATCGCCAATGTTGCCGGGATTGATGCGGAGCTTGGCGGCACCGGCCTCCACAGCGCCAATGGCCAGCTTGTGGTTAAAGTGGATATCGGCAACGATTGGCACCGGAGACTCGGCACAGATGGTGCGGAAACCCTCAAGCGCGGCCTCAGTGGGCACGCTCACACGCACGATATCGCAGCCAGCCTGCGCCAACGCGCACACTTGCGCAAGTGTTGCCTTGGCATCAGCGGTATCGGTGCAGGTCATGGATTGGACCACCACCGGCGCACCGCCACCGATCTGCACACCGCCCACATGCACGGGGCGCGTCAAATCGCGAGGCAAAGGATGGGATAAAGACAATCCAAACACTCCCCTACAGAATAAATCGAAGGATGTCGGAACGAAGCATATAGACAAACAGCAGCACAAAGAGCGCGATGCCCACATAGCTCACAATCGTCTGGACCTTGAGCGGAAGCTCGCGGCCCACAATCTTTTGAATGATCTCGATGACCAGCTTGCCGCCATCGAGTGGTGGGATGGGCAGCAGGTTCATAAAGCCAAGCGAGAACGAAATGAGGGCGGCAAACGAAAGGAATGTGGCAGGACCGGCAGCAGCAGCCTGTGAGGACATAACGCTAATACCCACGATCGAAGAAGACTGATCGAGAATCTCCATCGTATGCTGCGGCTGGAGCAGGCGCATCACGCCCTCCGCGGTCTGCACAACATAGGAGAATGACAGACGCGCCGAGGTGATGGGGTCCAAACGGACTACCTGCGTAGAGGCATACACACCTAGGCGCTCGTCCTCTTTGAGCGCAACCGTGGTCGAATGCTGCTTGCCGTCACGCTCGTACTCGATGGCGATATCGTCCTTACCGGCGGCCTTGCCGATGGCATCGTAAACGTTCATCCATGTGGAGCACGATACACCGTCAACCGAAAGGATCGCATCACCAGCCTCGATACCCGCCTTGGCGGCAATAGACCCCTCGTCAACCTGACCGATCACGTTGGTATCGATCGGCACGGTGACGCCCGCAATGGAATAGATGCTCATAAGCAGCAAAAAACCCGTCAGGATATTGACGAGAATGCCCGCGAGCAGCATAAAGGCGCGCTTGAGAAAGCCCTGGCCAAGATAAGTGTGCGAGCGCTCTTGCGACAAGAAATCAGCCTCGCCGCACGGCAGCTCCCACACATCGCCCTCGGCAGTCGCATGCTCTCGATCGAACCGGCGGCCGTCAAAGGTGGTGTAACCCGCCGCGTCTCGCGGCAGCGTCTGATACTTGGTGGGATAGTAGCTCGGCGAGGGTTTCTCCCCTTCCTCATACCAGGGAGCGATGGAGCCCCAGCCCAGCAACAGAGCACAAGCCTCGAGCACATCCTCCTCGGAAAGCTCGAGCTCGACAGCAAGGTCGGCCACGGTCACGCGACCATGACGGTAGATAGCCGCGAGCACGCGATCGGCGCAGGAGACATCGGTCGGATCCATACCGCAGATGGCAGCGTAGCCACCCAGCAGCAGCGGGGTCACGCCAAACTTGGTTCCAATGCGACGCGACGTGTAATGGATGTCAAAGCGGCACGGCAGGCCCAAAAAGAACTCGGTCACACGGACGCCGCAGGCACGCGCCGCCAAAAAGTGGCCGCCCTCGTGCAAAAACACGAGGACGGAAAGCATCAGCAGGCCCCAAAAGACCGATGAGAGAACGCTCAGAACAGTATCCATAAAACGAAAAAGCAATCCTTATGGGTTAGGAACGGGTTGCGGCGAGTACCTGCGCAGCCTTTTCACGCGCCCACGCATCGATGTCGCGAAGCTGCTCAAACGAATCGACCGCCTGCATATCGTGGGCATCCATGCAGGATTCCACAATGCGATCGATATCGGTAAAGCTGCAGCCATCGTGCAGGAAGGCATCGACGGCGACCTCGTTGGCGGCATTGAGCACGCACGGCATGGTGCCACCCGTCTTGCCGGCACGCTCGGCCAGTGCCAGACAGCGGAAGGTATCCATGTCGGCAGCATCAAACGTGAGCTGCCCCAGCTCGCGGAAATCGATACGAGGCGCCGGGGTATCCCAACGCTCGGGATACGAGAACGCGAACTGGATGGGAATACGCATGTCGGAAGCACCGAGATGCGCCATCACGGAGCCGTCGGCAAACTCGACCATAGAGTGAATCTTGGACTGACGCTGCACGACCACGTTAATGAAATCGAGGTCGCAGTTAAACAGATGCATGGCCTCAATGCGCTCCAGGCCCTTATTCATGAGGGTGGCGGAGTCGATGGTGATCTTAGCACCCATGGCCCACGTGGGATGTGCGAGGGCATCGGCACGCGTCACGCGATCTAGCTCGTCGCGCGTGCGGCCAAAGAACGGACCGCCCGAGCAGGTGAGCCAAATACAATGAGCCTCGCGCGGGTTCTCCCCCAGATAGCACTGGTAGATGGCGGAGTGCTCAGAGTCGACTGGAATAAGCTGGCCCGGTTGCGCCAACGGCATAAGCAAGTCGCCACCGACGACGAGGGACTCCTTGTTGGCAAGGGCAAGACGCTTATTCGAGGTCAAGGCCGCATGGCTCGCCTCGAGACCGGCGGCACCCACAATAGCGACAAGCACGCAGTCGACATCGTCGCGACGCGCGAGCTCGCAAACCGCCTGCGCGCCAACGCCGAGCTTCGTTCCCTCGGGCAACTCCTGCAGCACGGCGTCATCGCCATGAGCGACATCGGCCACGGCAACCGCCGGAACCGAGAACTCGCGGGCAGCGGCAACGAGCTCGGAGGTACTGGAGTTAACGGATAGCGCCGTCACCTGCAGGCGATCGGCATGCTGGCGGCACACATCGAGCGCCTGGGTGCCGATAGAGCCCGTACAACCCAGGATGGCAACACGGAGACGTCCATCGGGGCCATACGTCGTCTGGAAGGACATTACAGCACGCCTCCGATCATCAAAAGCAGCTGCGCGGTAATGCAGCCAAAGATAAGCGAATCGCTACGATCGAGCATGCCGCCGTGGCCCGGGATAAGGTTACCGGAATCCTTAACGCCCACACCGCGCTTGATGCGCGACTCGATGAGGTCTCCGATAACGCCCAGGACGGACACGACCACGCCGCACAGCAGCGCATAGGGCAGGCTGAGCTTGTAGAAGTGCGTCGCCCACAGGATGAGCCAAATCAAAACCGAGCCCAGGATGCCGCCGACAAACCCCTCCCAGCTCTTTTTGGGAGAGATCTTGGGAACCATCTTGTGCTTGCCGATACGGCTACCCACGATGTAGGCAAACGAATCGGAGACCCAAAGGGACGCGCAAACGCCCACCGAAAGCAGGGCGCCGGCAAAACCGGGCACGGCATCGCGCAGCAGCACGATAGCCGACAGCATAAAGCCAGTGTAGATGGGACCCATGAGCGTCACGGCCACATCAGAGATGCGGGTACGCGGCGACCAAACATACCAAATGCCCACAGCGAGCATCAGGGCAAAAAGCAGGGCATTCAGCAACATCGAATCGCCCAACGCCGACAGCGGAAAGAGTACGGCGGCAGCGATACCCATGCGCTCGTTAGCCATCTTGCCATCGAGCCTCGTCATACGGAAAAACTCATAGCAGCACAGACCGCTCATGACAGAAACAAAGATGGCCGTGGGCACAATACCCAAAACCAGGCACAGGATAAAGACAACGGCATAGACGATACCGGCGGCGGCACGGGTGATAAAGCCGGCAAGCCACGAACCGGTGCCATTCTTCGCTGCGGGCGCTCCCGCAGCGACAGCCTTGCGCTCAGATGTCTTGGAAGCAATTGCCTTGGGACGATCGGACACGATTAAGCCTCCTCGGTCTTGCTCAGACCACCAAACCTACGGTCACGGCCCTGATAGGCCAAAATGGCGTCGACAAGGCCCCAACGATCAAAGTCGGGCCAATAGGTATCGGTGACGTAGAATTCGGAATAAGCCACCTGCCACAGCAGATAGTTCGAAAGGCGCAGCTCACCAGAAGTGCGAATCACAAGCTCAGGATCGGGAAGGCCAGCGGTATAGAGGTGGGAAGCCACCATGTCGTCATCAATTGCGCCAGGATCGATCTTACCGGCGGCAGCGTCGAGTGCGATCTGACGGACAGCGCGGGTAATCTCGGCACGCGCGCCGTAGTTGACGGCAAGCGCCAGCGTCATGCCGGTGTGATTGGCGCACTCGGCAAGACCTCGCTCAAAGACATCGCGGGTCTTCTTAGGCAGTGCGGAAATATCGCCCAAAAAGACAACGCGAACGTTTTCGCGCTTAAGCAGCGGCAACTCATCGATAAACGTCTTGGCAAACAAATGCATCAAAACGTTGACCTCGTGCTGCGGACGATTCCAGTTTTCGGTGGAAAACGCATAGGCCGAAAGGACGTCGACACCCAAGCGCACGCATGCGGTAATGATCTCGCGCAGGGAGACGATACCCGCCTTGTGGCCCTCGGTGCGTGCAAGACCGCGCGACGTGGCCCAACGACCGTTACCGTCCATGATGCACGAGATATGGTGCGGAATGTTATTAAGGTCAAGGTCGGAAAAACCGACGCCCGCAGGGGCGTCGGCAAAGTACTCGACCAGTTTATGCTCGTCGTATTGCACCTTAGATCTCCATGACCTCGGCTTCTTTTTCCTTCAGAAGCTCCTCGACCTTGGCGACATACTCATCAGTGTGCTTCTGGACCTTGGCCTGCTCGCGACGGACATCGTCCTCGGTGAGCTCCTCATCGCGCTCGAGCTTGTTGTTGAAGTCGCGACGGATGTTACGGATAGACACCTTGGCCTGCTCGGCGTACTCGCGGCACTCCTTGACGAGCTCGCGACGGCGCTCCTCAGTGGGAGCCGGGAACGGAAGACGAACGACGGTGCCATCGGAGTTGGGGGTAATACCCAGATCGGAAGCGCCGATGGCCTTGACGATAGCATTGATGAGTGCCTTGTCCCACGGCTCGATGAGCAGCATGTGGGCCTCGGGGGTCTTGACGGCGGCAACCTGCGTGACCGGCGTGGGAACACCGTAATAATCGACGGTGATGTCGGACAGAATGTTGGCATTGGCGCGGCCGGTACGGACCTTGGAGAAGTTATGCTTGAGGGACTCGAGCGACTTGTCCATATGGGCGGTGATGTTCTCTGCCATGCTTAATCCTCCTGATAGACGAGCGTGCCGACGGGCTCACCCGAAAGCGCGCGCTTGACGGTGTCCTCGCCATCGATGTTGAGGACCAAAATCGGCATACGGTTATCCTGGCACAGTGCCGTAGCCGTGGAATCCATAACCTGCAGACCGCGGACAAGAACCTCGTGGTAGGTAATCTTGTCAAAACGGACAGCATCGGCGCACTTGACGGGATCTTTGTCGTAGATGCCGTCAACCTTGGTGGCTTTAATCAGAATCTCGGCGCCGATCTCGCACGCACGAAGAGCCGCGGCGGTGTCGGTCGTAAAGTACGGATTGCCCGAACCGGCAGCAAAAATAACGACGTTGCCCTTGGAAAGGTGGTTGATGGCGCGACGACGAATATAGGGCTCGCAGATCTCGTTCATCTGGATAGCGCTCATCACGCGGCAGGGAACATCGTTGTGCTCGAAGGCATCCTGCAGGGCGAGCGCGTTCATAACGGTCGCGAGCATGCCCATATAATCGGCCTGAGCACGCTCCATGCCACCGGCAGCGCCGGCCATGCCGCGGAAAATATTGCCGCCGCCGACAACGACGCCGACCTCATGGCCAACGGCTAGCAGCTCCTTGACCTGCTTGGCAAGATGGTCGGTAACCTTGGGGTCGATGCCATATTGGCCGTCGCCCATCAGTGCTTCGCCGGAAAGCTTAAGAAGCACGCGTTTATATCGGATGTCGGACAAAGCGATCCTCCTTTAATTAGACTCTCAATATGATATCAAAGGCTCTGATAAGAGCCATGAAAAAGCAGGCTGTGAGTAAAACCCACAGCCTGCTCATTACCAGCTACAAGAGCTTATTTA
Source organism: uncultured Collinsella sp. (assembly GCA_902494535.1). Taxonomy (GTDB): domain Bacteria; phylum Actinomycetota; class Coriobacteriia; order Coriobacteriales; family Coriobacteriaceae; genus Collinsella. The sequence goes on from CABUTO010000002.1 coordinate 41,499, forward strand.
CTCGCCACGGACCAGACGGTCAAAGGCAACGACGGTAATGGTGTCGCCGAGCTCCTTGGAGACCTGCTCAGCGTACTTCTTGATGGTGAGGGAGCTGTCCTTGATGAACTCCTGCTCGGTGAGCACGGACTGCTTGTAGAACTTCTCCAGACGGCCGACAGCCATCTTCTCCTGGATAGCCTCGGGCTTGCCGGACTCGGCAGCCTGGGCCATGTAGATCTGCTTCTCGTGCTCGACGGTCTCGGCCGGAACCTGATCGCGGGTAGCGCAGATCGGGGCGACGGCAGCAACCTGAAGGGCAACGTCGTGAGCGAAGGTCTTGAAGGACTCAGCCTGAGCGGTCTCGGCCTTCTCGAAGGCGAACTCGACGAGGACGCCGATCTTACCACCCATGTGGATGTAAGAAGCGAGCGCGCCGTTCTCGGCCTTGCGGGCAGCGAAGCGGGAGATCTTCATGTTCTCGCCCATGATGTGAATCATCTCGGTGAGCTCGGAGGAAACGGTCTCCTCGCCCATCGGCTTCTCGAGCAGAGCGTCGACGTCAGCAGGCTCAGTGGTAGCGACAACCTCAGCGACCTTGGAAGAAAAGCCGGTGAACTTGGCGTTGGAGCCAACGAAGTCGGTCTCGCAGGAGAGCTCGAGCAGAGCGCCGGTCTTGCCATCCTCGGAGACGAACGCGGCGACAGCGCCCTCGTTGGTCTCACGGCCAGCCTTCTTGGCAGCCTTGGCAAGGCCGTTCTTACGCAGAACGTCGACAGCGGCGTCCATGTCGCCGTCAGCCTCGACGAGAGCCTTCTTGCACTCCATCATCGGGGAGTCGGTCATCTCGCGGAGCTGCTTGACCATAGCGGCGGTAATCTGGGCCATTGTGGTTCCTTTCAAAGAGATGAAAAAGAATTAACTAAGACTGATTTACTCGGCCTTGGGCTCAGCGGCCATCTCGGCCTCGGAGACCTGCTCCTTGCCGGAGCCAGCGAGGCAGGCGTCAGCCATGAGCTCGCACATAAGGGTGACAGCGGAGATAGCGTCATCGTTGCAGGGGATGCCGTACTCGACCTCGTCGGGATCGGAGTTGGTGTCGATCAGGGCGACGACGGGGATGTTCAGGCGCTGAGCCTCCTTGATGGCGTTCTCCTCGCGCTTGGTGTCGATGACGAAGAGAGCCTGGGGCAGACCCTTCATGTCGCGGGCGCCACCGAGGTTGGTCTGGAGCTTGGTGAGCTCCTTGCCGAGAACAGCCTGCTCCTTCTTGGGCAGAACAGCCATGCGGCCGTCCTCGACCATGGCCTCGAGCTCCTCCATGCGGTTGATGCGGGAGCGGATGGTGACGAAGTTGGTCAGCATACCGCCGAGCCAACGCTGGTTGATGTAAGGCATGTTGGCGCGCTCAGCAGCGTTCTTGACGGCCTCCTGAGCCTGCTTCTTGGTGCCGACGAACAGCACGTTGCCGCCCTTAGCGACGTTCTTGACGAAGGTATAGGCCTGGTCGGCGTCGAGGATGGTCTGCTTGAGGTCGAGGATGTAGATGCCGTTGCGCTCACCAAAGATGAACGGCTTCATCTTGGGGTTCCAGCGACGGGTCTGGTGACCGAAGTGGCAGCCGGCCTCGAGCAGGGTGCGGATATTAATCTTGGTAGCCATGTTAAACCTCCTGTGGTTTGCCTCCGCGCGGGGTCATCCTCCAAAACCAACCCGGACATGTGCTACCAAAGCCCGGGCACCACGGTATGAAGTAGCCGCGCGTGCGTGATAAAAACATGTTGCCGTGAAGCAACCCGATGAATGATAGCAGGAATGCTTCTTCCTGCCAACCCGCAATCAAAACCACACACCTCGGTGCGGCGCGGGACGTCCCAGCCACTATTCGCCGCGGGGATGGGCTTGAGCCACGGCACGTTTGAGCCGATCGGGTGTGAGATGTGTGTAAATCTGCGTCGTGGACAGGCTCGCATGGCCCAGCAGCTCTTGAACCGAGCGCAGGTCCGCACCGCCCTCGAGCAAGTCGGTCGCAAAGGTATGGCGCATCGCATGCGGGGCGATGTCGGCCGGAATGCCGGCGAGCGTCGCCAGCGTATGGAACCGCCGCCTGAGCATGGCGGCACTCATGCGATTGCCGCGCACCGATATAAGCAGCGGATGCGGCCCGGTGGCGGGGTCACGGCGCTTTGCCTGAGCGAGCAACACCGGCCTCCCCTCCTCAATATAGAAACGAGTCACCTCGAGCGCACGACGATACAGGGGGACGATACGTTCTTTGCTCCCCTTGCCCCACAGGCGCAGCGTGCGCTCGGACCATGAGATGGATTCCACATCGAGCGCCGCAAGCTCTGAGATGCGGGCACCCGAGGCATAGAGCAACTCAAGCATCGCCGCATCGCGCAGTCCCGCGGGTGTTGAGGTATCGGGGGCTTTGAGGAGTGCCTCCACCTGTTGAGTCGTAAGGACGCCCGGCAGGTCGCGCGGCAGCTTGGGCGATGCGATCGCCGAGACCGCATCGCCCTCGACAATCCCCTCGACAGCCATCCACCGATAGAGTGAGCGAATGGCAGACAGGTGTGCCGCAAGGGTCCGAGCCGCCACCTGGCCACGCGACAGCTCGGCCAAATAGGAACGAACGGTCCGTACGTCGGCGGCGCGAGCGTCGATGCCCTCGCGTTCGCACCAGGCAGCAAAGCGCTCCAGCCTCGAGCCATAGGCCGTCACCGTGTTGGGAGAAAGTCCCTCGACGCGTGCGATATAGGCGATAAACGAGTCGACGGTGTCGTACAGGTCAAAGGCTATGACCGGTCGCCTCCAAACAGATCGGGGCGAGTAGCCAGATAGGCGTCAAGGGCCTCGAGCGCACGGTCCGCATAGGCCTGGTAGCGGTCGCGCTTGCTGCGGCGCTTACCATCCTCGAGTGGCGGCACCAGGCCAAAGTTGACATGCATGGGCTGGTAGCCCACGGTGGCAGGATCGGTCGCATAGCCCACGAGCGCGCCCAGGGCGCCCACGCGGGGCAACTCGACGCCCGCGGCGCCGATAGCCTCGGCATAGGTGTTGAGCGCCGCGAGCAGACCGGTAGCCACGGCTTCCATGTACCCCTCGGTGCCGGTGATCTGACCGGCCAGGCGCACGCCGGTACCAGGCACGGCAAAGGTGCCATCGAGCACGTGCGGGGCGTCGACAAAGGTATTGCGGTGCATGACGCCGTAGCGGAAGAACTCAGCGTTCTCCAGGCCCGGCACCATATGGAAGACGCGCTTCTGCTCGCCAAAGGTCAGGTTGGTCTGGAAGCCCACCAGGTTATAGGCGGTCTTCTCCTTGTTCTCGGCACGCAGCTGAATCGCCGCCCAAGGGCGACGTCCGGTACGCGGGTCGGTGAGGCCGACGGGCTTCATGGCGCCAAAGCGAATGGCGTCCTTGCCGGTGCGCGCAACCTCCTCGGCAGGCTGGCAGGCCTGGAACAGATCGCCGCCCTCAAAATCCTTGAGCACCACGCGGTCGGCCGTGGTAAGCGCCTCGATAAAGGCCTCGTACTCCTCCTTGTTGAGCGGAGCGTTGAGATAGTCGCCGCTCCCCTGCTCCTCGTAGCGCGACTGCGAAAACAGCACGTCCATATCGAGCGTGGAGGCATCGACGATCGGCGCCGCGGCATCGAAGAACGCAAGGGCGTCGCCACCGACGAGCTTCATGACCTCTTCGCTCAGCGCCGGTGAACACAGCGGGCCCGCGGCAATGACCACGTGGCCCTCGGGGATCTGGGTGACCTCGCCGTGAACGACCTCGATATTGGGGCGGGCGGCAACCTCGGCCTCGACAAGCTCGGAAAACTTGACGCGGTCGACCGCCAAGGCACCACCGGCGGGAACAGCGGCGCGATGGGCGCAATCGAGCAGGACTGAACCCATGCGCTCAAGCTCGGCCTTCAGCAAACCAGCCGCAGAATCCGGACGGGTCGACTTAAACGAATTGGAGCAGACGAGCTCTGCCAGGTGATCGGTATGGTGGGCCGGGGAGCTCACCTGGGGGCGCATCTCGCACAGCTTTACGGCAAACCCGCGGTCTGCCAGCTGGATCGCGCACTCCGAACCCGCCAGACCGCCACCGATAACCGTCACCTGATCGAACTGCATCTGCAAACACCTTTCTAATTGACACGTTTTCCATTGTGACCGAAGGGCGTCTGGGCGTGAAGGGCAAACTTGGAGGGCGCATACCTTCCATCCATCATGCGCTCGATAAGGCCCTCGAGTTCAAGCGAACCCAAGAGTTTGAGTACGCCGACAGCATCGAGTGAGACGAGCGCCGCGATGTCGTCGACCTTGAGCGGAGAGGCGATGAGCGCATGCATCACGGTCTGCTGTGTTGGATTCAGGTCGGCAATGCCGGGAGCATCGGGGCGCGAGTAGCGCAGGGTGCCGTATATGCGAGAGATAGCCATCTCGATGGACTCCTCGTCGACAATGCAGCAGGCACCGTTCGCAATGAGGTAATTCGTGCCACGCGACTCGGGCGATAGGATCGACCCCGGCACGGCAAGAAGTTCGCGCCCCAAATCCATAGCAGCCTCGGCTGTAGAAAACGTCCCGGAAGGCATACCCGCCTCGGATACAAAGAGGGCTTGCGACAGGGCCGCGATCACGCGATTGCGACGCGGAAAGGCAAACTTGCGCGGACCCATGCCCCACGGAGAGATCGACACGACCGCGCCACCCGTATCGAGCGTGCGAGTAATAAGCCCCGCGCTCGAACGCGGGTAGACCACGTCGGCGCCCGTCCCCAGCACCACGACGTGTTTGCCGCCGGCGTTGACCGCAGCCCAACCCGAGGCCTGGTCACAACCGACCGCACCGCCCGAAACTACCGTCACTCCCGCCTCAACCGCCACCTTCGCCGCAAGCTCTGCCACGGCAAGACCATACGGCGAGGCCTTTCGCGCACCGATGATGGAGAGCGCGGGCGTCGAAAGCGCCTCGGGGTTGCCGCGCACATAGAGCGTCTGAGGTACATCAGAAAGCTCCAAAACGGTCTCGGGATACAACGCGTCACCTGGATGCAGCTCGAAGGTCCCCTCAGCCATCATTGGTCCCTCCTTCCCTGGTACATCGCCGCCTCGAGCACGTGGTCCTGCGTCACCTGCTCGCTCTCGGCGACATCTGCGATCGTGCGCGCAATGCGAACAAGGCGCACGATGCCACGCCCTGTGAGATGCGTGCGCTTCGACAGGCCGAGCACACACTTCTCCGCCGCATCATCGAGCTCAAAGGTCGAAACGACGCCGTCAATGGACCGAGTCTCGTCATCCTCGGCCTCGGCATCCGCATCTTCCATGCGGGATTCGCGCCAAGCGCGAAAGGCGCGACCGCGCACAACGTAGTCACGTAACTCGGCCGACGACATGCCCTCCGCACCCTCGATAATCACTTGAGGGTCGGGACGGGTCACATCGATCATCATGTCGATACGGTCGGCCAAAGGACCGCGCAGTTTAGACCGATAGCGCTCGACCATCGCCGCCGAGCAGCGACACGGCACCTCGCGATCGCCCAAAAAGCCGCAGGGGCAGGGATTGCTCGCAGCCAGCAGCTGAAAGCGCGACGGGAAGGTAAAAGCCCCGTCGACGCGTACGATCCTCACGTAGCCGCGCTCGATGGGCTGACGCAGCGTCTGCAGCACGCCAGTGGGAAACTCGGCAAGCTCGTCCAAAAAGAGCACGCCGCCATGAGCAAGGCTGATCTCACCCGGGTGCACCGGGCGCCCGCCGCCGATAAGGCCTGCGGTCGAAATACTGTGGTGGGGACTGCGGAAGGGGCGGTGCCCCGCCAACAAGCCATCAATGTTCTCACCCAAAACCGAATGGATGCACAGTGCCTCCTGCTGATCCTCAACGGAAAGCTCGGGCAGGATGCCGGTCATACGGCGTGCGAGCATCGTCTTGCCCGATCCCGGAGACCCGATCATGAGCAAGCCGAGTTCTCCTGCCGCCGCAAGCGCCATGCCGCGTTTAGCGACTTCCTGCCCCAGCACGTCTGCATAGTCGAGCTCGGGCTCAAAGGTCGCCTCGACACCCTCGGAATCCAAGTAGTGCCGTGCGGCATCGCCCATGCCGTGAGCAAGCTGAGACAGATGGTCGATAAAGCCGCAATCTACGCCCGCGAGTGGCACATGCTGGTCGGACCTGCCGGCGATAAAAGACAGCCCCATGTCGCGAGCCAATAGCTGAAACGCCACCTCGCCCTTGACGGGAAGCACCGTACCGTCCAGACCAAGCTCACCTGCGATAAGGCAGCGATCGAGGTTGTCACGGGGAATCTGCTCATCGGCCGCTAGAACCGCGATGGCGATGGGCAGGTCAAAGCCGCTACCGGTCTTGCGGATATCGCCGGGTGCCAGGTTAACGGTAATGCCCGAGCGCGGGATCTCGAACCCGGCGGAGCGCATCGCGCAGCGAATACGACCGCGTGACTCCATCACCTCCATACTCGGAATGCCGAGCATCTGGATGCCCGGAACGCCACCGGCAAGCGAGACCTCGACCGTGACGTGAATCGCCTCGACGCCGCGGATGCAGGCCGCGTGAACGGCAAACGTCTCGAACGCCATCACGACACCTGCCAATCGAACGCGTTGTACTGATGCTCGATCTCGGCGATATGCCCGCCGCGGATGGTGACACCCACAGCATCGAAGCGAATCGCCTTGAGCGGATAATGCTCCATGAGATAGCAACTTGCGATGCGGCGGTAGCGGCGTTGCTTTTGGGCGTCCACGGCCTCCTCGGGAAAGACCCGCGTGGTGCAATCCAGCGAAACGCGTCTGGTCTTGACCTCGGCCATCACCACGACATCGTCGAGCTCATCGAGCAGCACCAGATCGGCCTCGCCCTCGGTGCAGCGATAGCCCTGCTCCAGCAAGGTGTAGCCGCGCTCGTTAAAGTAGTCGATGGTGATCAGCTCGCCCAGCATGCCTAGCTCGCGGGGACTGAGTCCCTTGATAAACTCGAGCGTCATCGCCCCGGAGTCGAGCTCGCCGTTTTCCCAACGCTCCTTGAGCTGCTGCGTCTTGCTCTTTTTGCTTGCGGCACTCATGGGGTCTCCTTTCCCGCACACTGCATTGCCCCGATGATGAGGGCACCTTTCATGCGGGTAAGTACCGGAAGCAAACCAAAAGCTGACCAAATGCCGTCAAAAAACGGGCCGTACGCAACAATGGTGTTGCATACGGCCCGCTACCAGCAGGTTTATAAAACCCCAGAGGTCCATGTCTCCACAATTGGCTTAGAAAAGGCGCTCAGTCTGCAGAAAGTTTCCGCAAAAGCTCACGCGGTGCAGCGGACAAAGTCCATGTTTGCGAATGGCCTCGATGTGCTCGGGGCTCGCATAGCCCTTCGACTCGGCCAGATGGTACTCGGGATACTCGGCGTCGTACTCGACCATCATCTCGTCACGCGTGACCTTGGCCATGATGGACGCCGCGGCGATGCAGGCGATCTTGGCATCGCCCTTCACCACATCGCGCTCGTTAGGAACGGCGCCCAAGGGGTTGCCATCCATAAGCACGCAATCGGGCTCGAGCCCCGTATCGGCCACGGCGCCCGCAACGGCGGTACGGATAGCACGGGCCATGCCCATCTCATCGATATCCTTAGGCGCGATATGGCAAAAACCGATCGCCGTCGCCACCTCGGCAATCTTCACTGAGAGCAACTCGCGGCGCGCCGGCGTGAGCTTTTTGGAATCGTTGATGCCCCAGACGCGCGGCTCCATAGGAAGGCAGACAGCGCATACCGTCAAAGGACCGGCCACCGATCCGCGACCCACCTCGTCGACACCAACGACCACTCCATCGCCGCCAAGCTCATGCATAAGCTCGTACATGTCATTGACGCGCTCGCGCTCGGCAAGCTCTTTGGCATGGCGTTTGAGGGCGCGTTCGCAAGCCTTGATCACCTGCTGGCGCGGGTCCTCGCGATAATGCTCCACGAGGGCGGGAATCTCCTCAAACGTGGCGCTCGCCAACTCACCGGCAACCTGCGATGCCGAAACCGAGCTCGTCATGTTGGCCATACCAGGCCCTCCTTGCATGCAAATCAGATAAAAAGAAGGGCCACCCGAAGGTGACCCTTGTGTCCAAACGAGTGGACAGACGCTGCGATCTTCTTAGCGCTTCTCGGGGATGCGAGCAGCCTTGCCCACCTTGTCGCGGAGGTAGTACAGCTTGGCACGACGGACGCGACCATGACGAACGACCTCGAGCTTGGCGATCTTGGGGCTGTGAAGCGGGAAGGTACGCTCAACACCGACACCGAAGGACATCTTGCGGACGGTGAAGGTCTCGCGGGAACCGGCGCCGGCCATGCGGATGACGTCGCCCTGGAAGACCTGGATGCGCTCGCGGTCGCCTTCCTTAATGCGGTAGTGAACCTTGACGTTGTCGGCGACGCGAACCTGAGGAATGTCCTCGCGGATCTGCTGACGCTCGATTGCGCGGATGTAATCCATGTGCAATTCCTTACTCTTCTAGAGGTGCCGTACCACCATGGCCGGCACGTAGTTGAACAAACGTATTCGAGTATACACGCGCGGGTTTCTGCTGCAAGAACAATTTTTTACGCAGACAAAAAGACAAAACCCGCACATGATAACCGCCCGTCTCACAAATGAGACGGGCGGCATGAAGGGGGGCTACACTAGGCGTCTACGCCCAAAACGTTAGGCGGGACGCTTGGCCTCGAGCTTGGCCTGGGCGGCAGCCAAGCGCGCGAGGGGCACGCGGTAGGGCGAGCAGGACACGTAGTCCACGTCGGCCACGTTAAACAGGCCCTTGATGGACTTGGGGTCGCCGCCGTGCTCGCCGCACACGCCAAAGTGCATGTCGGGGTTGGTGGCACGGCCCTTCTCGACGGCCATGCGTACCAGCTCGAGTACTGCCGTATCGATGGTCTCGAAGGGGTTGTCCTTCAGAATCTTCTTATGCATGTACAGCGGGATGAACTTAGCCTCGGCGTCGTCACGCGAGAAACCGAAGGTCGTCTGGGTGAGGTCGTTGGTGCCAAAGCAGAAGAAGTCGGCATGGTGGGCGATCTCGTCAGCGACCATGCAGGCGCGCGGCAGCTCGAGCATCGTGCCCACGGGAATATTGAGCTCGACGCCTTCTTCGACGGAAACCTCGGCGATCACGCGCTCGATGACCTCGCGGGTCTGGACGTGCTCGGCCGTGATGGAGACGAGCGGAACCATGATCTCGGGACGCGGGTCGACGCCCTCCTTGATAAGGCAGGCAGCAGCCGTGGCGACGGCGCGAACCTGCATGAGCGGCAGATCGCTAAAGACGACGGATAGGCGCACGCCGCGCAGGCCGAGCATCGGGTTGGACTCGACCATGCCGTCGATGCGACGCAGGCGGGCACGCAGGGCGGCAAGCTCTTCCTCGCTGGCGCCAGCGGCCTCCTTCTTGGTGATGGCAACCTCGAGCTCGCGAGGATTATCCAAGAACTCATGAAGCGGCGGATCGAGCAGACGAACGACCACATCGCGACCGGACATGGTCTTGAACATGGCCAGGAAGTCCTCCGTCTGAACCTTGAGCAGATCGGCGAGGGCCCGCTGCTTCACGGCCTCATCGTCGGACAGGATAAAGCTCTGGATGATGTTCTTACGGTCGCCCAGGAACATGTGCTCGGTGCGGCACAGGCCAATAGCCTCGGCGCCAAACTCGAGTGCGAGCTCGGCATCCTCAGGGTTGTCGGCGTTGACGCGCACATGGTTGGCGTGGCCATCGGTCTCGTCCAGACGAATCTCGTCGGCCCAGGACAGGATGGTGTCCAGGTCGCCGGTGAGCTCAGCCGAAACCAGATCAACGGCGCCGTCGACGACGATGCCCTGGGTGCCGTCGATGGAGATGATGTCGCCCTCGTGCAGCACGCGGTCGCTGCCCTCGATGCGCACGACCTTCTCGGCGGCATCGATGTGGAAGCGCTCAACGCCGCAGACGCAGGGCGTACCCATACCGCGGGCGATAACGGCGGCATGGCTCGTCTTGCCACCGTGGCTGGTCAGGATGCCCTCGGCGGCGACCATGCCCTTCAAGTCGTCGGGGTTGGTCTCCCAACGGACCAAGATAACCTTATGGCCCTCGTTCGCGCGCGCGACGGCGTCATCGCTCGAGAACACGACCTCGCCCACGGCGGCGCCGGGGCTGGCGTTGAGCCCGCAAGCAAGAGCCTCGTACTTCTTGGAGGAATCGAACTGCGGGTGCAGGAGCTGGTCGAGCTGCGCGGGATCGATACGGCTCACGGCCTCTTCGCGGGTGATGAGGCCCTCCTCGACCATCTCGATGGCAATGCGCAGGGCGGCGGTGGCGGTACGCTTGCCCACGCGGGTCTGGAGCATCCAGAGCTTACCCTGCTCGATGGTGAACTCGATATCGCACATATCGCGGTAGTGGTCCTCGAGCGTCAGGAACACGCGCTCGAGTTCCTCGCCTGCGGACTCAAGACCCGGGGTGATCTTGAGGTCGGCGATGGGCTCGGTATTGCGGATGCCGGCGACGACGTCCTCGCCCTGGGCGTTGACCAGAAAGTCGCCGTAGAATTCCTTGGTGCCATCGGCCGGGTTGCGCGTGAAGGCGACGCCAGTCGCGGATGTCTCGCCCTTGTTACCAAAAGCCATGGCCTGAACGTTGACGGCGGTACCGAGCTCGTCGGAGATACCATGCTGCTTGCGATAGATGCAGGCACGCTCGTTCATCCAGCTGCCAAAAACGGCTTGGATGGCAAGGCGCAACTGGAGCTCCGGATCATGCGGGAAGACGGGCTTGCCGTCGGCGACCTCAAGCTCGGGATACAGGCTGGCCTCGACGTTATCGGCGAAGATGCCCTTGAACGTCTCGACAAGCTCCTGCAGGTCCTCGGCCGAAAGCTCGGAATCGACGCGAACACCGGCGACCAGACGAGCCTGGGTCAAGGCGTTCTCGAACAGATCGGCATCGACGCCCATGACGACGTTGGAGAACATCTGGATAAAGCGGCGGTAGCTATCCCAGGCAAAACGTGGATTTTGCGTTTGGGCGATAAGGCCCTGGACGGAATCGTCGTTGAGACCCAGGTTGAGAACCGTGTCCATCATACCCGGCATGGAGAACGGAGCGCCCGAGCGCACCGATACGAGCAGCGGGTCGTTGGCGTCACCGAGCTTCTTGCCGCAGCGAGCCTCGAGGTCTGCCTCGGCGGCAACGATCTCATCGAGTACGCCATCAGGCCACACGTTGCCGGCACCGGAATACTCAACGCAGGTTTGGCAGGTAATAGTAAAGCCGCCGGGAACCGGCAGGCCGATACGGCTCATCTCAGCAAGGTTCGCGCCCTTGCCGCCAAGCACAAAGTTCATGGACTTGTCGCCCTCAGTCACACAAGTGCCCTGGGCGTCGGTGCCAAAACGGTAAACCCTCTTGCAATCGCTCACGATACTTCCCCTTCCATGCGCTCTCGCGCACGACCGTGGTAACGAAACGACCCACCGGATGCAGGCCGTGAGGGAACTATACGGCGGGTTTTATGCCGACATGAGAAGAGGATGCGCGGTTTGGTAAACGTGCTAAAACAAGCGGTAAATGGTAGATAAAGGTGGTTACCTTATGAAGATACCACTACAAGAAAATCGCAGGTTGAATGCAAGGAGTTTGCTAAATCGCTTTACCAATTTCAGATATTTTTAGCTACCCCAATAAGCTAGCTTTGTTGGGCGCGACGGGCGGCACGGCGAGCCCTGGCTTCCTGAATCTCTTCGAGGTGGGCAATGATCTCGGAGGCGCTCTCCTCAATCGCCTTACCGTCGGTGCGTACCACAAAGCAGCCAAGGCGCTTCAAAAGGGCACGGGCTTCCTCGAGCTCGCTGCGTACGCTCTCGGGCTCGGCATAGGAGCCGGCAACGGCACGGGCGTAATCATCCCCCAGGCGGCTATCGCGGATCTCGGAAATCACGTCAACAGTCGAAATCAGACCGAACAGCCGCATCGGGTCGACCTCGTAAATCGACTTAGGCGGCTCTATACCATGTGCCAGCGGAACATTGGCGACTTTATAGCCCTGATAGGCCAAATACATCGAAAGGGGCGTCTTGGACGTGCGCGATACGCCCAGCAGCACGATATCGGCACCCGACAGATCGTCGCAACCGCGCCCGTCATCGTGCTCAACAAAATACTCCATGGCCTCAATGCGATGGAAATAGCGGTCGTCGGTCTTATGAATCACGCCAGCAACGCCCTTGGGCGCAACGCCGATAAGCGACGAAAGCACGGCGAGTGTCGGGCCGATCAAGTCGACCGAGCGGATATGCAGCATGCCCAGGTAGTCGAGCACGCGAGCGCGCAGCGCCGGGTCGACGATGGTGTGGAACACAGCGATATCGCGATGGCCGGCATCGACGCGCGGTTCCACAAACGACTTGACCTGCTCCACCGAGGTCACCTTGGGCAGGCGCAAAACACGAAAAGCCCCTTCATCAAATTGCCCGGACGCCGCAAGCACCACCTCACAAGCGGTATCACCGAGCGAGTCGGAGATAACGATAAGGGTGGGACGAGCGGTGACCGGGCAATCCATGCGGGGCTCCTTTTGCGCTTATGCGCAGGCTAGCTTACTTTTTGCGGGCAAGCTCACCGATGTTGGCGATGCCGGAGAACACGGCCTCGAAGCGGTTGAGCAGCTTAAGGCGATTATCGCGAAGCTGCTCGTCCTTGTCCATGACCATAACCTCGTCGAAGAAGCGGTCGATGGGCGCGCGCAGAGCGGCGAGCGCGGCAAATGCGGCCGGGTAGTCCTCGGCAGCAAGGGCGGCATCGACAGCGGTCTGGGCAGCCTCGGAGGCGTCGGCGAGCGCGAGCTCGGCCTCGCCCATCAGGCTGCGGTCGTACTCCGCGCCCAGCTCGGGCTTGGAGATATGCGCGGCACGAGCATAGGCGGTGGCCAGGTTGTCAAAGGTCTCGGCATCGTTCTTACGGGCCTCGTCGAGGGCGGCACAGCGGGCGAAGAAGACCGACGGGGCGATGATGTGCACCGCGGAGACGGCGGCAACGGTATCGGCCGGAATTTTCTCGTCGCGGGCCATGCTCACCAGACGGCCGTGGAAGAAGTCGCGAACCTGCTGGGCGACCTCGGCGTCGTCGAACTCGATGCCCTGCTCGCTATAGAGCTCAAGGGCAAAGTCAATCAGCGACGTGGGGTCGATCGGCAGACGGTCGCGCAGGATGTTGATGATGCCGATGGCGGCACGACGCAGCGCATAGGGGTCCGAAGAGCCGGTCGGGGGCTCGCCGATAGCAAAGATACCGGCGATGGTATCGAGCTTGTCAGCGCAGGCAACGATGCAACCAGCGGTGCCCTCGGGCAGATCATCACCGGCAAAGCGGGGACGATAGTGATCGCGGATGGCATGGGCGACCTCGTCGTTCTCCCCCATCGCGGTCGCGTAATAACCGCCCATCACGCCCTGCTGGCTTGTAAACTCGACGACGGCGTTAGACACCAGGTCGGCCTTGCACAGGTGCGCGGCACGGCCGGCGTCGGCTGCCAGGTGAGCACCCAGGTGTGCCTCGCGGGCAATCGCAAGCGCAAGCTGCTCAATGCGCTCGGACTTGGCAAGCACGCTGCCGAGCTTCTCCTGGAAGGCGACCTTGGCCAGGCGCTCACGAAACTCGTCGAGGGAGATCTTCAGGTCCTCCTCGTAGAAGAACTTGGCGTCGTCCAGACGGGCACGCACGACGCGCTCGTTGCCGTCGATCACGCGCTCGGCGTTCTCGGGCTTGCTGTTAGAAACGACCACGAACTCACGCGTCAGTTTGCCTTCGCCGTCATAGATCGGGAAGTAGCGCTGATTGGTGAGCATGGACTCGCAGATGATCTCGTGCGGGACCTTGAGGAACTCCTCATCGAAGGTACCGACGAGCACCGTCGGCCACTCGCAGAGGTTGATGACCTCCTCAAAGACCTTCTTGGGCGTATCGACGTGGCAGCCGGGGCGCGCAGCCTCAACCTCGGCGATACCGGCAAGGATGGCCTCACGACGACGCTCGGCAGAAAGCACGCCGGCGTCCTCGAGCACCTGCTCGTAAACAGCGGGGCTGGCGACCACATGGTCACCGGGACCGAGCACGCGATGACCACGCGTGGTGTTGCCACTCGTCACGTCGGCAAACGACACGGGCACAACGTCCTCGCCCAGAAGGCAGCAGATCCAACGAACCGGACGAACAAAGGTCGCATGCTCGTGACCCCAACGCTGAGAGCGGTAGTTGGGCCACTGCAGGCCGGCGATAGTCTTCTCGCATAGCGCGGTCAGAATCGGTGTAGCCGGTGCAGAAGGAATATTCTTCTCGGCAAAGACGTACTCGCGGCCGTCGGTGTCCTCGCGACGGATCAGATCCTCGGCAGCCACACCGCACTTGCGGGCAAAGCCCTGGGCGGCCTTGGTGGCGTTACCGTCAGCGTCGAACGCGATATTTGCCGCGGGACCGCGCTTAACCTCGTGGACCTCGTCGGTCGCAGTGGCGACATTGGCCACGAGTGCAGCCAGGCGACGCGGGCTCGAGATCACACGGACCTCGCCGTGGGCCAGGCCGGCATCGTCCAAACCCTTGGCGATCATGGTGCCAAGCTGCTTGACGGCATTGTTCAGCGGCGCGGAGGGCATCTCCTCCGTACCGATCTCAAACAGGAAATCCTTAGCGTCTGCCATGGCTTACGCCACCTCGCCTTCCTGATCGGCATTCTCGTTGACTCCGGCGACCTCGGCCATGTAGGCCTCGCAGCACGCCTTGGCGACGGCGCGGACGCGCAGGATGTAGTTGGCGCGCTCGACCGCGGACAGGGCGCCACGGGCGTCGAGCAAGTTGAAGGCGTGGCTGCACTTCATGACGCAGTCATACGCCGGCAGCGGAAGCTTGCGCTCCAGGCAGGAGTGGCACTCGGCCTCGTAGTCGTCAAACTTCTGACGCATCATCTCGACGTTGGCGACCTCAAAGTTGTAGGCGCTAAACTCGCGCTCGTTCTCCAAGAACACGTCGCCATAGGTCATGGGCGTGCCGTCGGGCAGATAGCTCCACACCAGGTCGTAGACGGAGTTGACGCCCTGAGCGTACATGGCGATACGCTCCAGACCGTAGGTGATCTCGACGGGCACGGGGTCGACCTCGATACCGCCCACCTGCTGGAAGTACGTGAACTGCGTAACCTCCATGCCGTTGAGCCAGACCTCCCAGCCAAGGCCCCAGGCGCCGAGCGTCGGGCTCTCCCAGTCGTCCTCGACAAAGCGGACGTCATGGTCGTTAGGGTCCAGGCCAATGGCGGCCAGCGAACCCAGGTAGAGCTCCTGGGCGTTGACCGGCGAGGGCTTGATGAGCACCTGGAACTGATAGTAGTGCTGCATGCGGTTGGGGTTCTCGCCGTAGCGACCGTCGGCGGGACGGCGGCAAGGCTGCGCATAGCAGGTGCGCCACTCGGCGGGACCGAGCGAGCGCAGCGTGGTCGCGGTATGGAAGGTACCGGCACCGACCTCGGAGTCATAGGGCTGCATGATGACGCAGCCCTGCTCGCCCCAGTACTGCTGGAGGCGCAGGATGATGTCTTGGAAGGAAAGCGATGAAGCGTTCATGCCTCTAATATCCCCTCGTCGAAACGATTACACGGTTAGGTACTGTACTATAGCGGTTTTTAGTCGATAGCGCCCAGACGGTTGAGCGGCCAGTAACGCACGAGCGCCACGGCAATCAGGTCCGAACGGTCGACCGGGCCAAAGTAGCGTGAGTCGGCTGAATTCTCGCGGTTGTCGCCCATCACCCACACGCAGTCGTCGGGGACGGTGTAGGGATAGCTCACCTGGGCGGCGGGCGCCTGGACCGAAAGCGGCCAGCTCATGCCGGTCGTATAGTCCTCGTCGAGAGCCTGGCCGTCGACGACGACCTTGCCGTCCTGCAGGTCAACGGTCTGGCCGGCCGTGGCAATGACGCGCTTCACCAGCACATCATGCTCGGAGGTGCCATCGGGGTTGTGGAATACCACGATGTCGCCTTGGCTGACGGGCTGGCCGAGCTCGAGGCTCACCTTTTGCGCCAGGATCTGGTCGCCAATCTCGATCGTGGACTCCATGGAGCCGGTGGGCACTACAAAGGGTTCGATCACAAAGGTGCGGATCAGGAAGGTGGCGGCGAGCGCGATGACGACGACCGCAATCCACTCAAAGGCGCCCCTCAGGGCAGAATGCTGCGATGGAACCATTCTCACTCCTCGCTCTGCGAATACGAAGCGTCCAGAATCTCCTGCGCGTACGCGCGCTCCTGGGGCGTAAGGCACGCCGTCTCGATCAGATCGGGACGCCAGCGACAGGTGCGCTCGATGGCATTCTTGCGACGCCAGTCATCGACCTTAGCGTGATCGCCGCTCACGAGCACCGGAGGAACACCTTCGCCGTTGAACTCGGCAGGGCGGGTGTACTGCGCGTACTCGAGAAGGCCTCCGTCCTCGGCGGTCGAGAACGACTCGTCCACGTTGCTCATCTCATCGCCCAGGGCACCGGGAATGAGGCGTACAACGGCATCGGCAACGACCATGGCGGGAAGCTCGCCACCCGTAAGCACGTAGTCGCCGATCGACAGACGCTCGTCGGCATACGCATACGCGCGCTCGTCGACGCCTTCGTAGCGGCTGCAGACAAACAGCAGACGCTCGCTTTTGAGCAGGCGCTCGGCCACATGCTGCGTAAAGGGCTCGCCACAGGGGGTGAAGAACACCACGGTGGGCTTGGGACCCTCGGAGCTAATAGCCTCGATGGCCTCGGCAATAGGCTCGACCTTCATGAGCATGCCCTGCCCGCCGCCGTACGGCTCGTCATCGACGGTGCGATGACGGTCGTGCGTCCAGTCGCGCAGGTTATAGGCCTTAAAATCAAAAAGGCCGGCCTTGCGGGCACGGCCCAAAATCGACGTGGACATAACGGGCTCAAACATCTCGGGAAAGACCGAAAGGGTCTCGATTAGCATGTTGACCTCCCTACTTGTCCATATCGATCAAGCCGTCCATAACGTGGACGGAAATTGTTCCTGTGTCGGGAAGATCGAGCACAACCTGCTCGATCACGGGAATCAGTACCTCGCCGTACTGATCGCCCTCGACAACCCAAACATCGTTGGCGGGCGTCGACATGATCTCGACAATCGTGCCGAGCGAACCGAAGCGTTCGTCGACCACCTCGCGACCCATCAGGTCGGTATAGGCGGCGTCGAGCGAATCGAGCTCAAAGTCGTCACGATTTGCCAGCACGTAACATCCGGTGATGCCCTCGGCGGCCGTCAAGTCGTCAATGCCCTCAAACGAGACCAGATCGCCATCGCCCGTATCGGTGACGGATACGACCGTGCAAAAACGGTCGCGCTTGAGCGCCGGCGGCGTCAGGGCGACGCGCATACCCGGCTCCAATACAGAAGGAAGCCCCCGCAGCGGCTGCGCGAGGACCTCCCCCTTTCTTCCGTGCGGCTTGACCACACGAGCGATGTTTTTGTACTGGGACCTCAAAGTCCTAGCCCAGAACCTCTACCTCGACAGCGGTGTCGAGGCGAGCGGCCAATGCACGGGCGAGCGTGCGAATGGCCTTGATGGTACGGCCACGACGGCCGATGACCTTAGCGACGTCATCCTCGGCAACCGAAACCTCAATCGTAGAAGCGTCGTCGCCATCGATGACCTCGAGGCTCACGGAATCCGGGTCGTCGACGATCTGAACAACGAGATATTCGACGAGATCGGCGATGCGATCTGAGAGCATTGCCTCACCCTCGAGCTGTGCAGCGTCAACCTCAGGCACGATTTACTCCTCGGCGCCCTCAGCGGCCTCAGCGGCAGCCTTAGCGGCCTCGGCCTCTTTGGCGAGCTGCTTCTTGGACTTCTTGACGACGGTCTCGGTCTTCTCGCCCTCATTGGCGGCCTTGACCAGAGCGGCGACGGCGTCGGTGAGCTGAGCGCCCTTGGACTGCCAGTCGGCGATCTTCTCGAGATCGAGGTTGATGGTCTTGGGGGCGGTCATCGGGTTGTAGCGGCCAACCTCCTCGATGATACGACCGTCACGCGGGGCGCGGGAATCGGCGACGACGACACGGTAGTACGGACGCTTCTTAGCGCCGTGACGAGCAAGGCGAATCTTGACTGCCAAAGGAAACTCCTCCAACCAAGCAGCTTTAGGCTGCAACTACAAACAAACAGTTGAACATAATACGCCATCGACGCGGGCAGGTGAAGTCCGTGAGACCAACTTCTTCGGTGTAGTCGAAGGCAAATCCATATCTTAGACAAGAATTCGCGATTTGCAAGCACATCCACGCACCCCACATGAGCTGCGCGGTATACTCATGCCATGAAAAGACGCGAACATACATACGGTTATGAAGATGCTGCGGGCGTCACGCCGCCGCCCTGGACGGGTCCCGCGGTGGGCCTGATGGACCTCGATGCGTTTTTTGCGAGTGTGGAGATGCTCGACCATCCCGAATGGCGTGGCAAGCCGCTCATCGTGGGTGGCGATGCCGATTCGCGTGGCGTCGTGTCCACGTGTTCGTATGAGGCGCGTCGCTTTGGCGTGCACTCTGCCATGGCCTCGGCCGAGGCACGGCGCTTGTGCCCGCAAGCCATTTGGACGCATGGGCATTTTGATCGCTATCGTGAGGTCAGCGCGCAGGTCATGGCGATTCTTGCCGAGGAGACGCCGCGCGTGGAGCGCGTATCCATCGACGAAGCCTTTATCGATATCACACCGGGTCGCTTTGCGCCCGAAGACCCGCTGCTGGTTGCGCAGCGTATAAGCGACCGCGTGGCAGGGCTGGGAGTGACCTGTTCCATTGGCGTGGGCTGCAACAAGACGGTCGCAAAGATCGCAAGCGAGCGGGATAAGCCGTTTGGGCTGACCATCGTGCGCCCCGGAACCGAGCAGCGCTTTTTGGCCGCGCTGCCGGTATCTGCCATGAGCGGCATCGGGCGCTCGGCCGAGGAGCGACTGCGCCGCATGCGCATCTACACCCTCGGCGAGCTATCACGTGCACCGGAATCCACCTTGGCCTCTATTTTTGGCGTCAACGGCGAACGCATGCGCCAGCGTGCGCTGGGACTCGAAATCTCCGAAGTCACGAGCCTCGATGAAGAGCGCGAGGTCAAGTCGGTCAGCAATGAACGCACCTTTGCTAAAGATTTAACTGAGCGTGGGGATATTGAGGCGGCGATTGCGCTGTTGGGAGAGTCAGTGGGACGCCGCCTGCGCCGTCAGGGGCTGACGGGTGCCACGGTAACGCTCAAGCTTAAGTATTCGTATGGCAGCGGGCGTACGGCACAGCGCCGGCTGCCTCATCCGACCGACGATGAGAACATCTTCGTGGCGGTTGCGCTCGAACTGCTCGACAACATCTGGCAGGATGGCATGCATGTTCGCTTAGCGGGCATTGGCATGAGCGACTTCGACCACCAAGGCGGCATCCAGACTGACCTGTTCTGCGAGATTGATGACCGCGGAGCCCAATCCAGCAACCGCCGCGACCTCTCCGTCGCCATCGACGCCGTCCGAGACAAATTCGGCGACACCGTCCTATCTTTCGGCCGCCAATCACGCTTCAATAACTAGTCTTTTTTGGACGGGGGGGTTGCTGCCTTCCGCCCGACACGGCATTGGTAGTCAATTTGGGACGGGGCTATTTTAGCTACCCCTATATATCGGTTGAGATTCATTCGGCCTAATTCATTCACCGTCAGCCAAAGGGTAGCTAAAATAGCCCCGTCCCAAATTGACTACCCCGGATGTCCGGTTTGCCCGCCGCAACAAAACTCTGTCCCAAATAGCTACTGATCGAGCTTGACCTTCTGAATCGTGCAGTGACCGATGCCCGTGAGGCGCACGATCTGCTTTATCGAAAAGCCCTCGTTTTTGAGCGTACGGATGTAGTTGTCGCGCACGGCTTTAGGCAAAGCTTTAAGGTGGTGAGGCTCATACGGTTTAAGGAGAGCCTGTGCAAACTCCAGTGCATCTATGTCGCTCACATGAGCGCCGTCACGGAAGCAATATCGATTCGGTTCTCCCGAGGTACTGAAAGCAAAAAATCTCTGAGAATCTCCGAGCAAACCTAGCACACATTCAGTCATACAAATACCCGGGTATCCCATATATTCGCTAAAACTGCTCCAACGATATAGTGAAGCAGTCCCAATCCTGGCTTTCGCAGGATTATCGTGAATATATCTCACACAGTTGAGCAGCTGATCATCGTTAAGAATCGGCACGCTCTTAAATCGATCCTGAAAAACTGGTCCCTTCCGTCCGGTTTTCGCGTTGAAATACATCGCATATGCAGTCGTAACAGAGTGCATGCAATCGCTCAGGTGAACATGTTCATCATCTAGCAACAAGTGAATATGGTTGTCCATAAGGCACCAAGCAATGATATTGACGTCGTATTTTCGGCATTTCGAGGCAAGCAACCGAATCAAATATATCCGATCATCGGCATCCTCAAATATCAGCTGACCACCACAGCCCTTTTGGACGACATGGTAATAGCCGTAAACAGAGATTTCCCGCGCGGTCCGAGTCATACGCATCTCCTCCTCTACAGATAACAAATACGTTACCCGAGTCGGAAAGCTAAATATCACGCAATGAACCGCAACTCGCTTCTATCGGCGAACGGTAGGTAGTAGCTAAAAAAGCCCCGTCCCAAATTAGCTACTTTGGGCAAAAAGAAAGCCGGGCAGGTGCGGAAAACCGCAACTGCCCGGCGATATGCGTGAGGGTAGCTAACCCCGTCTCAAATGAGCTACTAGAGGAGGTTGAGGGGGAGCTGGGGGGCGTCTCCCCAGAGCTTTTCGAGGCGGTAGAAGTCGCGGGCTTCGGGAGTGAAGACGTGGACGACAACCGAACCGTAGTCCATGAGGATCCAGGTCTTCTGCTCGCGGCCCTCAATGGAAAACGGGTGCTCGCCGCAAGCCTCGGCGACCTTCTCCTCAATCTCGTCGACGATGGAATCAACCTGGCGGTTGTTGGTGCCGGTAGCAAGGACAAAGTAGTCGCACACGTCGGAGAGCTCGGTCAGATCGAGCACCTGCACATCCTCGCCTTTCTTATCGTAGGCGGCCTGCGCGGCGGCGCGGGCAACATCCTCGGCGGCGACACCGCTGGCGGAGAGCGTCGCGGCAGTGCGGTCGGACGTGGCAACGAAACTCTTGTGCGCCACACCTTGAAGAATCTGCTCGTCAGTCATGGTCTCGTCGGCCATGGAATACCTCTTTCTAGACGCACCCGAGCTAGCGAAGCTGGGCGTAATGGTTGTAAATCGTAATAGCCGTGGGATAAAGATAACGCCCGGACTGGATCACATAGACCAGACCCTGCGCAAAACAGGAGAAGAACAACTCGTCGAGCGAGGACTTCCCCACCATCTTGCGCAACGCATGGGCATAATCGCCGTGGCGGTTGGGTTCGATGGCATCGGCCACAAAGACCACCATATCGAGCGGCGTCATGTCACAGGCGCCCACGGTGTGACGGTCGACAGCCTGAAAGACCGCCGGCGACAGCTCGGGAAAAAGCTGCGGAAGCTCATAGGCGGCAACCGGGCCATGCAAAAGCGGCGTCGCGGCAGACGGAGAGCCGGCAATCTTAATGCCGTAATGCAGGGCGCGCGTGACCAGCTCGTCGTCGGAGAGCACCTTGTCCCAGTCATGGATCAGGCCGGCGGCAGCGGCATCAAAGCGGTCGACACCGTATACCTCAGCTAGGTGCAGCGCAGTCTCGGCAACCCCGAGCGAATGCACGTAGCGCTTACGCTTATCCTTCATGCGCACATCGAGCAACTCGTGGATACGCGTCAAGAGCGCGCACTCGTCGCCCTCAAACTGATCTTCTACCGACAACGTTCTCCCCCATCAATCAAAATCGTCTTGCCCAAGATCGGCATACAGGCCGCGTTTACGGATATAGCCGAGCACGGACTCGCTCGTAAGATAGCGCACGCTCATACCGCGGGCAACCCGCTTGCGAATGTTGGTCGAGCTAATCGCCAGCGCCGGAATCTGAATATAGCGCACGTCGAATGGCAGCCCCGATTCCTTAATCCGCGCCCGGGCGGTATCGATGTCAAAGCCGGGACGTGTCGCAGCAATAAAGGTTGCCAGTTCGGCAATCTCATCAGCATTGTGCCAGGTCACAATATCGATAATCGCATCGGCACCCGTAATAAAGTAAAGCTTCACCTGTGGCGGGTAAAACTCGCGAAGGGCATGCAGCGTATCGGCTGTATAGGTGACACCGGCACGATCGATCTCGAAGCGGCTTGCCAAAAAGGCCGGGTTCGCGGCAGTCGCGAGGACCGTCATGGCATAACGGTCCTCAGCAGGCGTCACCGGTTTGTCGAGCTTAAAGGCAGGAGAGCCGGCCGGCATAAAGAGCACGGCGTCCAAGTCGAGCGACTCGCGCGCCTGCTCGGCGGTAACCAAGTGCCCGTAATGAATCGGGTCAAAGGTGCCGCCCATAATGCCAAGCCGAAACTCGTGCCCATCCTTGATGGGCAGCTCGGGCAATCCGATTCCACCGCGCAGCGACATGGCCTACTCGCCCTCCGGGATCTCAACAACGTCGACTTCGGTAGTGCCTTCGGAGCCCTCGGTGGCATCAACCACGTCCGCACCCTCGGCCGCCACGTCAATAACCTCCACGCCTGCGTCCTCGAGCTCGTCCTCGTATTCCGAGAAGTCCTCGGCGCCCTCAAAGTCAAAGGCGCGCTGGCAAATGCGAACCTCGTCGCCCGCATGGCAGCCGGCCTTCTCGAGCGCGTCGTCGACACCCATGCGCGCAAACTTATGCTGCAGGTAGATGACAGCTTCCTCGTTTTCCCAGTCGGTCTGGATGACCATGCGCTCAATCGCGCGACCAACCACACGGAAGGCATGAGGCTCTTCCCGGACAATGCGGAACCGCTTCTCGCGCTGCAGACGGCGGCGCTCCCACTCCTCATCGCGCAGATCGACCGGCTCATCAGCAACCGCCAGCTCGGCGCGAAGCTTAGCCACCCGCTCGCCCACGGCAAGCATCAGCGTGTTGAGACCGGCACCCGTCACGGCAGACACGGCAAAGAACATATGGCCATCGTCGAGCGCCGCACGCTTAAGGTCGGCAATCTTGTCGGCCGTGCCCGGTGCATCGCACTTGTTAGCGACAACGATCTGCGGGCGCTCCGAGAGCTCTGCGCCATACTGCTCGAGCTCACGGTTGATAATGCGATAGTCCTCGACCGGATCGCGATCCTCAAACCCGCCCGTCATGTCAACGACATGCATGATCAGGGCCGTGCGCTCAATGTGGCGCAGGAACTGATGACCCAGGCCCTTGCCCTCGCTCGCGCCCTCGATGAGACCGGGGACGTCGGCAACGACGTAAGAATATTCGCCGGCACGCACCATGCCCAGATTGGGAACAAGCGTGGTAAACGGGTAGTCGGCAATCTTGGGACGAGCGGCACTCATGCGCGCAATGAGCGAAGACTTGCCCACCGAGGGAAAGCCCACGAGCGCGGCATCGGCCATAAGCTTCATCTCGAGCTCGATCCAGTGCTCCTCGGCCGGCTCGCCGAGCTGGGCAAAAGCCGGAGCGCGACGCACCGACGTCACAAAGTGGGTATTGCCCAGACCGCCGGCGCCACCGGGCGCCACGACGACGCGCTCGCCGTCGTGCACCAGATCGGCAATCTCGAACATCGGGGTCTGCGTCTCGGGATCGAGCTCGCGTACCACGGTGCCCATGGGGACCTTGAGAATCAGGTCCTCGCCGCTCTTGCCATTGCGACGAGCGCCCTGACCATGCGTGCCGCGCTCGGCACGGAAGTGATGCTTAAAGCGGTAATCGATCAACGAAGACAGCTGGGCATCAGCCTGGATGACGACATTGCCGCCACGACCGCCGTCGCCGCCATCGGGGCCGCCCTTGGGAACAAATGCCTCGCGCCTAAACGACATGCATCCGGCTCCGCCGTCGCCGCCGCAAACGTTAATGCGGCTGATATCGGTGAACTGTGACAACAGAATCGCCTCCTACAAAAAGAGGGAGACCCTTGAATCCTAAAACTCAAGTGCCTCCCACATATGTGCTCTATGAAGGGTGGATTACGCGTTCGCGAGCGGGCGTACGCTGACCCTGTGCTTGATACCCTTGTGGAACTCAACGGTACCGTCGACCAGCGCGAACAGCGTGTCGTCCTTGCCACGGCCAACGTTCGCACCCGGGTGGATGTGCGTGCCGTGCTGACGGACGAGAATCGTGCCCGTGGTTACCGTCTGGCCGGCGAAGCGCTTCGTGCCAAGGCGCTGACCGCGGGAGTCACGGCCATTACGGGAGGAACCGAGTCCTTTTTTGTGTGCCATTGTGTATACCTACTCTTTCGTTACGAGTGTAATCTACTCGGCGACGGGAGCCTCGGCAACAGCCTCAGCCTCTGCCTTGACAGCCTTCTTGGCGCGGGAGGTAGCCTGAACCTTCACAATCTTCAGCTTGGTGAGCTGCTGACGGTGACCCTTCAGACGACGATAGCGCTTACGCTTCTGGAACTTGAAGACCAGCTGCTTCTCGCCCTTGAACTGCTCAACGATCTGAGCGGTAACCTTGGCCTTGGCCAGCTTGTCGGGATCGGTGACGATCTTCTTACCATCGTTGAGGAAGAGAACCGGCAGGGTGACCTTGTCGCCCTCATTGCCCTCAATCTTCTCGACGGTGATGACATCGTCGGTGGCGACCTTGTACTGCTTGCCGCCCGTGTTAACGATTGCGTACATGTTTACTTGCCCTTCATGCATCAGTTAGTGCAACAGCCGAATATAGTAGCAGGCGATAATACCCCCGTCAACGAGTATGTGGAGCAAATCCACAAGTTCGCACAGGTATGGGGCTGACGAGTCGGCCCTCGTCGTCCTCGCATGCTTGATTCTGACGCTCGACATCGTAGGAGCAGATGGTCACGAGGTCTTGCATACCGGTGGACACAATAGGTGCATCGACGCCCGGGGTCAAGCCCTGCAACAAAACATCAGCAGCAGAAAGCAAAATCTCCGGACGCATGGATCCCTCGTTGTCGGCGTGGGTGTCGAGCATGAGCACCAGATGGTCCGGACGCTCCCCCGCCGTGAGCTCATAGCCCACGAGCGTGTGATCCAAATCCAAGCGCTTGCTCTTTTTGCCGCGCGCGTAGTCGATGCCGTGGCCCGCGCGCAGCGTGTCGATCGCACGACGCACCTCGTCGGCGCTTACGGGCGCCTCGGGATCCAAGTGCAGGTCGATGCGATACGACAGGCGCGTGAGCTGCGCCGTCAACGCCGGCGTGCGCACGTCGATGTACGCCGCCTCGATGGGCGCCAGATCGGCCGGAGACGCCGCAGCCAGGCGCCCAAATGCCTCGTCGAGCGCCACGAACTCGGTCATAAACAGGTCATACCACTCGCAGGTCGACGACGTACCCACCGGTAGCGCCGAAGAGAAGCCAACGCGCATGTGCGGAGAGAAGCCCTGCGTGACGGCATAGGGAAGTCCCGCACGGCGCACGATGCGCTCAATGGTATGGATTACTTCGAGATGGCCCAGGTACTTAAGGCGATCGCGCTTGCCATAACGAACACGAAGCCTAAAGAGCGAGGGGTTGTCGGTCAGGCGCTCACTCATGCGCGATCACCCATCAATACATTCTTGGCGTGGAGCGTGGGGCAGATCCCGCAGCCGGTGCACGACGTGCGGGTACAGTCGGGAGTCGTGACGCCCTCGAGCGAGCGACGGTACTCGCGCTCGAGGAAGCCGCGCGTGCAGCCGGGGCTCACGTGCTCCCACGGCAGGCGCCAGTCCAACTCGTAGGGCAGGTGCACGAGCCCATTGAGGTCGATGCCGTTTTTGGCAGCAGCTTCCTTCCAGTTATCGAGCGAGAAATGCTCTACCCAGGCGTCAAAGCGAGAGCCCGAGCGCCAAGCATCGATGATGACGGGCGTCATGTCACGACCGGCGCGGGAAAGCGCGGCCTCGATGAGCGAGGTCTCGGCATCGTGGTAATGCACGCGGACGGCACGGTTGCGAACGCTCGTGATGAGCAGCTTCTGGCGACGCTTGACGTCGTCGTAGTCGAGCTGCGGGCACCACTGGAACGGCGTGGCAGCCTTGGGGATAAAGACCGAAACCGAGATGGACACCGAGATCGAGCCGCGACGAGCCTTGGGCACCACGGAACGACCGAGCTCCAGCACGTGATCGGCCAGATTGGCGATGGCCACGATGTCCTCGTCGCGCTCGCCGGGAAGGCCCATCATAAAGTAGAGCTTCATGCGGTTCCAGCCGGCCTCGAAGGCCGCCTTGGCCGCACGGTCCAGGTCCTCTTCGGTCACGTTCTTGTTAATGATGTCGCGCATGCGCTGGCTGCCGGCCTCGGGCGCGAACGTCAGTCCGCCCTTCTTTTCGCCGGCGACCGACTCGGCCATATCCACGCCAAACGAATCCAGGCGCTGCGAGGGAATGGACACGCGAATGCCCGTATCTTCCAGACGGCGGTTCAGGCGACCGAGTACATCGCGGATGCAGGAGTGATCGGTGGTCGAAAGCGAGGTCAGCGACACCTCGTCATAGCCGGTCTTTTCCAGACCCTGAATCACCGACGAGACGATCTGGTCGGCCGAGCGCTCGCGCACCGGGCGATACGTCATACCGGCCTGACAAAAACGACAGCCGCGGGCGCAGCCGCGCAGGATCTCGATAGACAGGCGGTCGTGAACCAGCTGTGCATAGGGCACGCACGACTGCGACAGCGGATTCGTGGCGCCGAAATCCTCGACGACGCGCTTGTAGACCACGGTCGGTGCATCCTTGCCCTCACGCGGCACGGTGTAGCCATGCGGCGAGCAGGGCTCGTCGTGACGAACCTCATAGAGCGACGGCACGTAGTTGCCGGCAATGGATGCAAGCTGCTCGACAATCTGCACGCGCGGGACCCCTTCGTCACGCAGGCGGCGATGCAGCTGGCAGGTCTCGAGCAGCGATTCCTCGCCCTCACCGATGAGGATGGCATCGAAGAAGGCCGCGTACGGCTCGGGGTTGTACACCGAGGGGCCGCCGGCGATGATAATGGGGTCGTCCTCGGTGCGGTCAGCCGCTAACAGCGGAATACCAGCGAGGTCGAGTGCCTCGAGGAAGTTCGTCACCGCCATCTCGTGCGGCACATGCAGACCGACGATATCAAACGAAGCGACCGGCGCTGCACCCTCGAGCGACAGCAGCGGAATACCCACCTCGCGCATGGCATCACCCATATCGGGCCACGGCACATAGCCACGCTCGCAGGAGATGCCCTCGGCCTGGTTAAGGATGTTGTAGAGGATGGCGATGCCCTGGTTGGGCAGACCAACCTCGTACACATCCGGGTAGATCAGGCAGCAACGGTAGTCGGCATCGGCCTTGGAAAGCGTGCCCCACTCGTGATCGATATAGCGACTCGGCTTCTCGACCTTGGCGAGCAGCGGCTCAATTAAATGAAAACAATCTTGGTATGCAACGCGCAACGGAAAACCCCTAAGCAGCGAGATCTGATGCGTCCTGATAGGACGCCATAGGACGGGTAGCGCCCGCGACCGTGGTCACCAGATCGCGAACGCGGGAGAACGTGGCAGTGACCACCTCGTTGGCACGGCTGTAGTCGACATCGCGCTCGTAGAGCGAAACGAGCGCACGGCCCATGCCATAGGTGCCCGCGGCGGCAGTGAGCGCCTTGACGGCAAACCCAATATGCGGCGTCTGCTTGACGAGTGCGCGGGTGACCGCGCGGATCACAAGACCGCCGGCAAGCACGCCGGCGACCTCGTAGCCGCGCTCAGGCTTAATGCCGCGTCCAAAGACGGCAGCGAGCTCAAAGAGCATGCCCACCTGCGCCAGCGCCATAACGGGATAATCGGCGCCCGGCAAAAACGCCAGCGCACCGGTCGCCATATTGGTGAGCGCGCACGAGGTGATGATACGGTTGGCCGCCGCGATGCGCATGAAGGCAAAGTTCGCCGCAAAAGCCGTTTCCTTGTCGGTGCGATCGAGAATCCAGCGGGCAAGCGTCTCGAGCAGATACGTCTTATCGGTTGCCGCTACCATGCCGAGCATGGGCGTGGACTCCTCGATAAACGGCACCTCCACAGCAGACTCGGCAAGCACGCACACGGGCGCGCCGGCGATCACGAGCTCCTGCACGGCACTCTCCAAGCGGTCGGAACCACACGAGAGCACCAGCACCACATCGGTATCGGTCTTTGGAGCAATTCGCTCCTCCCCCAGACGCTCGACGCGCACAATGCCCGAGGTCGTCTGCGGCACAAAGGCGTCACGCACCGTCTCGGCCAGAAAGCGCGAGGCGGACGAATCCAGATAGACCGAGACGCGCACCGGCGTATCGGAATCCTTCTTAACGGACGCGCCCATCTTAAAAGCGCGGGTCAGCTTATCTACGGGAATTTTCATAGCAAACCCCTCCAGCGGTTACGCGGCGCCCGAACGATGCCGCCATATGGATTGTACGATACCCACCGTCAGCAGCTGGATCATCATCGAAGACGAACCAAAGCTAATAAACGGTAGCGGAATACCGGTAATCGGCATCATGCCGATGCACATGCCGATGTTCTCGAAGGTCTGGAATGCCCACATGCCGACGATACCTACGCACGACAGACGCAGGAACAGCGACTCACACTTAAAGGCGACGCGAATCGTCGAAAAGATCAGCAGCACGTAGAGGCACAAGAGAAAAAAGGAACCGCAAAAACCAAAGGTCTCGGACAGGAAGGCGAAGACGAAGTCGGTGTGGAACTCAGGCAGAAAGCCGCCGGCCGACTGCGTCGCATGGCCCAAACCCTTACCAAAGAAGCCGCCCGAGCCAACGGCGATAAGCGACTGCTGCAGGTTGTAGGCATCGTCCGAATCGGCATTATCGGGGTCGATAAAGACCGTCAGACGGTTCATCTGATACTGCTTGATGAGCACATCGTGGCCGAGCAACGAATCAAAGACCGAATCGAGCGCCAGAACGAGGGCCACCAAGCCCACGAGAAGGGCCAGGGTCGACAGCACCCATTCGCGGCGTGCACCGCTCATACAAATGACGATGGCGCCCGAAACCAGCACGACCAGGCCCGAGCCCAGGTCGCCCATGGCAACGACGGCCAAAAACGGAATGGACAGCATGCCGCAGAGCTTGACGTAGTCGCGAACGGTATCGATGCGACCGTTATACTGCGAGCCAAGCGTAGCAATAAAGAAGATGGTGATGAGCTTGGCAAGCTCAACCGGCTGGAATGTCAAGCCGATACCGGGAATCTTGATCCAGCCCGTCATGCCCAGACCGCCCGTATAGGACAGACCCGGAATCTTGGGCGAGAGGATCACGATCAAGTCGATGACGAGCAACGCCGTCGAGAAATTGGAAATACCGCGCAGATCGGTACGCCAGACCAGCACCGCCAGCACCGCTCCGATGCCAATTCCCAGCAGATGGCGTGAGAACGAGGCATCGGCCTTAAACTGCGAAGCCGACCAGATAATGATGGCACCGTAGGCGACGAGCGCCACTGTAGCCACGAGCACACCGATATGCACCTTTTGGCGAAACGTGCCGCGCGAGGCCGAAAGTTGCTTGTTGACGCGGTCCAGGCTGCTGCGAGAGACGGTCTTGGTTGAACGGAACAGATCCGCCGGAGAAAAATCCATCGCAACCTCCTATCGAACCGAAGAATCGCCCGAGGCCGAAGAGGTATCGGGCTCGTCATAAATCACACCGAGCACGTCGCGCACGACATGCATCGCGGTATCTGAGCCGCCGCCGCCCTGCTCCAGGACAGTAGCGATGACATACTTGGGGTCATCGGCCGGTGCATAGGCGCAGAACCACGCGTATTCGTCCTCACCGCTTTTCTCGCCCGTGCCCGACTTGCCGTATACCTGCGGCGTCAGGGTGCCAAAGTGAGCCGCCAGGGACGTCGATGCCGTGTAAATCACGTCGTGCATGCCGTTGCGCACAAGAGCCAAATCCGAATCGCTGTTGATCTTGGCCTCCAGGCGCTTCTTCTTGCCCTTGCCGTTGTATTTATAGGCATCGCCGTCGCCATCGCGCGACACGGCAGACAAAAACACGTGAGGCACGTACTGTTTGCCGCCGTTGGCAAGACCCATATAGGCACACGCCATCTGCAGGGGCGTCACCAGAATGTCACCCTGACCGATGGCAATGTTGGTCATATCGCCGGCATTCCACTTGCGGTCCTCGGCAGAGGCGTCGGTGAAGTACGACTCTTTCCACTCGGCATCGGGAATACGGCCCGCGCCCTCACTCGGCAGATCGATACCGCAGGTCTTGCCTAGACCCCAGCGACGAAAGACCTCCTGCAGGCCCTCGGAATGTTTCTCGTCATAAAAGAACGCCTTGCCCATGTCGTAGAAGACAGGGTCGCACGAGTTGGCGATTCCCGACTGCAGCGTCATGGTGCCGTGGCCGGAATGCAGCCAGCAGTACTTGCCCCACGACTTGCCCAGACCCGTCCAATAACCCGTGCAGTTGGTCGTCTGCCCCGACGTGTAGGTTCCAAACTCAAGACCGGCCAGCGCCGAGAGCGGCTTGATGGTCGAGGCCGACATGTACTGTCCGCTAATGGCGCGGTTGAGCAGCGGGTGCGAACCCTTGTCATCATTGAGCTCGGTCCACACGTCATTTGAGACGCCGCCAATAAAGACGGACGGATCGAACTTGGGCTGGCTCGCCATGCCCAGGATCTCGCCATTGTTGGGATCGAGACACACTACAGCGCCGTTGCCGGCATTGCTGTAGCCAGTGGTCTTGGCAAGCTCGATAGCGCTCGCCAGCGCCGTCTCGCAGGCCTGCTGGATCTTAAGGTCGAGCGTGAGCTTAATGTCAGAGCCGGCCTTCGCGGGCACGGCGCCGGCCTGACCGGTCACATTGCCCGAGGCATCGACCTTGACGGTCTGCTCGCCACGAATACCCTGCAGCAGGTTTTCGTAGTAGCTCTCAACGCCCGCCTGGCCCACGATATCGCCCGACTGGTACGTAATCTTGCCAGCAGAAGCATCTTCATCGCCAGAGGTTTTCTTATTCTGGGCCTCGAGCTGCTCGGAGGTAATGGTGCCGGTATAGCCCAAGATATGGCATGCCGTCTCGCCATATGGATACTGGCGCTCGGTACGCTCGGCAATCTTGACGCCCGGGAACTCGCCGGCATGCTCCTGAATATAGGCAACCGTGGAGCGACGGACGTCCGTCGCGATGGTATGTAGGCTCTGGGCGCCCTCTGTATTGTCCTGAATATTGCGAAGGACCGCCACGTAAGGCATTCCAAGCACGTTGGCAAGATGGCGAACCAGAACCTCATCCTCGGCAAGGTCGCGGTAGGCCACGACAGCCAGTGAGGGACGGTTCTGGACAAGCGCCACGCCATTGCGGTCGAGGATGCGACCGCGCACAGCGGGTGTTGTAACGGTGCGAGTCTGATTACTATTGGCCTGCTTCTCGTAATAGTCCGACGAGACCATCTGCATGCTCCACAGCTTGACGGCAAGCGCCGCAAACATCGCGCCCACACCCGTGGTGAGGATGGAAAAGCGGCCCTTGAAGGCGGTCGCCGCGGTATTGCCCTCGCCCTCGGTGGCGCGCGGGGCCGTTCCATGCTGCGTATCGTAGGTAAAACGGGAATCGCCGCGACGCATGATGACCAGCGCGACCACGATGGCCACAACCAGCACGATACCGGCGATAATAACCGTCAACTGGGAAGACATCTACGGGCCTCCCCTATTTGAGCTTGCGGGTCTTGGGCTTAAAGCGCATACCCGCCTGGCGTCCGCCACGTGCGGAGAATCCATAGCCGGACTGCGGCACGACGCCGGACATCAAAAACGGAATGGCAACCAGACCCGTCAGGATCGAGGACGGCAGCGCATGGCCGAAGATCGCCACGACAAAGCTCGTCTCCAAACCCATAAACAGCAAGATGATGCTGTAGATCACATTAATGACGAGCGCAAAGGCGCCCACAGTGACGCCGCGCGCACTCGGGGTACCGCCCGTCTGACCGACGGCGCTGTGCACCAGGGCAAAAGAACCCACGGTCAGCAGGAGCGACATAACGCCCACCGGCACGGCAGCGGACAGGTCATAAAACAAGCCGCTGCAAAAACCGCACACGACGGCACGGGTCGGGTCGCCCGAGAACACGCTTAGGCACACCAGGATAATCATGAAGTTGACGCGACCTCCCGCAATGGAGATCTGCGGTGCCAGGCCTGCCTGCAGCAGCACACACACAATGGCGGCGATTACAAACGTGCGGGAGCTCATCCCCTGCTCGTGTAGATCCATGGACATGCCCCCTATTCGCTCGAGCCAGAATCGGTCGTCTCGGACGTGTCGGAACTGTCATCCGAGCTCTCGTCCTTCGTCTTGGTCGCAGCATCGCGCGACGTTCCCTGCGGCGTGCTGTTGGCCGTGCTCACGTCCTCATCCGAGGCCGACTGTTCGTCGGTCAGCGAGGTGATGACCAGCACTTCCTCGTTGTTCTCGGCCGTGGTCTGAGCGCGCACCACAATGGTGTAGTACACGTCGTTTGCGGATTTCTCAACCGACGAGACGGTGCCGAGCGGAAGGCCCTTGGGGAACACGCCACCGATGCCAGAGGTCACGATGATATCGCCAACCTTAACGTCGGAGTCGACGCTCACGTACTCAAGACGCAGCGTGCCGTCAGCCTGACCCTGCAGCATACCCTGGGCGCGCGTGTCCTGCACCATGGCGGACACGCCCGAGTTCTCGTCGCCAATCAGGCGCACGGTAGAGGTCTTGGCCGATACCTCGATAATCTGGCCGATAACACCGGCAGAACTCGTCACGGGCATGTTGATGGTAAGGCCGTCGGCAGAGCCCTTGTCGATGGTAACGGTCGAGGTCCAGGCATCGCCCGAGGCACCAACGATACGAGCTGCGGTCGATTTGAGGTTGTAGGTCGATTGCAGCCCGACCAGGCCCTCCAGGCGCTCGGCAGTCTTTTGAGCCTCAGAAAGCTCGGCGACCTTAGAGGTCAGCTCCTCATTTTGCTTCTTGAGCTCGTCGAGCGTGTCCTGCGACGCCGTTAGGTTAGAGAACACGTTGCCAATCGCATTGAAGGGAGCCGCCACAGCCGAGCCCACAAAGCGCACCGGAGAGGTAATCGTCGTTACGCCCGAACGCACGGCATGAATCGGCCCTGCCTCGCCCTCGCGGATGTAAAACGTGAGCAGCAACACCGAAATCAGGCTGAAAACAATCAACGGGCGCATACCCGTTGATTGTCGCTTGGTATTCATATTTGTGGAGAAACCCGAAGATCGTGCCAAATGGAATCCACCTTTTGGAAATTAAGCATTGGTCTGGACGAAGCCGCCATCAAACGCATTGGCCTCGAGCACGCGGGCGCAGCCGTTAACGACGTTATCGAGCGCCGTGGGGCTGACGTTGACCGAAACACCGGTCTCATCGCGCAGGCGCACGTCGAGACCGCGCAGCAGCGCACCGCCACCGGTCAGCAAAATGCCGTAGTACATAAGGTCCGAGGCAAGATCGGGAGGCGTAGCGTCGAGTGCGTCCTTGACGGCCTTGGCCATCTCGTCGAGTGGCTTGTTGAGTGCGCGACGAATCTCCTCGCTCTCGATGCGCACGGTCTTGGGCAGACCGGTGATCACGTCGCGGCCGTTGACCTCGACGTCGAGCTCGTCCTTGAGCGGCACGGCGGAACCGACCTTGATTTTGATGTCCTCTGCCGTACGCTCGCCGATGGCCAGGTTGTAGGCATCGCGAACGTGCGTGAGGATGGCCTGGTCGAACTCGTCACCGGCAATACGAATGGACTGCGAGACGACGATGCCGCCCATAGCGATAACAGCGACCTCGGTGGTACCGCCACCGATGTCGATGACCATGGAGCCGGTGGGCTCCTCGACGGGCAGGTCGGCGCCGATAGCGGCAGCCATGGGCTCCTCAATCAGGTAGGCCTGGCGAGCGCCAGCCTGGATCGTGGCCTCAAAGACGGCACGCTTCTCGACCGACGTGACGCCGGAGGGAACGCAGACGACAACGCGCGGACGCGGGGTCCACGGATAGCGCTTCTCGGACGCCTTGTCGATAAAGTAGCGAAGCATGGCCTCGGTAACATCGAAGTCGGCGATGACGCCGTCCTTCAGGGGACGAACAGCCACGATGTTGCCGGGCGTACGGCCGAGCATGC
Organism: uncultured Collinsella sp.; assembly: GCA_902494535.1. Lineage (GTDB taxonomy): Bacteria > Actinomycetota > Coriobacteriia > Coriobacteriales > Coriobacteriaceae > Collinsella. Next base: position 75,823 of record CABUTO010000002.1, read on the forward strand.
GCTTTGCCTCGATACCGACCGCCAGGATGCGCTCGTCGTTCTTGTCGATGGCGACGACGGAGGGCTCGCGAATGACGATACCCTTGCCGCGCACGGAGACAAGCGTATTTGCGGTGCCGAGGTCGATGGCAAGATCGCCCGCATAGCTACCGAAGAACATATCCATCAAAGAAAACAACGCAACTCCTGATGTGTTGGATGATTGCTGGAAAACTACTAGTTCATGATACTAGCGCAAGCCCGGCACCTCACTTGCGGTGAAGCACCGGGCAAAACTAAATCCCATAAGGTCACTACTGGTTGTCAGCAGCCGAGAAATCCATATCGAGCGAGGAAACGGCCCAGCCGATATGGTTGTCGGAGCGCACGAATTGGACGGTGTACTCCTGCTCGCCGCCCTTGGACAGCGACGCCTTAACCTTGGCGGTCGTCTCGGTCATGGACTGATCCATGCCCTCGACGGACACGGTGGCACCCTGCGGAATCGAGGAGATGATCATCGACTTAGCGTCCTCGGACAGGCTCGAGGCCAGGCAAGACTCGGCCTTTGCGGTGTCACCGTCGCCGGCAGCCTGGAACAGATCGGTAACCACAGATTCCTGAGACGGGAAGCCAAAGCCGCGCGTGTAAGCAAAGCCCAGACCGCCCGCGGCGATCAAAATGAGCAGAAGCAGCACGATGAAGACTTTGAGACCCGTGTGGCGATGGCGACGACGGACCTTGGCCTGCTTACGATCCTGACGGTCCTGCTGGACCATCTCGGACTCGGACAGCGTAAAGAAACCGGTGTCCGAGGGATCGGGCATAAACTGACCGGTCGCGCCCGTAGGATCGAGCGGATCGACGGCAGGAGCGTCCATCGCGGGCGCCGGAGCCGTGGCCATAGCCGTCTGGGCGGATAGCGCGGCAAGCGAATCGTGAACGCGGGCAAGCTCATCGGCCTGCTCGGAGGTGAGCTGGTAGATGCCATCGGCAGTAGCGGCGTTAAAGGCGTCGAGTGCGTCGGAGGGGCGGCCGGCGGCAGAAAGTGCCTGACCCATGCCGGCGTTGAGCGCACGCGTGTCGTCGCGGGGGCCGGCAAAGTCGATAGCCGTGCGGTAGGTCTCCACGGCATCCGCCGGACGGCCGAGTTTAATGAAGCAACGACCAAGCTCGCCGAGTGCGGCGGCAGGAGCCGGATTGGCGCCGTCGATGGCAGCCTGACGGAAGGCAGTACCCGCGTTGGCATAGTCGCCCGACTGGAACAGCGCGTTACCCAGGCCCAGATAGGCCTTGAACGGCGTGGCATAGGAAGCATCCTGCGTAGCAGCAGAGAACGCCTGAGCGGCCGTCGTGTAGTCGCCCACGGCGGCGAGTGCCTTGCCGCGGTTGGTGAGCAGCGCGCCGCGCTTGCCATAGGTGCCGTCATTGAGGGCAGCGGCGTAGGCCTCGGCGGCCTCGGCATACATGCCCAGGTGCATCAAGGCGTTGCCACGAAGGTGATCGGCCTCGCCCATAATCTCATCGGGAGTCTTTGCCGCCCCAAGCATCTGGGCTGCAGCGGAAAAATCACCCGCGCGGTAAGCGGCGCGGCCCTGTTGGATCAGCTGGCTATTCAAGGAAGTCCCCTTTACTCGTGAACGATCTCGACATGGACGATCTCGTCGCCGGCACGCAGCTGCGAAATCACATCGAGACCCTCGACCGTGGTACCAAAGACGGTGTAACCGGAATCGAGGTTATGCTGGGCGCCCAGGCAGAAGTAGAACTGCGAACCCGCGGAATCGGGGTCCATGGAGCGTGCCATGGCAAGGGCACCATCGACATGGCTGTTGCGCGGATTGGTGGCAAACTCGCCCTTGATGCAGTAGCCGGGGCCACCGGTACCGGGCATGCCGTCGGGGCCCTCAAGACCAGCGGCGACGTCGGCGCCGGACATATCGCGGGTATTGGGGTCGCCGCCCTGGATGACAAAACCGGGCACATAGCGATGGAACTTAAGGCCATCATAGAAGCCCATCGTAGAAAGCTCGCAGAAGTTCGCGACATGAATGGGAGCGCCCTCGCCGTCAAACTTGACCTTGATGGTACCCTTCGACGTCTCGATAACGGCGCACTCGTCGCCGGCAAGCTGATACTCGGGCGTGTAGAGCTCTTTCTTAAAACCAAACATGTGGTTCCTTCCTCGTGCGTTTAAAGCATATTTGTACGAATTGTAGCAATAAGCATGCGCTTACATCAATTGCGCACGTAGGTTATGCCGACTATGGCGAACTAATTTTAGGAACGCTGCTGCGGCTTCCAGGAGCCCACGTTGGCGTCGTACTGGTTCAGCGCGCTGTTGCCGCCCTGCGCGATGGGCGCCAGGATCTCGCTTTGGTGGGAACTCATCGACTCGCCATCGGGAATGGCCAGCGAGATGTCCCAGCTCTGACAGATCACGTCGACACGCTCGAACATCCACTCGGCAAGCTGCTTTAAGTGGGCGATGTCATCCGCATAGACCGTATCGTCCTGATACTTAAGGTTGTTGAGCTCATCTTGCGTCTTTTTGATCTGGTCGCGCAGGGCGTAGGCACTCTGCGACAGCTCCTGACGGGTGGACAGCGGCGATCGGAGATAGCCGTTGTTAAAGGAATCGATGACCTCGCCGATCTGGTCCTCGTCACCGTAGGACACGATGGTCTGATACAGACCGTCGAGCCTGGTATAGAGCTGATCATCGGTCAGCACGGTTTCTTCCTGGACCACCTCGGCAGAATCGTCCTGCTTGGTATCGTCCTCAGTCGCCTCGCCCTTTTGACGCGTGGGGAAGGTCGTCTGCGCGGCCTGACCAAACTGGTCATAGAAGCCAGGCATGACACCCATGGGATCGGCCGTCACGAACCAATAGGCACCGCCACAAACGACGGCAAGGACCGCGATGATAATGAGCGGCTTGGGGATATGACGCTTGTGCTTGTGATAGGCGTCCTCGTCGGGATGCACCTTGCGCTTGGGTTTTTGAGCATCGTCATGCAGGGAAACCGGCGTGGGAATATCGACCTTGGGAATACCGAAATCCTTATCGAAAGCCGGCAGCACGCAGGTCTCATTGGGGTCAGCGGCGTCCGAAAGCACCGCAGCGGCAGAGGCCGGCGCATGCGGCACCTCGGTATCGATCTGCTCTTGCGTTAGGCGCGGAAAGCCCGCCGTGCGGCCCGCTGCCAGGTCGGATGCGGCCGCGTCCTCGGAGAGGATACCCGGAGCGGGGCGTCCACATTTGGGGCACGTACGATCATGCGGAGAAAGACGGGCACCGCAGCCCTCACAGAACACGAACTCGGTGTGCTCGGGGCCATCGCCCGGACCCACATAGGCGTTGCAGTAGGGGCAGAACGAGGCGCCGTCCTCGATAGTCTTAAGGCAATGCGGGCAGATCACGGCATCCTCTTTTCGAAGCAATTCAAACAATCGAGGTTAGAGCATAACATCGCCACGGCCCCACAGGAACAAGGCACCAATTCAACATCGGCAGGGCGCTAGCTACTTCTTCTTTTTGCTTGGCATCGAGACTTTGATGCCTTGGGCGGACTTGGTCACGCGAGAGCGCCTGGCTCCGGTATTCTTCTTTTTCTTGGGCTGGGCCTGGGCCACGCCCTCGAGTGCACGGGCCTCGGCCTCGCGAGCGGTGCGATCTTCGCGGCGCTGCGCCATGTCGGCGGCGACGCGCTTGGCAAAACGCTCGGCCGTCGAACCCGTCGAGCTCACCTTGCCGCCACCGCGACCCAGGTGGACACGCACACCACGGCCAAAACCAGTTGCGGCATGACGACGACGCGGCTTGAGCGAATCCATCATCGTGGCGAGCTTAAAGAACACCGAGCAGGTAAAGACCACGATGACAGCCAAGATAACCATCTGGCCCATCGACAGGTTGGCAATAGACAGCAGCTCCGGGAATCCGATAACGCCCACCAAGATGCCGGCGACGACAAACACAAAGAGCACCACACGTAAGGGCGTGAGAGGCTGCGAGATGCACCAGATCAGGCTGACGCTCGCCGCGCACGACGTAAGCAAGCACATCGTAGACAGCGTGAGCTGGCTAAAGCCAAACACGCGCGCCACAAAGATATCGAGCGCCGCAGCCAAAATGACCGCAATCGACGCCGGCAGTGCACGCTTGAGTACGTTGGTCAAAAACGCACCCTTCACGCGAGCATTGTTGGGCTCCAGGCCCAACACAAAGCCCGGCGCGCCGATGCAGAAGAAGTTAATGAGCGTCATCTGGATGGGCTCGAAGGGGTACGGCGGCAGCGCGATGCACAGCGCCGCCAGGCCCATCGAGAACAGCGTCTTGGTCAGGAACAGCGAGGCCGAACGCTGCAGGTTGTTGATGGAGCGACGGCCCTCGGCCACCACGGCGGGCATCGAGGCAAAGTCGTTGTCGACGAGTACGATTTCGGCTACGTTACGCGCGGCATCGGAGCCGGCCGCCATGGCTACGGAGCAGTCGGCCTCCTTGAGCGCCAGCACGTCGTTGACGCCGTCACCCGTCATTGCCACGGTGTGCTCGCGGCGCTTGAGCGCCTGCACGAGCTCGCGCTTCTGCTGCGGGGTCACACGACCAAAGACATGGTAGCGGTCCACTGCGGCATCGAGCTTGGCCGGCGTATCGAGCGTCGTGGCGTCCACATAAGCGTCCGCCCCCGGCACGCCCACCACGCGCGCGATCGACGACACCGTACGCGGGTCGTCGCCACTGATCACGTTGAGGGTCACGCCCTGCTCGTTAAAGTAGCCAATAGTCTCGGCCGCCGAGGTACGAATCTCGTCGCGGATGGTTACAAAGCCCACGGGCTCGGCCTCGCCCACCATATCGCCATCGGGCGTAAAGCCGTCCACGCGCGCCACCACGAGCACGCGGCAGGTATCGGCAAGCTCGGCGACACGGTTCTCGACCTGCGAAAACACACGATCAGAGAGCACAAACTGCGCCGCACCCATCACATAGGAGCCCTGCGCAAACGACGCGCCACTCCACTTTTTGGAGGACGAGAACGGAATGACCGACAGCGGCTCAGACACCTCGACCGGACGGTCGGCGTAATAGTTGAGCAGCGCCTGGCAGGTCTCGTTGGCATCGGCCGAAGTCGCACGCGCCACGTTAGCCAGCGCAAAATCGAGCATCGTGGTATCGACGGGAACAGCCGCCGCGTCCGAGCCGGCGCCTAGGCTCACGCCCTCAACCGGCAGCGGATACGTGCCCTCGACCTCCATGCGGCCCGACGTGATGGTGCCCGTCTTGTCCAGGCACAGCACGTCGACGCGAGCGATCGTCTCGATGCAGTAGAGCTGCTGTGCCAGCACCTTGCGGCGAGCCAGGCGCACCGTGGCGATGGCGAGCACCGACGAGGTCAGAAGCACCAGGCCTTGCGGGATCATGCCCAGCAGGGCGCCCACCGTGGACAGCAGCGCCGACGAAGGCACATGACCAGCCAACAGCTCGGAGAAGCACCACGAAAGTGCGCTATCGCCCGGGGTTCCCGCGGCATCCCACAGCTCGCTCACACTCGAGGCAAACAACGCCAAACCGAGCGGGATCATGATGATGCTCACAAAGCGCACGATGGCGTTAAGCACGTTCATGATCTCGGAATTGACCTTTTTGACGTATTTGGCCTCGTTATTAATTTTGGCCACGTAGTTGTCGGCGCCGACATGGATCACGCGGGCGCGCAGCAGGCCCGAGTCGATAAAGCTGCCGCTCATGAGCTCGGAACCGGGCTGTTTCTTAATAAGGTCGCTCTCGCCCGTCAGCAGGCTCTCGTTCACGAGCGCCTCGCCCGAAACCACCACGGCGTCAGCGGGAATCTGGTCGCCGCGCCCCAGGCGGATGATGTCGTCGAGCACGATCTGGTCCAGGTCGAGCTCCACCTCGGCGCCGTCGCGCACCGCGATAGCCTTCTTGGAGGTCAGCAGCGTGAGCTTATCGACCATCTTCTTGGAACGCATGGACTGAATGACGCCAATGGCGGTATTGAGGAACACCACGAACAGGAACGTCAGATTCTTAAACGAACCGGTCAAAATAACCAGGAACGCCAAGATCACGTTGATCAAATTGAACAGCGTGCAGAGGTTCTCGATGATGAGCTCTTTGACCGACTTGGTCTTGAGCTCCATGCTGCGGTTGATCTTACCGGCGGCGATGCGCTCCTCGACCTCGGCGGTCGAGAGTCCGCGCTCGATATCCGTTGCTGCCATACCACGTCCCATCACGTCGCGTCGGTATAAGAAAAACCGCCCGGACCATGCGAGGTTCGGACGGTCTTACGTTCGATGGTGCCCCATGTTGGATTCGAACCAACGGCCTTCTGCTCCGGAGGCAGACGCTCTAATCCCCTGAGCTAATAGGGCCAACGTTTGGCATTATACCCAAGTGCACCACGGGCTATCAAAATAAAAGAAAAAGCTTTGCAATTACGTGGGAGACGCGGTGCAACGGCCCACTTTAGAAGGCAAAAGCGAGTCAGATAGTATAAACTTTCATGCACCATATATACACGGCTCGCAATGCGGGCCGTTTTTGCAAAAGTTATCCATCGAGGTGAGAGGCACACCATGATTGCAATTCTAAAGCAGAGCGCCAGCGACGAGGCCGTCAGCCATATCGTCAGCTGGATTGAGAAAAAAGGCCTGAAGACCGACGTCTCGCGCGGCGAGAACGAGACGATTATCGGCCTGGTGGGCGATACGACCAAGATCGACCCGTTCCTGCTCGAGTCCATGGATGTCGTCGAGCGCGTGCAGCGCGTCTCCGAGCCGTTCAAGCGCGCAAATCGCAAGTTCCACCCCGAGGACTCCGTCATCGACTGCGGCCACGGCGTCAAGATCGGCGGCGGCCAGTTCCAGGTCATCGCCGGTCCCTGCTCCGTCGAGGGCGAGAACCTCATCCGCATCGCACGCCGCGTGAAGGCCGCCGGTGCCACGATGCTGCGCGGCGGTGCCTACAAGCCCCGCACCTCCCCCTACGCCTACCAGGGCATGGGCCCCGCCGGCCTCGACCTGCTGTGCGAGGCGTCTGCCGAGCTCGACATGCCGATCGTCACCGAGATCATGGACCCACGCGACGTGCAGGTCTTCCTGGACAAGAAGATCGACGTCATGCAGATCGGCGCCCGCAACGCCCAGAACTTCCCCCTGCTCAAGGAGGTCGGCAAGACCCAGACTCCGATCTTGCTTAAGCGCGGCATGTCCGGCACGATCGATGAGTTGCTCATGGCCGCCGAGTACATCATGAGCGAGGGCAACGACAACGTCATCCTGTGCGAGCGCGGCATCCGCACCTTCGAGACCCGCACCCGCAATACCTTCGACCTCAACGCCGTGCCGGTGCTGCACCACCTTTCGCACCTGCCCGTCGTCGCCGACCCCAGCCACGCCACCGGCTACACCCGCTATGTTGAGCCCATGGCGCTCGCCGCGACCGCCTGCGGTGCCAACGGCCTGGAAATCGAGGTCCACGACGAGCCGAGCCGCGCCTGGTCCGACGGCGCCCAGGCCCTCACCCCCGATCAGTTCGACGACACCATGCGCCGCATCCGCGCCATCCGCGAGGTTGTCTGCCAAGAGACCATGGAGTAGCCCATGGGTACGGTGAGAAACGCGCGCGTTAACCAGGGCGGCCCCAAGTGCGCCGGCATCGTGGGCCTTGGCCTCATCGGCGGCAGTTTTGCCCGCGGCTATGCGCAGGCGGGCGTCCGCGTGCTGGCCTGGGACCCCGATGACGATGTCATGACAGCCGCCAGCATGGGCACTGTCGCCGGAGAGCTCAACGACAAGACACTCGGCGAATGCGACATCATCGTCCTGGCTTGCTACCCCGAGGCCTGCATCGAGTGGCTCGAGGCGCACGCCCAAGCGCTCGCCGACGCCACCGACACCGAGGCCATCATGGGTCCCGTGGTGATCGACACCGTGGGCGTCAAGGGCATCGTGTGCGAACGTGCCTTTGAGCTTGCCCGCGAGCACGGCTTTTACTTTGTGGGCGCGCACCCCATGGCGGGCACGCAGTACTCGGGCTACGCACACTCCCGCGCCGACCTGTTCCAGGGCGCCCCGCTCGTGCTCGTGCCGCCCGCGGTGGACGACGCACTTAAGCTGGAGCTTTTGGGCCAGGTGCGCGAGATGGTGCGCCCCTTGGGCTTTGGCAAGTTCAGCGTGACCAGCGCCGCCGAGCACGACCGCGTCATCGCCTTCACGAGCCAGCTTGCGCACGTGGTATCCAACGCCTACGTCAAGAGCCCCACTGCCCAGGTCCACCACGGCTTTTCGGCCGGTAGCTACCGCGATCTCACCCGTGTGGCGCACCTCAATCCTCAGATGTGGTCCGAGCTCATGATCGACGACGCCGATGCGCTTGCCTTCGAGATCGACCATCTGATCGAATCGCTCGGCGCCTACAGCCGCGCCCTTAAGGACCGCGACCAGCGCTATCTGGAGAATCTCCTTGCCGAGGGCGACCGCATTAAGCGCGCACTCGACGACGAGGCCTCCCACTAGACCACCTATCACGCCAGGTCGAAAGGACCATAGCTTATGGCGATTACCATCGATATCGACACTGCACGCCCCTACCAGGTGCATGTTGGCACGTTTTTGCTGGAGCAGGCGGGACCGCTCGTGCGCGCCACTGCCGGCGGCACCAAGGCCGTCATCGTGACGGACACCAACGTGGGCCCGCTCTACCAGATGCCCGTTAAGCAGAGCCTGGAGGCATCAGGCTACGAGGTGAGCATCTGCACCTTCGAGGCCGGCGAAGCCCATAAGCGCGCCGAAACCTATGTTGCCATTTTGGAGTTTGTGGCCGAGCACGAGCTTTCGCGCTCCGACGTGATTGTGGCACTCGGCGGCGGTGTCGTGGGCGACGTGGCGGGCTTTGTGGCCGCCACCTACATGCGCGGCTGCAAGTTTGTGCAAATCCCGACGAGCCTGCTCGCCATGGTGGATTCGTCGGTGGGCGGCAAGACCGCCATCGACCTGGCTGCCGGCAAGAACTTGGCCGGCGCTTTTTGGCAGCCGAGCGTGGTTATCGCTGACGTGGGGTGCCTGGCCACCCTCACGCCCGAGCAGTTCGCCGACGGCTGCGGCGAGGTTGTGAAACACGCCGTGATCGCCGACCCGGAGCTTTTCGCCGAGCTGGAGAAGACCCCGCTCACGCTGGAGCTGCTCAACCGCGATGTGGCCCGCGTAGCGCTCATCATCGCCCGCAATATCGACATCAAGCGCGCCGTGGTCGTCGCCGACGAGCGCGAGACCAACCAGCGAAAGCTCCTTAACTTTGGACACAGCGCCGGACACGCCGTCGAGGCCTGCGAGCACTTTGAGCTTGGACACGGCAACTGCGTGTCGATCGGCATGGGCATCATCACGCGCGCCGCGGCCCTGCACGGCGTCTGCGATGCTGCACTGCCCGGTCGTATTGAGGAACTCTGCGCCCGCCACGGCCTCAAGACCCGCTGCGAGCTTTCCGCCGATGCCGTCTTTGCCGAGGCGCTCCACGACAAAAAGCGCGCCGGTGACACTATCGACCTGGTAATTCCGCACGACATTGGCCGTTGCAGCATCGACCGCACGCCGCTTTCCACTTTCCGCGAACTCATTGCCGAGGGCCTCGGCCAGAAGGGAGACGCATCCGCATGCTAGCCCGCATCACCCCGTCCCCGCTCAAGGGCACCGTTCCCGCCATCGCGTCCAAGTCGATGGCGCATCGCCTGATCATCTGCGCTGCGCTTGCCAACGGCGAGACACACGTCACCTGTAACACCACCTGCGCCGACATCGAGGCTACGGTGCGTTGCCTCACGGCGCTCGGCGCCCGCATCGAGACCGCCGAGGACGGCTTCCAGGTCCACCCCACCATGAAGAGTATTGAGTTTGGCCTGCTCAAAGCACTTGCAGGCGGCACGCTCGACTGCGGCGAGAGCGGCTCCACGCTGCGTTTTATGCTGCCCGTCGCCTGCGCGTTAGGCGCAGAGGCCACCTTTGTGGGCCAGGGTCGTCTGGGCGCCCGCCCGCTCTCTCCGTTCTCGGACGAGATTATCGCCGCCGGCTGCGACCTGCAGGGCCTGGGCGGTTTTCCGCTCAAGACGAGCGGACGCATGCGCCCGGGCACCTTTGTGCTGCCGGGCAACGTGAGCTCGCAGTACATCTCGGGCCTGCTGCTGGCAGCCCCGTTGCTCGCCCAGCCCTCCTGCGTGCAGGTGACCGGCCTCATTGAGAGCCGTCCCTACATCAACCTGACGATCCAGGCCATGAAGGCCTTTGGCGTCGAGGTCAACGTCGAGCGCATTCCGGCCAAGGACGGCCAGCCCGAGGTCACGAACTTCCGCGTAAACAGCGGCTCGTACCGCACGCCCGGCAGCGTAGCCGTCGAGGGCGACTGGTCCAACGCCGCCTTTTGGCTGTGCGCCGGCGCCATCGGCACCGACCCCATCACCGTCGAGGGCGTGTCGCTGAGCTCCGCACAGGGCGACCGCAACGTGCTTGCCGCGCTTTCGCGCTTTGGCGCCCGCATCGTGCGCTCCACCAACGCCGCCACCGTGCAATCCGACAAACTTGCCGGCTTTGAGATGAGTGCCCACGACATTCCCGACCTGGTGCCTGTTATCTCGGCCGTGGCCTCGCTGGCACAGGGCCGCACCTTTATCCGCGATTGCGCCCGTCTGCGCATCAAGGAATCCGACCGCCTGGTCACCACCACCCGCGAACTCACCGCGCTGGGCGCGCAGGTGCGCATTGCCGGCGATGACCTCATCATCAAGGGTGTCGATGCCTTCACCGGCGGCGAGGTCGATTCGCACAACGACCACCGCATCGCCATGATGGCCGCCATCGCCGCGAGCCGCGCCACCGGCGAGGTCGTGATCCACGGCGCCGAGGCCGTCAACAAGTCCTATCCCGATTTCTTCGACCACTACTGCCTACTGGGCGGCAAGGTCACGCTCGAGGAGGAATAGCATGTCCTCGACCTTTGGCAACGTCTTGCACTTAAGCATCTTCGGCCAGTCGCACTCCCCCGCTATCGGCTGCTCGCTCGATGGCATTCCGGCAGGTATCGCCGTGGACCAGGAGCAGCTGCAGGCCTTCCTTGACCGTCGCGCCCCCGGTCGCGACGAGACCGCGACCAAACGTCGCGAGGCCGACGCCGCGCATATCATCGCCGGTGTGGTTGATGGACATACCACCGGCGCGCCCATCGCCGCGATTATCGAGAACACCAACACGCGCTCCAAGGATTACTCCGAGCTGCGCCGCAAGCCCCGTCCGGGACATGCGGACTTCCCTGCGCGCTTGAAGTACCACAACATGCACGACGTCGCGGGCGGTGGGCACTTCTCCGGCCGTCTGACGGCCCCTCTATGCATCGCCGGCGGGATCGCGCTGCAGGCGCTCGAGGCCCGCGGCATTCAGGTCATGGCGCACGTCGCGCAGATCGGCGGCATCTCCGACCTGCCGATGGACGATATGGTCTATCGCGAGGCCGACCGCAAGGCGATCCTTACGAACGATCTGCCGTGCATTGACGCCGCCGCAGCCGGCCGCATGCGCGAGGAGATCCTAGCCGCGCGCGACGAACTCGACAGCATCGGCGGCATCGTGGAGTGCGGCATTTACGGGCTTCCCGCGGGCATCGGCGACCCCATGTTCGACGGCATCGAGAACCGCATCGCGCAAATCGCGTTTGGCATTCCCGCCGTAAAGGGCGTGGAGTTTGGCATGGGCTTTGCCGTGGCCGCCATGTGCGGCAGCGAAAACAACGATCCGTATCGCATCGATGCAGAGTCGGGCGAGATCGAGGTTGAATCCAACAACGCCGGCGGCATCCTGGGCGGTATTTCGACCGGCGCGCCCGTCATGTGGCGCATGGCCGTAAAGCCGACGCCCTCAATTGGCCGCGAGCAGCAGACCGTAGACATGGACGCCATGGAAAATGCCGAACTCTCGGTGCACGGCCGTCACGATCCCTGTATCGTCCCCCGAGCTGTCCCCGTAGCTGAAGCAGCAGCTGCCCTCGCGATTTGGGACGCCCTCCTTGAGGACGCAGGCCAGCTCTAACCCGACTCACCTGATTTGCCCGTCAACTCTGCCATACGTGAAAGGGGCCTCCATGGACCTTGCCGATATTCGCCAGACCATCGATGGCATCGACACCACGCTCCTCAACAGCTTTATCGAGCGCATGGACATTGCCACCGAGGTCGCCAAGTCAAAAATCGAGATGGGCAAGGCCGTCTTCGACCCCGCCCGCGAGCGCTCCAAGCTCAACAACCTCGCCAGCCGCGCGCCCGAACGCTACGAGGCACAGACCATCGCCCTGTTCCGTCTCCTCATGAGCATGAGCAAGGCCGAGCAGCAGCGCTACATCAACGAGTTCAAGGGCATCACCGTCTCGCAAAAGGCCCACGCCACGGCTGCAGCCTTTGACACGCCCTTCCCTCAAACGGCCACAGTTGCCTGCCAGGGCGTGGAAGGTGCCTATAGCCAGATCGCCGCGTGCAAACTCTTCGACGTGCCCGACATCGCGTTTTTCGAGACCTTCGAAGGCGTTATGCGCGCTGTGCGCGACGGCTTCTGCGAGTTTGGCGTGCTGCCCATCGAGAACTCCACCGCCGGCTCGGTCAACGCCGTCTACGACCTGCTCGCCCAGTTCGACTTCCACATCGTGCGCTCGCTTCGCCTCAAGATCGACCACAACATGCTCGTCAAGCCCGGCACCAAGCTCGCCGACGTGCGCGAGGTTTACAGCCACGGCCAAGCCATTGCCCAGTGTGCGGGCTTTATCGAGTCCCACGACCTGCACGCCACCAAGTACCCCAACACCGCCATGTCGGCCGAGATGGTCGCCAATTCCAACCGCACCGATGTTGCCGCCATCGCATCGCGCAGCTGCGCGGCACTCTATGGCCTGGAGGTGCTGGAGTCCAACATCCAGGACTCGGACAACAACTACACGCGCTTTGTCGTCATCAGCCGCGAGCCACGCGTCTATCCCGGTGCCAACCGTACCTCGCTCATGATCACCACGGCCAACGAGCCGGGCGCCCTCTATCGCGTGCTCGAGCGCTTCTACGCACTCAACATCAACCTCATCAAGCTCGAGAGCCGCCCCATCCCCGGTCGCGACTTTGAGTTTATGTTCTACTTTGACCTGGACTGTCCCTTTGGCAGCAAGGCCCTCGACGACCTGCTCGATTCGATCGACGACGTATGCGAGAGCTTCACCTACTTTGGCAGCTACACGGAGGTGCTCTAGATGACCGATACCGCCGCAACCCGCCCCTACGGCGTGCTGGGCCGCGTGCTGGGCCACAGCTACACCCCGACCATCTACAAGGAGCTGGCGGGGCTTGAGTACGTGCGTTTTGAGCGCGAGCCCGAGGATCTTGAGGCTTTTATGACGGGCGACGAATGGGAGGGCACCAACGTGACCATCCCCTACAAGCGCGCCGTCATGGAATACCTGGACGAGCTGAGCCCGCTCGCCGAGCGCATGGGCAACGTCAACACCATCACGCGCCTGCCCGACGGCCGCCTGCACGGCGATAATACTGACTACTTCGGTTTCCAGTGCCTGGTCGAGGAGTTGGGCGTTGAGGTTGCCGGCAAGAAGGCCCTCGTGCTCGGTGCCACCGGCGGCGCCGGCACCACGGCAAGTATGGTGCTGGGAGACATGGGCGCCATCGTCGTACCCGTGGGTCGCACGAGCGAGGTCAACTACGACAATATCGCGCAGCAGTCCGACGCCTCCCTACTCGTCAACTGCACGCCCGCCGGCATGTTCCCCCATTGCCCCGACGCGCCTTGCACGCTCGAAGGCCTCGATGCGCTCGAGGGCGTCATCGACATTGTCTACAACCCCGCCCGCACGGGCCTGATGCTCGAGGCCGAGCGCCGCGGCATCCCCTGCATCGGCGGCCTGCTTATGCTTGTTGCCCAGGCGGCACAAGCTGTCGAGCGCTATACCGGCAAAGCCACCCCGCGCAAGAGGATCCTGGACGTAACGGAGCGCCTGTCACGCCGCGAACAGAACATCGCGCTGATCGGCATGCCGGGCTCGGGCAAGACCCGCGCGGGCGAGCAGATCGCCCAGCTCACGGGCCGCGAGCACATCGATCTCGATCGCGCCCTCGAGGAGCGCCTGGGCATGCCCTGCGCCGACTTTATCATCAAGTGCGGCGAGGCGGCCTTCCGCGAGCAGGAGACGGCAGCGCTGGCCGACATCTCCAAGCGCAGCGGCTTGGTGCTCTCCACCGGCGGCGGCGTGGTTACGCGCGACGAGAACTACCCTCTGCTGCACCAAAACAGCCAAATCGTGATGCTCAACCGCAAGCTCGACGAGCTCGCCCACAAGGGCCGCCCCATCACCGCGCGCGACGGCATCGACAAGCTGGCCGAGCAGCGTATGCCGCGCTACCGCGCCTGGGCCGACTACATCATCGACTCACGCGACTGCGCCGCCAACACCGCCCATGCCCTCCTCGACACCCTCCCACCCGCTCTCTAACCAAAACCACCACAAAGGGGGCAGGCACCTTTGTGGTGGTTTTTCAACTGCAAAGGAAGCAACCATGAAAGCACTCGTCATTAACGGCCCCAGCCTCAACATGCTCGGCATTCGCGAGCCAGGCATCTACGGCAGCGACAACTACGATCGCTTAGTGCAGATCTGCCAGGAAGCGGGTGCCGCACAGGGCTTCGACGAGGTCGAGGTCTTCCAGTCTAACCACGAGGGCAGCATCGTCGACAAGATCCAGGAGGCTTACGGAAAGGTCGACGGCATCGTCATCAACCCGGCCGCCTACACGCACACAAGCGTGGCCATCCTGGACGCGCTCAAAGCCGTCGCCATCCCGGCTGTGGAGGTCCACATTAGCGCAGTCGAGACCCGCGAAGACTTCCGCCAGGTGAGCTACGCCCGTCTGGCCTGCTTCGCCACCATCACCGGAGAGGGCCTCCAAGGCTACGCCCACGCGTTGGAGCTGCTGAAAGAGCATCTCGAAAAGTAAAATGCCAACCCCAACAAACAGCAGCGGCTTGCTCGCGCTCGGCTCCAGCAACACACAAGATGAAAAAAGCCCGGACCACCAAGCGGTCCGGGCTTAATAAACGATGGTGCTCCATGGCGGATTCGAACCGTCGACCTTGGGATTAGAAGTCCCCTGCTCTATCCAACTGAGCTAATGGAGCAAATGACCGCACGCCCAAGCAAGCGCAAGCCCGTTAGGCGCAAGTAATTATAACCTAGTTGAACTGCTCGCGGTACGCCTTGCAGACCTCATCGACCGGGCCGTCCATGCGAAGGTCACCCTTCTCAATCCAAACGGCGCGCTGGCAGATGCGCTCAACCTGCTCCATGGAGTGCGAAACGAACAGAACCGTCACGTCACCGCTCTGGATAAAGTGCTGGATGCGGTCCTCGCACTTCTGCTGGAAAAACACGTCACCGACGGACAGCGTCTCGTCAACGATCAGAATATCGGGCTCGGTAATCGTCGCGATTGCAAAGGCGATACGCGCCACCATGCCTGAAGAGAAGTTCTTAAGCGGCATATCGACAAAATTCTGCAGCTCAGCGAACTCAATAATGCCGTCAAAATTGGCGTCGATGAACTCCTTGGTATAGCCGAGCAGCGCGCCGTTCAAATAAATGTTCTCGCGGGCGGTCAGCTCGGGGTCAAAACCGGCGCCAAGCTCAATCAGAGGCGCGATGTTGCCGTGCACCTTAACGCTGCCCTCGCTGGGCTCGAGCACACCGGCGATAATCTTGAG
Source organism: uncultured Collinsella sp. (assembly GCA_902494535.1). GTDB lineage: Bacteria > Actinomycetota > Coriobacteriia > Coriobacteriales > Coriobacteriaceae > Collinsella. Next base: position 91,618 of record CABUTO010000002.1, read on the forward strand.
CATCGTAGACTTACCGGAACCATTGGTGCCAACCAGACCCACGACCTCGCCACGATGAATATCAAACGAGATATGCTTGAGCGCCCTAAACTCCTCAAAGAACAACTCGTGCTTGGCAAGCTTGATGAAGTACTCCTTGAGGTTGGTCAGCGACTCGGACGCCATGTTAAAGATCATGGTGACGTCGTCGACCTCGACAGCCAGAGGCTGCTCGCTGTAATCAACAACAGATTCAGTCATCACAGCACTCCTTAGATGTAGAGGATAAATTTGCGCTCGGACTTATGGAACACGGTGTAGCCAATAACAAGCGCAAGGACCGCCCAAGCGACACACATACCAAACGTCATAAGCGAGGGCGTAGTCTGGAACAGGAAGATATCGCGCATAAACTGCAGGTAGTTGTACATGGGGTTCGCATACATCAAGATACGCACGAGATGCGGCATTTGCGCAATATAGTCAGTCGTCCAGAAGATGGGCGTAATGTAAGTCCACGCCGTAATGATGACGCTCCACAGATGCATAACGTCGCGGAAAAAGACCGTAAGGGCAGAGAGCATCATGCCCAGGCCCATGCAGAAGCACATAAGCAGCAGCAGGCAAACCGGCAGCAGAATCAGGTGCCAAGAAGGCATAACGCGGAACCACAGCATAACGATGGCGACGGCAACCAGCGAGAAGGCAAAGTTGACTAGCGAGAAGAGCACCTTCTGCACCGGGAAGACCCAGCGGTGCACCTTAACTTTCTTGAGCAAAGGGGCAGCACCCACGATCGACGTCAGGGCCTGGTTAGTAGACTCAGACATGACGGCAAAGGTAATGTTACCCACGATCAAGTACAGCGGGTACATCTCGGGTGTCATTGAGCCATTGCGGCCCTGGCCAAAAATCGTCGAGAACACGATGGCCATGACGATCATCATCAGCAGCGGATTGAGCACCGACCATGCGACGCCCAGAACACTGCGGCGATACTTGATTTTAAAATCCTTGGTAACCAGCTGGCGAAGGATAAACGCATCCTTCTCAAATTCATTCTTAGCAAACGTCGCAGGCAGACTGCGAGTTTCTTGTTGCTTTGTCTGATCCGACACGGATGCAACTCCCTTACTCGTAATCGTTGACAAACGTACAGTATAGACCCGACAGCAAAGTAAATGATTCGCGCAGAAAAACTGGAGAACTATCCCACATCTTAGGATGTCAGGCGCAAACGGCTATACTTTCAAGGATTGAATGTATAAGGAGCATTGAGTGAATTCTGAATCCATCGCCGTCATCATCCCCTGCTACAACGAAGCGCTCACGATTGGTAAGGTCATCGACGACTTTCACCGCGAGCTTCCGCAGGCGACGGTCTATGTCTATGACAATAACTCGTCGGACGATACCTCACGCATCGCCACCGAGCACGGCGCCACGGTGCGTTTTGAGCCGCGTCAGGGAAAGGGCAACGTGTGCCGTCAGATGTTTCGCGACATCGATGCCGATTGTTACCTGATGGTCGACGGCGATGACACCTACCCCGCCGAGGCGGCCAAAGCCCTCTGCGAGCCCATCCTCAACGGCACGGCCGACATGACCGTGGGCGACCGTCTTTCCAACGGCACCTATGCCGAGGAGAACAAACGTGCCTTCCACGGCTTTGGCAACAACCTGGTACGTGCCATGATCAAGTGGATCTATGGCTACAGCTTCGATGACGTCATGACCGGCTACCGCGCCATGAGTCGCCCGTTCGTTAAAACCTTCCCTGTGCTTTCCGAGGGCTTTCAGATCGAAACCGAGCTCTCGATTCACGCTGTCGACCACCGCTGGCGCATCAAAGATGTGCCCATCGAGTACCGCGACCGTCCGGAAGGCTCCGAGTCCAAGCTCAATACCGTGAGCGACGGCATTAAAGTCGTCGCGATGATCGGCACGCTGTTCAAGGACTACCGCCCGCTGAAGTTCTTCAGCCTGGTTGCGCTTCTGTTTGCGGTGATCGGCCTCGCCCTGGGCACGCCCATCGTTGTCGAGTATTTCCAGACCGGCCTCGTTCCGCGCTTCCCCACCGCCATGCTCGCCGCGTCGTTTATGTTCCTGTGCGGCCTGAGCCTTGCAACCGGATTCATCCTCGATTCCGTGGCAAAGGTCGAAAAAAAGCAGTGGGAGGTCAACGTGTACAGCAAATACGCCTACGACGACCAGCCTGGCAGGTCCGCCACCACGCCAAGCGAGAGGTAGATCTTCCGCAAAATACTATTGGCACCACTGCGTAGATAGCCACCAACAAGAAAAGCCGCCGTTAACAAGCGGCGGCTTTTGCTCTCGAAAAGTTAATAGCGGCTAGAGCGTCTTGAGGTACTCCCCCAGCTCTTCCTCCCAGTCGGGCATGTGGAACCCGACCGACTCGAGCCTGGACAGGTCGAGCGCGGAGTGGACCGGGCGCGGGGCGATGGGGCCCGCGGCGCTCGCGTAGTAGTCGGCGGTGCTGACCGGCACGACCTTCTCGCCGTTGCCGTTGGCGGCCTCGAAGACGGCGCGCGCGATGTCCGCCCAGCTCTTAACGGAGCCGGAGCCGGTGCAGTCGTAGGTGCCGTAGGGGGCCTTCAAATCAAGCACGTGGAAGATGGCCTCCGCCATGTCGCACGTGAAGGTCAGTCGGCCCAGCTGGTCGTCGACCACGGTGATGCGCTCGAGCCCGTCCTCGGGGTCGGCGACGCGGTCGGACAGCGCCTTCATGGTCTTGACGAAGTTGCGGCCCTCGCCGATGACCCAGGAGCTGCGCATGATGTAGTGGCGGGGGCACCCTGCCACGGCGATGTCGCCGGCGGCCTTGGTCTGGCCGTAGACGGACAGGGGGCTGAGGGGCTCGTCCTCGGTATGGACCTCGGCCGTGCCGTCGAAGACGTAGTCGGAGGACACGTGGACGAGCGTAATCCCGTACTCGGCGCAGGTGCGGGCGAGAAGCGCCGGCCCGGTGGCGTTGGCCTTCCAGGCGGTGGCGCGGCCCTCGGGGGTCTCCGCCTTATCGACGGCCGTGTAGGCGCCGCAGTTGATCACGGTGCCGTAGAGCGACCAGTCGTACTGAGCGTAGGCCTCCGGGTCGGACATGTCGAAGGTGTCGATGTCGCAGAAGTCGAAGTCCTTCGCCACGCCGCGCTCCTCGGCGAGCGCGCGCACCGCGCGGCCCAGCTGGCCGTTGCAGCCGGTGACGAGCGTGCGCTTCGGCGCCATGGGGACGACGTCCTTGAGGTACGGGTGGTTCAGGTCGGCCTCGGATACGGTGGCCAGATTCAGCGGGATCGGCCACTGGATGTCGAGCTCGGGGTCGGCGAGGTTCACGAAGGTGTAGGTCTTCTTCAACTCAAGGGACCAGTGCGCGTCCACCAGGTAGGTGTAGGCGGTGCCGTCCTCAAGGGCCTGGAAGGAGTTGCCCACGCCGCGCGGGACGTAGATGGCCTTGGACGGGTCCAGGGTGCAGGTGAACACCTTGCCGTAGGTGGCGCTGCCCTCACGAAGGTCGACCCAGGCGCCGAAGACGCTGCCGCGGGCCACCGAGATGAACTTGTCCCAGGGCTCGGCGTGGATGCCGCGGGTGACGCCGCGGCTGTCGTTGTAGGAGATGTTGTTCTGTACGACCCTGAGGTCGGGGATGCCCAGGGCGGTCATCTTGGCGCGCTGCCAGTTCTCCTTGAACCAGCCGCGCGAGTCGCCGTGGACGGCGAGGTCGACGACCTTCAGGCCCCCGATGCCGGTCTCGGCGACGGAGAGGTCCTTCTCGAATGCGATGTCTGCCATGTGGGAAAAGCTCCTATCGAAGAGGTTGGATAACCGGGGGCGCCCGCGCGGGGACGCAGGATCATCCCCATGCCCTGCGGCCCCGCGCGGGCGCCCCGCGGTGCGGTTCGCCGGGGTTCGGCCTACTGGCCCTGGGCCCTGTACCTGGCCTCGGTGGCCTCCTTGGCCGGGCGCCACCAGGACTCGTTCTCGACGTACCAGTCGATGGTGGCCTTGAGGCCCTCGGCGAAGTCGGTGTGCGCCGGCCTCCAGCCGAGCTCGCGCTGGAGCTTCGTGCTGTCGATGGCGTAGCGGCGGTCGTGGCCGGGGCGGTCGGCGACCCAGTCGAAGTCCTCGGGGTCGCGGCCCATGGCCTCCAGGATCATGCGCAGGACGGTGATGTTGTTCTTCTCGCCATTAGCCCCGATGAGGTAGGTCTCCCCCATGCGGCCCTTGGTGAGGATGTCCCAGACGGCCGAGGAGTGGTCCTCGGTGTGGATCCAGTCGCGGACGTTCTCGCCCTTGCCGTAGAGCTTGGGGCGGACGCCGTCGACGATGTTGGTGATCTGCCTGGGGATGAACTTCTCCACGTGCTGGTAGGGGCCGTAGTTGTTGGAGCAGTTGGAGATCGTGGTTCGCAGGCCGTAGGTGCGGGTCCATGCGCGCACGAGCATGTCGGAGCTGGCCTTGGTGCTCGAGTACGGCGAGGACGGGTGGTACGGCGTCTCCTCGGTGAACTTGGCCGGGTCGTCGAGCGCCAGGTCGCCGTAGACCTCGTCGGTGGAGACGTGGTGGTAGCGGACGCCGTGCTTGCGGACGGCCTCCAGCAGGCGGAAGGTGCCCTCCACGTTGGTGCGCAGGAACGGCTCAGGGTCGGCGATGGAGTTGTCGTTGTGGCTCTCGGCGGCGTAGTGGACGATCGCGTCGTGGCCGGGGACCAACTCATCGAGCAGCCCGGCGTCGCAGATGTCGCCGACGACGAGCTCCACGCGGTCGGAGGGCAGCCCGGCGATGTTCTCGGGGTTGCCGGCGTAGGTCAGCTTGTCCAGGACGGTGACGTGCACGCCGGGGTGGTTGTTGACCACGTAGTGCACGAAGTTGCTGCCGATGAAGCCGCAGCCGCCCGTGACGATGATGTTCCTGGGTTCGAAAATCTCAGACATGAAAATCCAATCTGAAGCATGTACAGCTTCTTTAGTATGCCGCAGGAAGTGATGCCGCGACACTATTCAACAAAACTATCGGACATTTCGGCACGCGATAAGAGCCATAACCTTCGCAGAATTACTTCCCCTACAAAACGCCTCCGGAATGCAGTCTTTGTCGTACCGGAAGACCGAATTCCCAGTTTTATCGCGTAAGTACTTATAGAAGAAATCCTCCCAGCTTTTAAACTTCTCACTGTTTACAAAGGCTTCTGGGGTTTCCAAAACCGTCTTAACATCTAGCCCTGAAATTACGCCGGAGCTCAGTAAAAGCCACTCGAATGATTCGGGAAGACAAACCGTAACAGTATCGCGGTGAATGTCTTGCAGCTTAAGGACGCGGTCCGCATAGCACCCAAATGCCGCCCCGTCCGCGACAACAAACACGCGATCGTCGAGATGCTGATCCAACCAGCCCAAAATCGCGCTGTTCGTCATGGCCGAAGTACAGGTAAGCTCACTGTCAGCGAAATGCCGTTCAAAGAACTGGAAACCAGACTTACTGTCCTCGCATAGAAGGATAGAAAAGTCCTGTTTTGGCGCCGACCGGGAAATAGCATAACGATGATTCCCGCGATCTTGATAAACAGGGACGAAAGAATGGTATTTTCCGCTCGTCTTAATCTTGTAAATCTCATCCACGCTATACGGAAGATTGGGGAAATCAGCCCTTGAGATCAGCACGAAATAATTCGAGGAATACAGCACATGATGGGCAAACTCATCAGAATGAATCTCTTTTAAGCCCTCATCGACAAATACAATCGAGTCATGAACGGACGAAAGCTGGTTTCGCCAATCATAATCGGTCAGGGCGACACAGGGACAATCGCATTGCAAGGAAACACCCGACTGCTCGCCCGTTCGCATGTAGTCTGCGACCATGTCAAACAGTGTCGTCTTACCCGTGCCACTATCCCCACGCACAATAGTAATGTTCCGTTTAATGGTAAATGTGTACTTGGTTCCCCTGCGGCGGGAAATCTTAACGAGATGCGAACCGTTCATAAGCAGCACCTACAGATACGGAATCGACTCGTGAATCAAATCGGCCATGTTATGAACGATTCGGCCGCTATTCACGACTTTAATTTTAAAATCCTCGCGACCAAAGTCCATCACATGATAGAGATTCACAACGAGCTTGCGGTCTTTCGCCATGTCGAGAATCCACTTGGCACAGTTGTCACCACAGGTAGAAGCGTTAAAAATATGCTTACGATCAAATCTCATAAGCAGCAGCGTTTTCACGCCACCAGAAAGCTGGAGTGGGGAGATGGATCCAAGCACAGGGCTTTCGATGACGTTTTCGGAGACAACAACCGATCGATCGACATCTTTAATTATCGAGACTGCATAGGGATCCGTAATCCAAGAAGACCGGTAAGAGTTTTTGAAATATGTCGCTGTGTTGTAAATCGCTTCTGGCATATCGCCAAAGTAGACGCTTAACACATCCACTCCCAATCATATTGTCTTTATGGTCAACGTAATCATAACGAAAGGGGCCACCAGATAAACGGTGACCCCTAAAAGAAAACAAGCTTGCGCTAGTACTCGCGTGGGCTATTGACGATCTCGCCGGCGGCGACCTTCTTCAGGTGCTGCCCGTAGACCGACTTGCCGTAGGCCTTCGCGGCCTCCTCCAGCTCGGCGGTCGTGATCCAGCCGTTCTCCCAGGCGATCTCCTCGGGGACGGACACCGGCAGGTCCTGGGAGTGCTCCACGGCGCGGACGAACTCCGCCGCCTCGTGGAGGCTCTCCATGGTGCCGGTGTCCAGCCACGCGTACCCGCGGCCCAGGGTCACCACGGACAGCGTCCCCTCCTCGAGGTACATCTGGTTGAGCGTGGTGATCTCGAGCTCGCCTCGGGCGGAGGGCTGCACCCTATGCGCCTTGGCGGCCACGTCGCCCGGGTAGAAGTACAGGCCGGTGACGGCGTAGGAGCTCTTGGGGCGCTCGGGCTTCTCCTCGATGGAGACGGCCCTGCCCTCGCCGTCGAACTCCACGACGCCGAAGCGCTCGGGGTCGTCCACGTGGTAGCCGAAGACCGTGGCGCGGCCCGACTCTGCGTTCTGGACGGCGCGCGTCAGGTGGCGCGACAGGCCGTTGCCGTAGAAGATGTTGTCGCCGAGCACGAGGGCGCAAGGCTCGCCGTCGATGAACTCCTCGCCGATGGTGAAGGCCTGCGCCAGGCCGTCGGGGCTGGGCTGCTCGGCGTAGGAGAGGTTCACGCCGTAGCGCGAGCCGTCCCCGAGCAGGCGCTCGAAGTTGGGGAGGTCCGTCGGCGTGGAGATGACCAGGATGTCCCGGATGCCCGCCAGCATGAGGGTGCTAAGCGGGTAGTAGATCATGGGCTTGTCGTAGACCGGCAGCAGCTGCTTGGAGGTCACGAGCGTGAGCGGGTATAGGCGGGTGCCGGACCCGCCGGCGAGGATGATGCCTTTCATAAAAATCCTCTCGATTGACAATCGTTGAGCAAAAGCCGCTGATTACAGATGCATAGTTAATTAAATTATACGCACCGGCAGCAACCTCCCCGTCTTCTTATTTAAATCGGACAGCAGAAACACGCAACTCTTTCTGCATTTCTAGCGAGGCAACAAATGAAAAAGTACAATGAGCAGTGTCCAACAAACGAAAGGCAAACAATGCGAGTCGAAACAACCGGAGTATGCAGAGGAAACTGGAAAATCTACCAGCAGCTTAAGATTGAAGGCATCCATAAAGGCTCCAGCGTAACAGCCCAGGCGGCTACAGACGATAACCGCCGCTCACCTTTATCCCTCCTAAAATTCCGGGACAATAGTTGTGACTCGAACTCATACGTCCTTGTAGTCCCCGATCCCGATGCTCGCACCATCAAAATTGAGTTTAGCGAAATCGGCCAAGACGGTCGCACCCTGAGCAGCGACTCCCTTTCGCTCAATTGCAAGAACATCAAATGGGAGTCGCGCCTTAACTACAAAATTAAACCTGACATGTGCAGCAAACTCCGAAACTACGATGACGTTTCAGAGTTTGACATGGCAACGATTGATTTCTGGCAGTGCATCGAAGATTCAAGCGACTATATCCTTAGGTGCACGGTGAGAACTCCTTATCGTAGCGACTCGCAAATCAAACTTCGTTGTTTCGATCGAACCCTTAATGAAGTTAATTTGAGCATCGTCAATTTCAGCTCGAATGTAACAAGCGTTGGATTTACGTCTGAGAAAAAGCAGCTTGAAACGCAGCTCTCAATTCGAATGCCAAAGGCATTCGATCGTTACTACTTTATTATTGACGATCAAAATCACCCATCATTCAGTGCATTCGACTGCTTAACACCCGATAAGCTAGGCTTGCTTCTTGAGGAGACCAACTTTCTCTTTACCCATGCGCAGTTTGACCCTGAATACCCCGAATGGTTCACGGATCATAAGGCAACTATCGGCGCTCTGGAGAAGCAGAGAAAAATCGTCTTCAACAGCGCTCCGAAGTTCAGCATTATTGTCCCTCTATACAACACACCCATTTCGTTCTTTAACGATATGGCCGAATCCGTAAAAAACCAGTCATATGCAAACTGGGAGCTCATCCTAGTTAATGCAAGTCCTGACAATCAGGAACTAAAGGCTCGCGTTGAGCAGGAGACGGCCCACGACAACAGAATTAAATCAATTAACCTTACCGAGAATAAGGGCATTTCCGAAAACACAAACGCCGGCGTTGCCATCGCTTCGGGTGATTTCGTTAGCTTCTTTGACCATGACGATATTCTTGAACCGGACTTGTTGTTCTCATATGCCGAGGCAATTGAAAACAATGATGACGTCGATCTTCTTTATTGTGATGAAGATAAACTCATGCCCGATGGAATGCTAGCGCAGCCGTTCTTTAAGCCGGATTTCAATATCGATCTGCTCAGAAACAATAACTATATCTGCCATATGCTTACCATCCGTAAGTCTCTGCTTGACACTCTAGAACCGAACACGAAAGAGTTCGATGGAGCACAGGATCATAATCTGACTCTCCACGCCGTGGAAAAGGCAAGGAAAGTTCATCATGTTGCAAAGGTTCTATATCACTGGCGCCTAAGCGAGACCTCCACCGCAGCAAATGCCGATAGCAAGCCGTATGCCACTATCGCAGGTATCAAAGCGGTCCAGAGTCATTTGGACAGGCTTGGGCTCAATGCGAAGGTCGAACAAGCGCGTCGTCCCTTTACATATAAAGTAACCTACGCTGTGCCAGTTTCCCATCCACTCGTGTCAATTATCATTCCAACTAAAGACCACGCCAACATTCTGGACAACTGCATTAAGTCAATTGTTGAGAAATCAACGTACGACAATTTCGAGCTTGTCATAATCGAAAACAACAGCACAGAAAAGGAGACGTTCGATTATTACGATAAGTTGCAAGCAAAATATCCTGACATCGTTCGTCTTGTAACTTGGAAGCACGAATTCAATTTCTCCAAGCTCATGAACTTTGGCGTTGCTCACGCCAAGGGCAACTATCTCTTGCTGTTAAATAACGATACTGAGGTAATTACGCCCAATTGGATTGAGACTATGCTTGGCATCTGCGCACGTGAGGATGTTGGCGCAGTTGGTGCAAAACTCTACTATCCCGACAACACCATCCAGCACGCGGGCTTATGCGTCACTGGTGGCGTGGCAGGACATCTTTGCCAAAGCATGCCAAGGGATAACTGGGGCTACTTTGCACTCAACGATGCACAACAAGACTTCAGCGCCGTCACCGCAGCTTGCATAATGACCAAGCGTGATGAATATGAGAAAGTCGGAGGTTTCACGGAAGAGCTTCAAGTTGCATTTAATGACGTTGACTTTTGCTTAAAGCTACGCGAGATCAACGACCTAATTGTATACACACCCGAAGTCGAGCTCTATCACTACGAGTCGATTTCTAGAGGCGTTGAAAACAATACGGAGAAGCAGATTCGCTTCCACAAAGAGGTCGCGTACATGAATTATCGATGGGCTAAGTATTACGTCAAAGGCGATCCTTATATGAATCCAAACTTCACCGTCGGGGAACCCGCGAATCGTTATTATCATTTATAGATAATGAGTATTTACTCATTTGGGCGCTGTTGAATATCGCGAAACTGCGCCGTCGATATCGCGCTTGGGCACCGGGCCCGACATGGGTTCCGGTGCCGTTTTGCTACCTGCGGTCCGCACCGCGGCACGGCCTCATGTTGGCCTCTCGCATGCCAACCCAGCGCTCGGTCAAAGTCTCTGCTTGGCTTGGAAAAGCATAGCTTTCGGGGACCCTGCGGCGTCCGAATCATCGCCTGTTATCTAAACTGTTAGATAGCAGAAAAAACCCGAGAGCATTACGCAAAGGCCTACACACAAGATGCAATACTAATAAAACGAATAAGATATAAACAATTCATCACGCACATGCCAAAAGAGACGACAGAAAGCGAAGATGAGTTGAATTTAAACAAGCGCGTTCTCGACCCAAACAACAAAGCTGGTAGAACAGGAAGAAAATATCGTCCTTGAACACCCTGTATTACATTCTCGTAATTGAACGTCCAGCCCAACCACATAGATACAATGGAACCAAGGGCAGCCAAAGCAAAAGCGATAATAAACAGAATGGAACAAATGGGGCTGAGAAAAGAGGGCTCATCTTCGGAATCCAAACAACAAATAAACCCAAACAACAAATAAGGAATCATAAAAAAGGCTGGAAACTGCAAGTTTTTCTGGAGCCATCCAAGCGAATAACCTAAGGTGGATCCCCAATAGAAATCTCCTAGGGAATCTAATGTCCTAAAAAAGACCTCGAAGCTATTCTTTGGATGCATGATGATGTCACTGAGCGTATAAAACCGCCCGATCTCTTGGCCACGAGAGGCATCTGAAGACTGAGACACCAATGTACTCATTGATGCTATGCGCAGCACTAGAACGGAGGCTATAACAGCAAAGATCAGTATGCACTTACCGATACGTCCGACTTTCACATCTTGGAACTGCGAAAGGGGCACAAGCAAACCAAGTAATATCATCCCAGAATAAACAACCTTACACGGAGCCAAAAACGCCGAAATAATTAAATAAATGACGATTTCTTTACAACCTATTGATTTCTGCTCTCCAAAAAAACCGCGCATTAGACAAGCGAATACTAAAAGCGAGTACGCAATAATTCCTGAATCATAAGAGTATGAAGCAGCCAAGTGAAGCGTCATAGGCAGAAGCGAAACAAAAACAATAACCGATTTGCCCTTAGGTGCAATCCTGTATGCCTGGAACGCACAAAAGCAAAAAACCAGAGCCGAACCAATGCGCCCCATATAGAACACAGGATAGGCACCAAGTCCGAAAAACAAACCGATTTGCAGCCCAACGATAGATCCTATTTTCGCAGAAACGTTCTCACTACTGACGCTAAATGAGAACTCATTGAATGGAGTCCACTTCCCATTCTCAAACAGAGCATAATTCTGAATAATCGAATCAAATGAAGAGGAGTCAATGGCGTTACTCTGGCGACCCTTATAAAGGGAAAGATCGATATCCCGTACTAGAAAACCACCATCATTTGTCACATGCGCATTGAATGGAAGACTATCAACCATCCAATAAGTTGAAAAAAAATGATGGCCTTCATCCGGAACCGTAAACGGAGGAAAGATAAAGATAAAAATAATTAGAAATGCTATAAGCAGCGCCAAGAATACCCATTCACTTTTAAGACGATGGTACACCTTAGCATATGCAGCGCAAAGGCCAAGAATTAGAATCAACGAGATGGTAATTGTAAGCAGTACAAGTAATCTCGGATTATTTAGATACCAATAGACTGAATAGAATGCGAAAAAAACGGCAAACAAAACAAATAAAGGCTTACATCTTATGGAACTTGTCATAAAAATCCTTATAATCGAGAAACTAATAGAACGCAATTAAAAATACTGGTATCAGTATACTAGCAAGCACATTGGCATCCAAAAAGAATGGCGGAATTCAATCTCATGGATCGCGCCGAAAATGTTGGTGCAAGGGTGACCCCCTAGTGCCCGTTTAACGAAAAACGGCCTTCGTCCCAGAACCAGAAATCACCACAACAACAGGTTCCAGGAAAGGACGAAGATCGCTATGTAAATCTTGTCAGACCCGGCGCCGGACATACTCGCCATGCCCCGTTTCAGCGACGGCGCCATCGACATGCGGGAGCTGCTCCCCAGACTCGCCAAACAGGTCGTGAACGCCGCGATGGACGCCGAGGCCGACCAGCTGAGCGGTGGCGGGGCGAACAGCCGAAACGGCTACCGCGAGAGGTCGCTCGCACCTGCGTCGGCACGCTGACGCTGCGCATCCCGAAGCTCCGCTCCGGCAGCTTCTTCCCGGACGACGTGATCGAGCGCCACCGGCGCGTGGACCGCGCCCTCGTTGCCGCCGTCGCCGAGATGTACGCCACCGGCACGAGCACCCGCAAGGTGCAGAGGGTAGCCGAGAAGATGGGCGTCTCCAGGCTCTCGAAGGACCAGGTGAGCGCCATCGCCTCGAGCTTGGACGCAGGCATCGAGGATCTATACGGAAGGCCGCTCGAGGGCTCGCCAGTGCCCTACGTCTGGCTCGACGCGACCTACGTCAAGGAGCCCACTCGTCTTCGAGATTGTTTTCCGTGTTAGCGCCGGGCGATTTTAGCCGCTAATAGTCAAACGATTTTGACCAATCCCGGTCACCGAATAATGGCCACCGTGCCTCCCCGCCGCCACTACGCTGGTGGTGCCAACACGCCGGC
>CABUTO010000003.1 GCA_902494535.1 uncultured Collinsella sp.
ACGGGTTCAACGGCAGGCCCCGACCCCCGATTGCAAGCGGAAGGCCGGGCCATTGTGGCTCTTGACAGCGGATTGGGTCATATGAGCGAGCGGGCCGCATTTGAGACAAGGTGATGTGAAACGAAAGGGCGCTGACCTTCTGGTCGCGCCCTTGAAGTTGAACGTCAGATTGTCCAAATGCGGCCCGCGCAGCGTCGGCTGGTCCGCCGTTCGTTAGAACGGCGGAACCTGAGACGTAACCCCTAAGGCCGCTGGCCCATGCCGCCCTCAAGGGTGACAGTCTCGCCGTTCATGTACTTAAAGTCGGGGCCGCAGAGCTGAACGACCACGCGGCCGATTTCCTTCTCGACGTCGCCGTAGTGACCAGCCGGCGGCATGTGGACGTTGGCCTTGAACGCCTCGGGATAGGCATCCTGGAAGTTCTCGAGCGCAGCGGTCCAAGCAAGCGGGCAAACGATGTTGACGTTGATGCCGTCCTTGCCCCACTCGTTGGCAGCGACGCGGGTCAGACCGCGGATGCCCTCCTTGGCGGCAGCATAGCTGCACTGGCCATAGTTGCCAAACAGGCCGGCGCCCGAAGCAAAGTTGACCACGGAGCCCTTGGTCTCCTTCAGGTGCGGATAGGCCTTCTGCATGTACAGATAGGTAGCATACAGACCGGAGTAAATGGCCAGGTTAAACTGATCCATGGTGTGGTCGGCGATGGTCACGCCCGAGGCGCTGGCCTGAGCATTGTTGACGACGGCGTCGATGCGGCCGAACTCCTCAATGGCCTTGTCGATGACGTTCTGGACGACGGCCTCGTTGTCCTGGCCGGCGGAGACATCGGCCTGGACAGGCAGAACCTTGACGCCGTACTCGGCCTCGAGAGACTCCTTGGCGGCCTCGAGCTTGGCGACGTTGCGGCCGGTGATGACGAGGTTCGCGCCCTCCTTGGCAAAAGCGATATCGATGCCGTAGCCGATGGAGCCAGCGGAGCCGTCCTTGAGCGTGGCCTTGCCGCCGCCGGTAACGATTACGGTCTTACCAGTGAAAAGTCCCATACGAAGTCCTTTCAAATCGCGACGGGCCCGCCCGTCGACTGCGCGCATCCAAATAAACGCGCCAAAAGCTGACATGCAACTTTAGCGTGTTCAAGTGAATAGAAAAGGCTTCGGTAGGCGAACGGCATAACGTCTTTCGGCGAAGGGATTGTCAAGTAAAAATTGGATAGAGCGGCCGAGTTTTTGTTAGCACGACGAGTCATCGAACACGTTTTGAAACTTTGCTGCGGGGCGCGGGATGTCGGCGCGAGACTTTATCATAGGGTGACGAACAACGATGAGGAGCACATGCCTATGACAGACGAGCTGGACCCCCAGACTCAACAGCATATTGATGATTCAGCAGACATCGCCGCACAGACTGACGCTGCGACCTGCAATGATACCGACGTCGACGACGCTGCTCTGGATAACGGCGCTGCGACGGAAATCCCTGCGGCCGCAGATGCCGACGAGCAAAACGACGATTCGGCCGCTCAGGACGACGCCCCCGAAAAGGACGCCGCCCCGCAAGCAGCAGGCCCCATCGAGGTATCTTCGGAAGAAGAGCTCGATGCCGTCATGGATTCCATGATGGATGCCGTCAAAGCGATGAAGGATGCTGTCGCCGATGCCGACGTTGACGCCGAGGAAGAAGAGGCCGCCGAGGCCGCTTCGACCTTTGTACCCGGCGAGACCCCCGTTGCCGATCAGGGCAGCACTATGCCCTCGTTTCTGCAGCTCGAACATCCCACGATTGGCGCGGACGCCGTCGACCCGCATGCAGCGGGCTTTTCTGTAATCGAAGGCGGCACCGGCAATATCGCCGCGCCGCAAACGACCGATGTGGACGCTGCCGACACCGGTCGCCCGATTGCCCCGCACGCCCCCGCCGCGAGCCGCGACCTGGGAACTGCCGTCTCGAACACTGCGAACGCCGTGGGTGCCTTTATCGCGCAGGGAGCCTCGGCCATGCGCGAGATGAACGCCGCGAAAAAGGCACTCGCCGATGCCCGCGACCACCTGGCGGAGTTGGAGCAGCGCATTTCCGATCAGGCCGAGGAGCTCGAGACGCGGCAGGATATCGCGGGGCGCTACGACCAGATTGTCGCCGACCAGCGTCAGGCAATCGCCACGGCGCAAAAGACCGCTGCGGCCGCCGAGATTGACCGCGACGCCCATGCCGCCAAAGCGACTGAACTCAAGGGCCAGCTCGAGCAAATGAAGGCAGAAGATGACGCAGCTGAGCGTCGCCTGAAGGCCGCACTCGATGCCGTCGAGGCTCGCGAGGCGAGTTCACGCGAAACCGGCAACCGCCTGGTTCGTCGGCTCGAAGATTCCAAGCGCATTCGCGACAAGGTGAAGGCCGAGCGCGACGCAGGTGTCGCCGCCGTACAGCAAACTGCCGACGCAACACGTGCGCAGCTCGAAACATTGCGACGCGAGTATGCCGAGCTGCAGCGCAATCCTTCGGCGAACCCCGCCAATTACACCGTGCGCACCAGCGAGCTCTCGATGCAGATCTCCGATGCCGCCGATGCTCTGCGCAAGGCCGAGGAAGACATTCCACGCGTGACCGCCGACCTTGAGCATTCGCTCGCCGCCGCCGAGCAGACCGTCGAACAGGCACAGGCCCCCATCGCCGATGCCAAGCGCGCACACCAAGCCGTGACGACCGAGGCGGATGCCGCACGCGACGAACTTCAGACGGCCAAGACCGCCGCCGCGACGCGCCAGCGCGAACTGCGCGAAAAGATTGCCGCGCAGGACAAGGCTCGTCGCGAGCAGGAGCAGGCCATCGCCAACGCCCAGGCGGACGCCGCACATGCGCAGTCGATTATCGAACAGGCGACCGAGGTGCACGACCATCCCGAGATCACCGAGTCGCTCGCCGGATCCTTGGCGCGCGACAAGGCCGAACACGCCGAAACCGAGCGCGAAGTGGCCCAGCTCGAGGCTACCGAGGATGACGTACGAGAGCGCACCCGCGACTCACGCATCAAATTCACCGGTGCCATCGTCTGCATCGTCGCCGTGATTCTGGTAATCATCCTGGTCTGGCTGTTCGCAAGCAAGTAAACCAGCCGCCAAAAAACGCTCAACGCAGTTGCGGTGAGATAGTTCCTGTTTAGCCCCAAAAAGGCCAATTCAAGAACTATCTCACCGCAACTTATTTAGATCGACGCAAGGCAACCTACCCCTCTTGCACCAATCTCTTGGACATAAGGAGTGTCCCCAGGTGCCGGCACATAAGGAACGTCCCCAAGTGCCAACAACGGCAACGCCAATGTTTTGGCGAAGTCAGCGAAAACGCCCCTAAGCGAGCAAGGTGACGTGAAAGAGGAGGGCATTGACCTTCTGGTCATGCCCGACGATTGAACGTCAGATTGCCGCTTAGGGGCGTTTGCAGCGTCGACCAGTTACGCGGTTCGTAGAACCGCGTAACTTACAAAATCAGCATCGCGTCGCCAAAGCTGAAGAAGCGGTAGCGCTCCTCGATGGCGGCAGCGTAGGCATCCATAATCTGGTCGCGGGTGGCAAGTGCGCTCACGAGCATCATGAGCGTGGAGCGCGGCACGTGGAAGTTCGTGATCAGCGCGTCGACCACGTGATAGGTCGAGCCGGGCATGAGGTAGAGCTGCGTCGTCGCGTTCTCGCGCACCACGATGTCGCCGCGGCCGAGCGTATCGGCCCCGTCCTCGCGGCCCTCAAAATAGCGCGCCGTCACGGCCGGATCGGACACCGGCGCATCGGCGTCAAACGCGCTCTCGAGCGAGCGCACCGCCGTGGTACCGACAGCGATCACACGATGGCCCTCGGCCTTCGCCTTATGCACGGCGTCGACAACTTCCTGCGACACGTGGTAGCGCTCGGTGTGCATGACGTGCTGTGTGGGATCGTCCTCCTCCACCAGGCGGAAGGTATCGATGCCCACCTCGAGCTCGACGGCGGCAAACTTGGCACCCTTGGCCTCGATGGCAGCCATGAGCTCGGGCGTAAAGTGCAGGCCCGCCGTGGGAGCGGCAGCCGAGTGCTCCTCCTTCATGGCGTAGACGGTCTGGTACTTCTCGGGATCGCCCTCGTAATCGGTAATGTAGGGCGGCAGCGGCACGTGACCGGCGGCGTGGATGGCCTCGTCGAGCGTGCGCGGGTCGCCGACGGCATTGCAACCGGCCGGCTCAAAGCGCACCAGACGACCACCGCGGCTATCGGTGACAAAGTCGACGACCTCGGCCGTCAGCACCACGGGAGCCCCCTCGGGCGCATGGGCGCCACCGGCGCGATACTCAATCTGAGCACCGGGCTTCAGGCGCTTACCCGGCTTGACCAGGCACTCCCAAACGTGACCCAGCGGATCAACATCCTCGCGACGCTTGAGCAGCAGTGTCTCGACCACGCCGCCCGAGCCGGCCTTGCGACCGATCAGGCGGGCCGGCATCACACGCGTCTTGTTGATGACGAGCACGTCGCCCGGCTCGATATAGTCGATGATGTCGCGGAAGATGCGGTGTTCGACGGTGCCGCCATGCTCCAGCGGCGTTCCCGCCTGGGAGCCCTTGCGATCCACCACCAGCAGGCGGCAGGAGTCGCGCGGCTCGGCAGGAGCCTGGGCAATCAGTTCCTCAGGAAGGTTATAGTCAAAATCATCGGTACGCATAGACACGTCGGATACTCCTTATATAGCTAAAGTCCGCTCTACATCCTAGCAGGCTGACGTCCCAAATGAACTACTTTTTGGCGGCTTTGCGCTCGTCGCGGATGCGGGCGCGGTCCATGGCCGCCTCGACGGCCGAGAATCGGCAGCCGCAGTAATTCTGCCGATACATACCCAGCTCGCGCGAACGACGTGTCGCCTCGGGGTAATACGGACGAAAATCGCGAATCACCGGAGTGAGACCGCGGGCGGCAGCCAGACGCTCCAACACATCATTGCAGGTTTCGAACAACTGATACGGCGAGACGGCGAGCGTCGTGCCCACAGACTCAAACCCGCGTTCCTGGGCCACACGACATGCCTCGGCCAAGCGCAGGGCATAGCACGCGCGACAGCGACGGGGTCGATCGGCGCCCAGCGGGGCCACGCCGGCCTCCCAGCGCTCCCGGTCCTCCCCCGCCTCGATAAGCTCGATGTCGCCATCGGCACACCACCGGCGCAGCTCGTCCAAACGCCGCTGCCATTCATCGTGCGGCTGAATATTGGGGTTGGTCCAGCAGATTGTGGGCTCAAACCCTTCCTCGCGCAGCAGGCGGACCGGCTCAAGAGAGCACGGCGCACAGCAGGCGTGCAACAACAACGGCTTCATCGACATCTCCTCACCCGAAAAAGCGCACGCCGAAGGACGTGTCCTCGCAGGCGACAATGCGGCGGTCGCGCAAAATGGTCCGCACGTAATACCAATCGCCCACGCAACCCGATAAATGCAAGCCGGTCGCCAGGTAGCACAGCAGCGGATAGCCCGAAAACGCAAACCCCAGGGCAAACGCCGACGTCACAACAACCGTCGGCGCCAGGCAAACCACCATGTACCGCCGGCGCGAATACACAACGCCCTCGGCGCAGGCATAGATCATCGCCGTCTCGCGATTCGCCCCAAAGGTCACCTGCGCGCCCGCAGGCGCCAGCAGCTTAAAAAACACACCGTGCACCAGCTCGTGCACGGCGAACGACGCCATTGAGATCGCAGCCAAGCCGACTATCCATCCCAAGACGGCCATCCAGCCGCCCGCGTCAGCCGCATCCAAGTCCGCAGGCCCGCCCAGCAGCATAAACACCGGCACCAGACACACGGCAAATGCGCCAAGCACGGCCATCCCCCACACAAAGCAGGCGTGCAGAAAATCCTCGTCCTCAAACGCATGTATGTTGGAAATCTCATTCATAGCATCTTAGGATAGCGCCCCTGCCACGCACCCGCCCGCATGTGCGATAATGTCGAACGATATGCACGAATTGACCACCGCGCCGCCGAGCCCCGCGCCCGGCCGCGCCCTCACCATATGCGAAGGAGTCCCATGGCATCCAAATACTCCATGAACGACCGTCCCAGCTGGCCTCGCCGCGCCATCGTTACCGCCGGCGAGCCCTACGGCAACAAGGGCCTTCACTTTGGCCACGTTGGCGGCGTCTTTGTCCCTGCCGACTTCTTCGCCCGCTTCCTGCGCGACCGCCTGGGCCGCGAGAACGTCATCTTCACCTCGGGCACCGACTGCTATGGCTCGCCCATCATGGAGAGCTACCGCAAGCTCAAGGAGAACGAGGGCTACGACAAGTCCATTAGCGAGTATGTCGAGTCCAATCACTCCCGCCAGGCCGCGACCCTCAACAACTACAACATCAGCTGTGACATCTACGGCGGCTCGGGCCTTGAGCCGGCTGCGCAGATTCACAACGAGGTGACCACCGAGATTATCGAGCGTCTGCACGAGCAGGGCACCATCTCCAAGCGCTCCACGCTGCAGTTCTACGATGCCAAGGCCGGCACGTTCCTCAACGGCCGTCAGGTGATCGGCCGCTGCCCCATCCAGGGCTGCAAGTCCGAGAAAGCCTACGCCGACGAGTGCGACCTGGGTCACCAGTTTGAGCCCGAGGAGCTCATCGCGCCCAAGAGCCAGCTCACCGGCGAGGTGCCCGAGCTGCGCCCGGTCGACAACCTCTACTTTGACCTGCCGGCCTACCTCGACTTTATGAAGACCTATACCGCCAAGCTCGCCCAGAACCCGCAGGTTCGCTCCGTGGTCTCCAAGACCATGGAGGAGTGGCTGCTGCCGGCCCAGCTCTACATCCAGAACAAGTTCCGCGAGGCCTTCGATGCCGTCGAGGATCAGCTTCCCGAGCACACCGTGCTGGAGCCCGAGGGCAACAAGAGCAGCTTTACCGTCACCTTCCCCAGCTGGAAGGAGCGCGACGATGCCCACGCGGTGCTCGCCAACGGCGGCGTGCGCTTCCGCAGCGGCAAGGCGCTCGTACCCTTCCGCATCACCGGCAACATCGACTGGGGCGTTCCGGTGCCCGAGGTCGATGGCGTCTCCGACGTCACCTGCTGGTGCTGGCCCGAGAGCCTGTGGGCTCCCATCAGCTATACGCGCACCGTGCTCGCACGCGATGCCAAGGCCGCCGGCGTGACCGAGGGCGTCGCCGCCCAGGATGCCGCCCTCATGGGCGAGCCCGCCGCCGATTCCACGCAGGTCCCCGCGCCCACCTACCAGCACAGCTCGCTCGACTGGCGCGACTGGTGGTGCTCGGATGACGCACAAATCTACCAGTTCATTGGCCAGGACAACATCTACTTCTATTGCATCGCGCAGACCGCCATGTGGGAGGCCCTGGGTTGGAACCTCACGCAGAGCACCGTCAGCGCCTGCTACCACCTGCTCTACATGGGCAAAAAGGCAAGCTCGTCCTCGCAGACGCCTCCCCCGCCGGCAGACGACCTGCTCAACCACTACACCTGCGAGCAGATGCGCGCGCACTGGCTGTCGCTCGGCCTGTCCGAGAAGCCGGTGAGCTTTAGCCCCAAGGCATACGACACCCGCGTGACCGGCAAGGACAAGGACGGCAACGAGGTGCACGCCTGCGACGACAAGCGCGTCATCGATCCGGCCCTTAAGGAAAGCGCCCTTTTGACCGGCGTCTTCAACCGCCTGGCCCGCAGCTGCTTCTACGGCGTCGCCGTCAAGGAGGGCGACGAGAGCCCCTATCGCAACGGTTGCATCCCCGCCGGCGCCGCCTCGGCCACCGTGGTGGAGGCCGCCGAGCAGGCCGCCCTCGCGTTTGAGCAGGCCATGTACAAGTTCGAGACGCACCGCGCGCTCGCTGTGTGCGACGACTACCTGCGCGCCGCCAACAAGCGCTGGAGCGACGCCTCCAAGGCTGCCAACAAGCTTGAGGGCGAGCAAGCCAATACCGCGATGACGCAGGCCCTCGTCGACGCCTTCACCGAGCTGCGCGTGGCGACCGTGCTCATGCACGGCATCGTGCCGGCCGGCTGCGAGCTCATTTGCGAGTACTTCGACGTCGACCCCGTCGCCTTCTTTAGCTGGGACAACATATTTGCCTCCACGGACGAGTTCGTGGAAAGCCTGGGCGAGAAGCCCGGCGAGCACCGCGTGAAGCCGCTGCCCCCGCGCTTCGACTTCTTCAGCAAGCACGAGAGCCAGTACTAAAACAACACTCGACATGTAATGGAATGGGAAGGAAAGACGGATGTCCAAGCCGCGTCGTCGTAAGCAGAAAAAGCAGGTCAAGGCCGAGCTCAAGCTCAGGCAGTTTGCTGCTACCGAGCTTTCTGACCAGCTTGCCGCCCAACACTCCGCCGCCGACCTGCCGCGCTTTATGGTCGACACGGTCGCCGGCGCCTATGCGCCCGCCGATGCCAAGCTCATGATCGAGGGCTTCGGCGCCGCGGCCACACGCCCGGTCACGCTGCGCGCCAACACGCTCAAGGCGACCGCCGAGGACATCGCTGCGGCGCTCGGTGCCGCCGGCATCGCCCACAACCCCGTCGCCTGGTACCCAGACGCCTTTATCCTGCCCGAGGCCCAGGTTTCCGATCTGTGGGATCTCGACATCTACCGCGACGGCAAGATCTACCTGCAGAGCCTGTCATCCATGATGCCGCCGTTGGTCCTGGGCGCCCAGGCAGGCGAGGACATCCTGGACATGT
This sequence comes from uncultured Collinsella sp., assembly GCA_902494535.1. GTDB lineage: Bacteria > Actinomycetota > Coriobacteriia > Coriobacteriales > Coriobacteriaceae > Collinsella. The sequence continues at coordinate 8,687 of CABUTO010000003.1, forward strand.
GCGCAGCCCCCGGCGGCAAGACAACGCAGATCGCCGCCCTCACCCAGGGACAGGCGCACCTCACCGCCTGTGAGATGAGCATTCCCCGCGCCGAAAAGCTTGAGTCCAACCTCCACCGCCAAGGTGCCAAAAACGTGCCCGTCATGCGCATCGACGCACGCGAGCTCGACGAGTTCTTCCGCTTTGACCGCATCCTGCTCGACGCTCCCTGCACCGGCACGGGCACCGTCATCAGTGGCAACGAGAAAAGCCTGCGCGGCCTCACCGAGCAGTTGCTGAGCAAGTGCGCCCGCTCGCAGCGAGCACTTCTGGACCGCGCCATGGGTGCCCTCAAACCGGGCGGCACGCTCGTCTATTCGACCTGTTCGATTTTGCCGCAGGAAAACGAGGACGCCCTGCAAGAGGCCCTCGACAAGCATATGGACTGCGAGCTCATCCCCCTCGACGGCACGCCAAGCGAAAGTGAAGCACGACGCACCCAGGAAGCTGGTGAGGAGCCGCGCATCGAGTCCAACGCTCTGACCGAAGCCATTGCCGCCGGTCAGGTATCGGCCATCGCCAACGGCCTGCCCGGCACGCTCACCATTCCGCCTAGCCGCGACTTTGAGGGCTTCTACATTGCCCTGATCCGAAAACGCAGCTAGCGCACGGATCCAAAACTCAACAAGTTATCTCCGTGCGCGTTTGCCCTGCTGGTCGCGATGCTGTTTAAGCATCGTGCGCTCCTTGCGTTCGGCCCTTTTGCCCTTAATGGCCGTGACCACAAAGTAGATGACCGCGGCGACAACGATTGCGCCCACACACAGGCCAATCGAGCCAAACATTGCTGTCAATTCCATACCGCGTCACCTCTCTTTTAAACGGGACTTTCAAGATAGCACCTCGATCCCCGCCACCACAGCTCCTTCACGTTCGCCGGCCCTTCGGTCTAACGGATGGCGCAGCGGGGAAAAATCAACTCGTCAAACGATTTAGCATTCGCAATTCCGGCTGCATCGCGCCGGCCGTCATCGCATAGAATCGAGCCTCCATGGATACCCTCAACGATCTAAATGAGCGCGTCGACGCCTTCGTCGGCACCAGCTCCTTCGACACGCCTGCCGCGGCAAACGACCAAGCTCCCATCGATGTGCCCGCCGAGGTTCACGAGGACATCGTCGCCTCGGTCGATTTCTCCGAGGTCGAGCTCGCAGACGAGTTCACCGAGCCCCAGGTAGCCGTCACGCCCAACGGTCTGCTCCCTATGGAGCCCCTGCCCATCGACGGACGTCTGCGCAAGGCTGCCCTTCGCATGCCCGACGAGATCGAGGAGGCCAGCGGCTTCACGCTCTTCGGCCGCCGCATCAAGTCGCTCATTTACACCACCGATGTCGCGGTTATCCGCAACTCCAACGCCGATGCCGTCTTTGCGGTCTACCCTTTCACGCCGCAGCCCGCCATTACACAGGCACTGTTGACCGTCGCCGAGTGCCCGGTCTTTGTAGGCGTGGGCGGCGGAACTACGACCGGTAAGCGCTCTGTGCAGATGGCAGCCGTCTCCGAGATGCAGGGCGCGGCGGGCTGCGTGGTTAACTCCCCCGCCACTGCCGAGATGGTCGAGCACATCACCAACATCGCCGACATCCCCGTCATCGCCACGGTCGTTCGCTGCGACGACGATGCCCACGCCAAGGTGCGCGCCGGCGCCAAGATTCTCAACATCGCCGCCGGCAGGAACACGCCCCAGGTCCTGCGTGAACTGCGCGAGCACTATCCCAACCTGCCGCTCATCGCGCCGGGCGGCAAGACGCCCGAGAGCATCCGTGAAACCATCGCCGCCGGCGCCAACGCCATCATCTGGACGCCGCCTTCGGCCCAGCAGCTACAGACCGACATGATGCAGCGTTATCGCAAGATGAAGGAAGACGCCACCCCTGTCATCTCGCGCGACGATGTGCCCATTATCGACCAGGTCGCCGCCGCCGAGGTCAGCCAGGTCGAGAACATGAATCCCGACGTGCCGATTCCCGACGAAGTCATCGAGCGCGTCGCTTCGATCCACGAGCGCGTCGAGGAGCATCGCGCCAACCGCGGCCTCAAGCCGTCACTGCACGGCTTTTTCTTCCGCGGAAAGAAACGCTAGCCGCAACAGCAAGGCCCGCCCCACAAACGTGAGGCGGGCCGTTTTCGCTTGAACAATCATGCAGCGACGTGATGGGGCAAATTAATCCACGCGCTTGTCGCCCATAAAGAAGAGCGCCACCGTACCAGGTCCGGTATGCGAGCCAATCAGAGTACCGATGTCATTGATCTCAATCTTGCCTTTAAGCCGCGGAACCTGTTCCTCAATGAGCGCCGCGACCGCCTCGGCATCCTCGCGGCACGCCGACTGCGACATGATGCACTTACCCGAATAATCTGCACCGTCCTGTACGTGTGCCATCATGGTCTTAGCCATCTCGGAAATCGCGCGCTTCTTAGTGCGAATCTTCTCACGTGGCGACAGCTTACCTTCGCAATCGACCGTCATAAGCGGGCAAATCTTAAGCGCCGTGCCGATGATCGCGCTCGCGGCCGAAATGCGACCGCCGCGCAGGTAGCTCGACAGATCGGTCGAGAAGAACCAGTGGTGCAGGTTGAGCTTGTGCTCCTCGATCCAGGCAGCCGTCTCGTCGAGTGAAGCCCCACTATCGCGCACATCGGCGGCATATTCCAACAACAGGCCAAAGCCCGAAGACGCCGCCAGCGAATCGATGACGCGCACCTTGCCGCCCTCGGGATAGCGATCCGCAAGCATCTGCGCCGCGACGCAGGCCGATCCATACGTGCCCGAAATACCCGACGACAACGTCAGGTGCAGCACGTCTTTACCCTCGGCAACAAACGGCTCCCAAAACTCCTCGTACTCACCCACGCTCACCTGAGACGTCTTGGGCATGGCGCCCGCGGCAATCTGGGCAAAAAACTCGTCCGGCGTAATCGACTGATACAGATCGTCCGTATAGACAACATCGTCGATCTCGTAATGAAAACACACGACAGGGATATTGCGCGACGCAAAGAACTCACGGGTTCGATCGGCGGCGGATTCACAGGTCAGGACAAAATCACTCATATGAGGCTCCTTACTCATTGCTGCGCAAATTATCGCACAGTGAGCCTACATGCGGTACATATGTCCACTATTTACCAAATCGAACCAAAAATAGTGAACATCTTTACCACCATCGTCTCCACCGACCCGACGCATAAATATCTGAGAAAACACCCTCTGTCGTCTCCACCCGACCAACACATCTACCTTCACTAAATCGATTTACCAAACCGTTCAGCCGACAATTCAGCCGCTGGCGCAAAATCGAAACAAAAGCGGCGCATACTGGTAAACGTTTGACGCTGTTTATCAGTTTTACCAGCCCCATCGGAAGGTGTTTCATGGTCGCATTCGATCGCAACCCGCAAGACTTCAAGTATCTGCGCCTGCTGTCGAGACAGTTCCCCGCCGAACAATCCGCATTTACCGAAATTATCAACCTCTCGGCCATCCTCAACCTACCCAAGGGCACCGAGCATTTTATGAGCGACGTGCATGGTGAGTACGAAGCCTTTATGCACATCCTCAACAACTGCTCGGGCGTCGTGCGCGAACATGTCGACGAGATCTTTGGCGACACGCTCTCCTTTGACGAAAAGGGCGAGCTGTGTACGCTCATCTACTACCCGCGTGAGAAGATCGACCTGGTCCGCAGCCGGCGCGAGGACTCGCCAACCTGGTACAAGACGATGCTTGACCAGCTCATCATGGTCGCTCGCTCACTTTCAAGCCGCTACACGCGCTCCAAGGTGCGTAAGGCCATCCCGCGCGACTACGCCTACATCATCGACGAGTTGTTGCACACGCACCCGGACGAGAACAACTATCGCGTGCGCTATCACGAGCGCATCGTGGAGTCCATCCTAGAGACCGCCAGCGCCGACGACTTTATCGAGTCGCTCGCCTCGCTCATCAAGCGCCTGGCCGTCGACCACTTGCACCTGGTGGGCGACATCTTCGACCGCGGCGGCGGCGCGGCCAAAATTATGGACCGTCTGCTCACCTACCATTCACTCGACATCCAGTGGGGCAACCACGACCTGCTGTGGATGGGCGCTGCGGCCGGTGAGCCCGCCTGCATCGCCACGGTGTTGCGCAACAACCTACGCTACGACAACTACGAGATCCTGGAGAACGACTACGGCATCTCGCTGCGTGAGCTTGTCGCCTTTGCCGATGCCACCTACACCGCCGGTGAGTCCATTACCCCGCTGATCAAGGCCATCAACGTGCTGCTCTTTAAGCTCGAGGGCCAGATTATCCAGCGCCACCCCGAGTTCGATATGACCGACCGCCTGCTACTCGACAAGATCGATCACGACACCGGCACGGTCACGCTCGCCGACGGCAGTGTGTGGCCGCTCACGACCAACGACTTCCCCACCGTCGATCCGGCGGACCCCTATACGCTCACGCCCCAGGAGCAGCACATCATCGACAAGCTCGTGTCCGAGTTTGTCACCGCCGATCACCTGCATCGCCATATCGATTTCCTCTACACCCACGGCTCGATGTACAAGGTCGCCAACGGCAACCTGCTCTTCCACGGCTGCGTTCCACTCAACGAAGACGGCACCTTTAGCAGCATGAACTGCCTGGGCACCTGGCACGCTGGCCGCGATTATCTCGATTTTTGCGACCACATCGCCCGCCGCGCGTGGCGCGTGGGCGACCGCGATGCCCTCGACTGGATGTGGTACCTGTGGATTGGCTTCAATTCACCCGCCAGCGGACGCCTGGTGCGTACCTTTGAGCGCGCCTATATCGCCGATAAGAGCACCTGGGTCGAGCCGATGGACCCGTACTTTACGCTTACCAAGTCGCCCTCGGTCTGCGATGATATCATGCGCGAGTTTGGCGTCGCGCCCATGGCATGCTCGCCGACCGGCCACATCATCAACGGCCACACGCCCGTTAAAACCACCAAGGGCGAGCAGCCCATCCGCGCCGAGGGCAAGCTGCTGGTCATCGATGGCGGCTTCTGCCGCGCTTACCATCCCAAGACGGGTATCGCCGGCTATACGCTCATCTCGAGCTCGCGCGGCTGCCGCCTCAAGTCGCACCGGGCCTTTACGACGGTTGCCGAGGCACTCACGCGCAACGTGGACATCGAAAGCGAGACCAACCGTTTTGACCAAGCGGACCGTCGCCGCATGGTGAGCGACACCGATACTGGCGCCAAGATCCGCAGCCAAATCCAAGACCTGCGTCAGCTGCTCGATGCATATAGAAACGGTGCTATCGAGGAGCGCGCCTAGCACCACCCGCGGGGATTGGCTAAACTTGCTGAGTTTGTCATCCCCGCGGCGCTTCGGCGCCAGCTTAAGGCAGGTACCATGCAAAAGCTCCTTGCGCAGATCATGAAATTTGGCGTCGTCGGTGTCATTGCCACGGTTATCGACTTTGGCATTATGAATCTGCTCCACTACGGTCTGGGCCTCAACATCCTAATCGCCAACACCAGCGGCTTTATCATCTCACTCATCTTTAACTACCTCGCAAGCATGAAGTACGTGTTTGCGCACAAGGAAGGCATGAGCCGCCGCCGCGAGTTCATCATCTTTGTCGTGCTGTCCGTGATCGGTTTGGTGCTCAACGACGGCATCGTGCTGGCGCTCAACGCCGGCCTGGGACTCGAGGCCAATATCGCCAAGATCTGCGCCACCGCGCTTGTCATGGTCTACAACTTTGTGACCCGAAAAATCTTCCTGGAGGGCGACGAGACAAAATAGCTCGAAACCCCTGCAGCATTACGGCGCCCACGGACGACGCGCACTCAGCGCAGTATCGTCCGTGGGTGTCGCTCGTTTACGGGCAAATTTTCAACGTTTGCGGATTAGCTCTTGAAAATTTGGCGAGTTCATATAGTTCTTGGCAAAGACCTTACGTTTCCCTTGTAAAAGCTCTAAAGTATCCTCTGCTCGATTCATCAACGCATTGGATGTGATTACGTGCGCAAGGCGCTGGCACAACCTCATACCAAGCAGTTCCTCAAGTTTGCTGTCGTGGGTCTTATCTCCTTTGGCATCGACTGGGGCATGCTCATTGCGCTCGTCGAGCTGTTCCACCTCGACTTTTTGATGAGCACCACGGTTTCGTTTATCACGTCCGTCGTGGTCAACTACTGGCTCAGCATGAAGTACGTGTTCGACCACCGCGAAGGCATGAGCCGCAAGCGCGAGTTCACGATCTTCACCATCCTGTCGGTGATCGGCCTGGGCCTCAACGACCTGTACATGTTTGTGGGCGTCACGTTTTTGAGCATCGGCTACCAGGCCATGAAGGCCATCGCCACGTTCCTCGTCACCTGGTACAACTACTTCAGCCGCCGCTTCTTCCTCGAGGGCGCACGGTCGTAGTCGATTCACTATTTGCTTGAATGTATAACCGGTTGGAATTCCCGTTCCAACCGGTTTTTTGTTTGCCGAGAGACCCGGCGACCCAGTCCCATTCGCATGAAAAACGGACGGTCCGGATGTTGGTCCGAACCGCCCGTCTGGCGCGCTATGTCGAGGCCTCTAGCCCGTTACGTAATACCAAACGACGTTGTCGCCATTGGAGAGAACGTAGTTACTGCAGGCCGTCATGGGCGTTGTGCCGTTGACGGAATAACACCAGCCGCTCGTGCCGCCGTACTGTTTCTCGGCCAAACCACCAATCGCAGAAACATACGTGCCGTACGATGAGCCGTGTGCGTTGACAGAAAGGCCCAGCGCGCACAGGGCATCGTAAACGGTGGCGCCTTCGTTAAAGGTAAAGGTGCCGCCAGAGGACACGGGATTGCCCACAGCGCTCGATGTGACCGAAACCGTCACTGTTACGTAGTTGGACTCCTGCGAGCCGCCCTGGCCGCCCGAGGAAGCGCTTCCGCCATTAGAGCTGGAGACTCCATCAGACGACTGACCGCCGCCCGAAGAAGCACCGCCAGACGCATTGGAAGTATCGCCGGCTCCTGTATTCTGGGCAGCGGATTTATCTCCAAACTTCTTGCCGCCCCGGTCCTCGGACTTCTTGCTATCCGAGTTTTTGTCCGATTCCTTGTTTGAAGACTCGGAATCGTCCTTGGCGTCGTTCGAACCCTTGGGCTCGTCTTTTGCATCATTCGAAGATTTGGAATCCTTGGAACTAGCCTCGCCCGAAGCGGCAGACGAGCCAGACCCCTTGGTGTCCTTGGCGACGACGCTCTCCCCCGTCACGGTCTGAACGATCCAGTCAATGGACCAGGCGCCGCTCTCGGAAGGATGGACGAAGCCCAGCGAGACGACGATCAGAATGGTGCACGCGGCAGCAAGAACGCCAAGGAGCGCCTTGCGACGAGAGGCGGACGCCGCCGAAGCGGCGCCCTGTTGCTTTGCATCGTCGAACTGAATGAACGAGGAATCTGGTTGCTTGGGGTCAGCGTCCTTGGATTTATTGGACACAACCCTCACCTACCGACGTTTGGTGAACACGAACACGCCGACGATGGCGAGACCGATGACGCCGGCGGCAACGCCAACAATGGCGAGCGGGTTGGTGCCAGTCTCCTGCTCGGAAGCACTAGAGGACTTCTTAGCAGTGGTCGTAGAAGCAGCACCCGTATCGGACTTGGAATCGGACTTCTTGTCGGACTTCTTGTCAGACTTCTTCTCGTCCTTCTTATCGGACTTATCGGAGTCCTTCTTGTCGGACTTGTTGTCCTTGGTCTCGGTCTTGGTCGACACCGTCGTCTTGGTCGTCGGCTTATGACCCGGGGCGACAGCGCCGCCCTTCGAGCCGGAGCCGGAATCCGTGCCAGTGCCAGCGCCAGTGCCGGAACCAGTACCGGTACCAGAACCGCCGCCGCCATTCGAACCAGCGCCGCCATTACCGCCAGGGTTAACGGCATTCTTGGTCCACTTGGCATACAGCGTCAGATCGGCCGTCACCGGCGTGCTAAAGTCATACGCCTGCGTGCAAGCCTCATCGGTATACCAACCGCCGAAAGTGTAGCCATCGCGCGTCGGATCGGCCGGCTTGACCAGCTTGCCATCGGCCGTAGCAACAAACTTAGTGTCGCAAGCAGACCCGCCGTTGGAGTTAAAGGCAACCGTCCAAGACTCGACAGCTCCAAGTTTAAACAGCGTGCCCGAATCATTGATGTAGTAGAGATTGCCAGAAGCATCGGCAATGACCGGAGAGTCACAGTACTGGTAATGGCCAGCCGCATCATAAATCTGCGTCGCCTCTGCATCGCCGAGCGTATAGCGATACACGCCACCACCAGCAGAGTAGTTGACGTAATCCTTGCTATCCGCGCTGTTAACGGTGAAGTACACATAGGTCTTGCCGCCCTGAACACTCACCAGCGGAGTAGCAGCAATACCGTTGAGGCCAGCCGGCAGCGCCTTGCCGTCGGCAGCAGCGACCATCGTGGTCTTACCCGTCTTCAGGTTATAGAGAACCAGAGCAGAGCCAGTAGCCGTCTGTCCGCCGACAATCAGATTGTCACCAGACACCGCAGGGGCGCTCAGATTATTCGTAAGGCCCAGATCAACCGTCTTCTGTTCACTCAGCACGCCCTTCGCCGAAAGCGAAATCACATGGAGCTTTCCGTCGTGCGTCATCTGATAGAAGGTCGAGCCATTGGACGGATCGGCGACGCAGTCAGCGTTCGCAAGGGCGCCGAGCTTCATGGTCGAAACGACATCACCCGTTGCCTTATCAATGCACTTAAGCGTACCTGCGCTCGTAGGAACGATGGCATACTTATCCGTCAAAGCCGCACCAGTCCAGTAATAGCCCTCGGCAGGGTCGATGTTCTGCCAAGAAACTTCGCCCGTGGCAATCTTAATGCGCACAAAGGAGCCGTTGCCGTAGGTCGCGTTGTAATTCTCGTCATACGAAATATCGACCGAGCCTACATAGACGTACTCGCCGTCCGAAACGACGGTGCAGGAGCTCTGCGTCAAGTCCGTCAAACCAGGCGTCAGCCACTTGCAGATCAGCTTGTCTGCAGTAATCGCCTGGACCGCACCGCCGTTGAGCGGAACGATGATAAGGCCATTGGTATAGATCGGACGAGAGGTATAGCTCACCTTGGAGGCAAGCGGCGCAGAGGCAACCTTTTTGCCCGTGGACGAATCGATCTTAATGAGCTCGTTCTCGGTCGCGATGTACACAAAGCCGTTAGCAATGACAGGCTCGCTGCAGTTGGCATACTGCTGACCAGACTCGGCCTTCCAATCGAAGGCCCACTTAAGACCGGCGGCCTGCGCAGGCGTCTTGGCATCCGTTACGGTCGAACCGTTGCCACTGTTGCCGTAGCCGGCCCACTCGGCATCCCAATCAGGAGTCGTCGCGCTCGGATCCACGACAATCTTGTCGGGATCGGGCATGGGCGAATTATCGGTGGTGTAGGCAAGCGTGACCTTATCGCCGCTCTTGAGCGTAATCTGATTGGCGCAGAGTAAGGAGAACTCTCCGTTGATATACAGATGCCAATATTTATTGGTCGCAGCATCCCAACCATACGGCTTGTGATCGAACGGCGAAGTAATGGAATTCAGGAACCAGTACTCACCACTCTGGGAGCCGTTGTACGCAACGCCCTTGGCCTTCAGAACTGCCTCAATAAGGTTCTGGGCCGTGGAGCCTTCGGGCAGAGAAACATTGCTTGCCGTGCCCCAACGCGTATTGTTCCCGTTGACATCGGGACCGATAACATCGGCGGATCCAAGCACCTGACCGGGGAGGGCATCGGCGTCAGCACCATACATAAAGGTGACGGCGTCACCCTCCTGGAGCTTGTAGGCACCGGCGCCAACGTCGGCGAACTTGCCATTTACGTAGAAGCGCCAATAGCTATTGGTCGCAGCATCATAGCCACAATAGGACTTACCATCGAAGGGCGAATAAATGCCGTTGAGGAACCAGCCCCAAGACGATTCGCCAGCATCGAGAGTAAGGCCGACCTGCTCAAGGAGATCCTTGGCAGTGGAGCCTGCCTTGAGACTCGTCTGACCCGTCGAAGCCCAAACCTGCTGCTTGCCGTCCTTGTCCTTACCGAGAACCTGAACAGAAGCATGGACAGAATCGGACGGCAACTGGTCGCCCCAGCCACCGTAGAACCACGTGACGGTATCGCCGGCATGGATGGTGACATTGTCCGCCGTATAGTCACTCGACTTGCCGTTGATGAACAGCTGCCAATAGGTCGAATAATCTTGGGGCGTACCCAGCTCAACACCGTTGTACTTAAGGCTCAGAATGAAGGAGCCCGCAGCAACGGCGTCAATATCATTCGCCTCGAGCGCGACCTTCGTAAGGTCAAGTGCGCTCGAGCCGGACGTCACCACATACTGCGCGTTATCGACCCAAGTCTGAGTCTTGCCCTGGGCATCGCGACCAATGACGGTCACATTTGCGGCAACCTGGTCCTTAACGACAGGGGACGAGCTACCAGCCGTATAGGCAAACTCAATCTTCTGCCCCTGGGTGAGCTTGACGCTGCTCGCGCCAACCGAGGAAGACGCGCCGTCGACGAACAGCTGCCAGAAGGCATAAGTCGTCGGATCGTAGGCAAGCGTGCGACCATCGCTCGGGGATGTGATGCTTTCGAGGTAGAAACCGTATGCCGTGTTCGGTTCGTACTTCGCCTTGAAGCCCGTCTTCTCCTGCAGCTTAATGAAGGCATCCGCAGCCGTCGCGCCCTCGTCGAGCTTGAGCTGCGTAGGTGCCACCCAGGTCTGAGCCTTGCCGTCAGCATCGGTGCCGATAATCGAGAACGAGACCTCGACCTGCTTCTTGGCGACATCGCCGGTTTCTGTCGGGTTCTCTGTCTGAACGGCAGCCGCGGCGGCAGATCCCGCTTGGCCAGCGGATGCCGTCGAAGACTGCTCGCTCGTGGCAGGGCTCTCCCCCGTCGCCGAGCCTTCGTCGCCAGTTGCTGCCTCTGTTGTGGCGGCACCAGCTGCAGGCGCGCCCTCGGAATCCGAAACCTCGGCCTTGCCCTGGTCGGCAGCACCGTCCGCGGCCCCCGTTCCCTCACTCGGCGTCGCAGCCTGAGCCACAGCGTCGGTAATGCCCTCGGCACCCTCGGCCCACAGCTGAGCCGGCGTGGTGCTGAAGGCCATCGCGAAGGCCAGGAATGCCACCAGGCAGCGCTTTGCCACGCCGCGCGCGATTACGCCACGGCGACGAAGCGAGGCACGCTGGCACTCGTCCTCAAACATATCCATTTGTCTCCTACTGTCTGTACTTGGAGCGTTGCCTTGAAGCTGCCCCACGTCATCGCGCATGTTGCGCTCGAGTTCCCCCATCGGGGTCCCCCTTCCCTCCAGAGCCCTATGCACACCGGCGGCATACGCCGCAGCCGCATGCAAGATGGGAGGCGATCCGACTTAACCTTAACGACTCGGGCGCGCCGTCCGATCTGCGACGCGAACATCCCGAGCCAAGAGGAATTACGGTTACTGGTACAGTCGGGGACTTGCACCCCGATTCTCCCAAACGCGTAGGAAAACCGCGCATTCGTGCGTCTCCGCACCACCATCTAGGCCATCGATTAAAACCGTCAATATGCTATCACGCAAAAGGGCCTCGCACGCAGGCGAAGCCCAAGGTAAAAGCTATTGTTTGCGATAGGAGAATGCGGTGACGGTCGCAGCCTCTAGTGCTTGCCGCCGTGGCTGTTGAGCCAGATATTGCGACCCAGCATAAGCGCCAGCACCAGCGCGCTCACGTAGCCCATAAAGCCAATGACTGGGATACCAAACACAACCGGCTCGATGCGTGCATAGTACACCACCGACGAACCGATAAACAGACCGGCGATCACAATCGCCATCGACATGCGGTCGATGATTCCGCCCAGCTGTCGCAGCGCCTTATCGCTGCTCATGATCTGCGTGTTCACCTTAAGCTGGCCGCGCGTAAGCATGCGCGAAGCCAGCCCCAGGTACTCAGCCGCCTCGAGTGAGCCCTTCGCCGCGCGATAGCTGCTCGCGGCAAGATCGCGCCCCATGTCGCGCACGCGCGCATAGGTGCTTTTCTCGTTTTTAATGTGGGTTTGGATGATCTGGATCATGTTGACGTTGGGCATGTACTCGGTCAGCAAACCCTCGAGCGTCACCATGCCGCGCGCGAACATCGTCACCACGCTCGGCAGCTCAACGTCATTCTTACGCGCGAGGTTTAACAGCGAGGTCAAAAACTCGCCGATATCCAAATCCTTCAGGTCAAGGCCCGCAAAGTCAGCCACGATAAAGTCAAGATCGGACAAAAACGCTGAATGATCGAGCTCGGCCGAATCGCCACGCGTCACGGCAAAGCGCATGAGCGAATCCTTGAGCTTTGGCACGTCGCCCTCGGCCACGGCGAAAATCATGTCCTTTACGATACCGCGATCGTGGCTCGACATGCGTCCGACCATGCCCAAGTCGATAAAGTAAACGATGCCGTCCTTGAGGATGATGTTTCCCGCATGCGGGTCGGCATGGAAAAAGCCGTCATCGAGCACCTGCGTCGAGTAGTCCTCGACAATCGCGGCACCGATCTTTTCCAAGTCATAGCCCTCGGCCACCAAGCGTTCGGGATCGGCGATCGAAATGCCGTCGACGTAGTCCATAACCACCACGTGCTCGGTGCACAGGTCCAGATAGGATTTAGGGCACGTCACGCCATGAACGCTCTTATGGAACTCGTAGAAGTCGTTGAGGTTTTTGGCCTCGGCCAAAAAGTTGGTCTCCTCGCGAAACGAGGTCCACAACTCCTCGACTACGCCGTGCAGATCAACGAATTGATCGGTGTTGACGAACTTGGAAACGATACGCACCACCGAGCGGATGATATCGATGTCCTGTGCCATAACCTGCTGCGCACCGGGGCGCTGCACCTTAACGGCCACGTCCTCGCCCGTCACCAGACGAGCGCGGTGCACCTGCGCGAGCGATGCGCTACCAAGCGGATTGGGATCGATCGCATCGAACATCTCCCCCAGGCGCAGGCCGTATTCTTCCTCCAGACAGCGAAGCACTACCTCGTACGGCACCGGCTCCACGTCGGAGCGCAGACGACGCAGCTCGTCGCAAAAGCGTTGCGGCAAAATCTCGGACCGGTTGGCCAGAATCTGCCCCATCTTGACGAACATGGGGCCGAGTTCCTCGAGCAGGCGGCGCAAACGAACCGGCGTGAGGTTATCCCACACGCGGTACTTTTTGACCAGGCGAACAATCTGCCCAATGCGTTCGCGACGACCCGCCGGCGTGAGCTGGTATTCCTCGTCCGGTGCCATCGCGTCGGGCTCCTCGGGCACCATATCGACAGCGCGTGGCTTCTTGCGAGCGCCCGAGACGGCAGCGTCGACCTCATCGACAACCGCCGCCTCGTTACCCAGAGGATCTAGATTGTTGTAATCGGTGGTGGAATCTGCCATCTGCGCTGCTACTCGGCCTCTTCGGTATCCTTCGCATCGTCGGCCTCAACTGACTCGACGGGCACCGAGGTCACGTTGTCCTCGACCGAATCGACGATGTCGCGCACATGAGCCAGGAAGGCCGTGCGCTCGGGCGCGGTCATAACGCGGACGCGAGCCAGAATGAGCTCGTCGAGCACGCGTTGGGCCGCGGTCTCGCCCTGCATGCCCAGACGCTCGGTCAGGTCGGAGATGGTGCCGCCGGCCTGCTCGAACATGTCGGACACGCTACGGGCGATATCGGGGGTGCCGGCGTCCTTGCGAACCTGCTCGCCCTTGGTATTAAGGTCGTCGAGGACCTTCTTGCCGCCTTCGACAGCAACGGCGGCAGCGCCAAAGCCCACGTTAATGGCGCCGTTAACAAGCTGATCGAGTTTCATAACCATGGTTGTCTCCAATCACAAACAACTGCATTGGCGTTCTTGTACCCAAGATTGAGCGAAAGCGACAAAGCGTTTTAGCACTATTCGATCGACGAGAAATCCCTACCTCACGTTGTCGTTCATCGCGAAAGAGTTCTTCATGGCGCAGCTCGTGGTGAAGAGCACCTTGCCCAGCAGGGCATCGGTCTCCACGCGAACACGCTCGGCAAAGGCCTCGTTGGCGCGTGCAAGCTCGGAAGGCACCTCGGCCTCGGGCAGAGCGGCTACGGCAGCGTCGACGTCATGGATCTGCTTGTGACCCATGCCACCGACCTTCTCCTGATAATCCTCGACCGCGCGACCGCACTCATGGAAGCGGACGTCGGCCAGGGCGCCGATCAGGCGGTTGGCCCAGTAGAAGTTTTCGGACGTCACGCGAGCCTGCGTGTCGGCATAGTACTCGGGCATGGTCTCGACGTTGGCGTACAGCGGGACCAGCGCGTTAAACGAGTTGGAGCCAAAGGCCATCCACTGCACGGCGCGATACGCCGGCTGCGCATAGGGGCGCAGCTGCAACACGGCGAGCTGGCTGTTGCGGTTGATGCCGATGGGGCGATAGGCGCCGCGCGTGGCGGGCGTGCCCTTACTGCCGTAGCAGTCGTACTCCGTGCCCTGGTAGTGGCTCGAGAGTACGTACTTGATGTCCTCGATGGTCACCTTGCGCTCGGGCACGCGGCTCCAGGGGATATCGTCGCTCTCGGGCGTGTAGTCGGCGTCGGGGCCATCCCACACGTCGCTGGGGTTGAGGCAGCGCTGCATGTACCAGGCGCGCGGCGTGTTGTAGACGTGGTCGCTGTCGCTATGCGAGCCAAATGCCTCGCGCGGGTTAAAGACCGCAGCCGGGCCGTCGCCCTCAACGCCCAGCGTCAGGTCCAGATGCCACTCGGCCATCCAGGCGCGCAGGTCGGCCGAGCACATGTGGTCGGCCTGGGCGCCCTCGGCATCGTCCAGGTCAAAGCTGTCGATGCCCAGTTGGTTGGGCATGGTCACATAGGCGTCGTCGGGCACGCGCTTGGCGATCCAGTGGTGGCCGCCGATGGTCTCGAGCCACCAGATCTCGTCCACGTCGCTAAAGGCGATGCCGTTGTTCTCGTAGGTGCCGCAGCGCTCGAGCAGGTCGCCCAGGATACGAACGCCGTCGCGGGCGGACTTGGCGTAGGGCAGGACCAGGGTCACCATGTCCTCCTCGCCCAGGCCACCAGGCTGCGCCGGCACATAGCCGTCCTCACCCTCGTTGCCCTTGGCGGGCGCGTAGTCCGCGAGCGGATCGGCGCCGCGAACGCGCTCGTTGGTGGTGAGCGTCTCGGTTGCGGACATGCCCACATTGAGCTCGTTGAAACCGGCCTCGGCCCAGATGCCGTGGCCCGGGACAACATCGGGGACGCTCGTGTAGCGCATGGGGTTATCGGGCAGTTCAACGGTCAGGTGACTCAGGACGCTCGTGTAGACGCGCGGCTGCTCGTCGGGATGCACTACGCACATGTGCTTGGGCTCAAACACCCCGTTGGACGAGTCCTCGTTGCGGGCGACCAGGGTCGACCCGTCGTAGCTTGCGTTCTTACCGACCAGAATCGTTGTGCACGGCATGCGCATCCTCCTTGAGCGAAGAAATCAAACGGCAACAGTGTATCGCTTCGACGCAAAAAGGGCGAAACCACGGCCTCGGCAGCCCCCCGTGGTCAAAAAATGCCAAATATGAGTACTGTCACTAATTTAGTAACAGCAATTTTGCTACGCATGGGTGTCGAAAGTCTACATTTGTTCAAAAATTAGATGATGTACTTCCCCATAGGTCCAATAAAATAGGCTCTCTATCGATAATAAATATCGTAAGAGAGCCAAATTAACCTAAAATATATGTGACTATCTTGGCAACAGTACTCATATTTGGCATTTTTTGTCCACGGGGTATAGAACTAACCCCTCAAACAGCCCAAAACGCCTATTTCAATGCGCGCTCGGCCGCTTCGATCACGTGTTTGGCGAGAATCGCCGTTGTCACGGCGCCCACGCCGCCCGGCACGGGGGTGATGGCACCAACAACCGGCTCCACAGCATCAAAATCGACGTCCCCGACCAGCTTGCCAGCGTCCTCATCCCAGTTAATGCCCACATCAATGATCGTCTGGTCCTCGCGAACGGCATCCACGCCAATCGTACGCGCGCGTCCAACGGCGGCAACCACAATGTCGGCAGCACGGCACTCGGCAGCAAGGTCGCGCGTATGCGTATGGCACGTCGTCACCGTGGCATTGTGAGCCGTAAGCATGGCGGCAACAGGACGCCCGATCACCAGAGAGCGCCCGACCACAGCAACCTTGGCCCCATCCAGCTCAACGCCGTAATGGTCCAGCAACGTCAACACGGCCTCGGCCGTGCAGGGAGCAAAGCCCTCGCCTCGCCCCGAAAGCGTGGTAAGCAGCGAGGCCGGCGTCATGGAGTCAACGTCCTTGGCGGGATCGAGCGCTGCGGCGACGGCGTTCTCGTCAAGGCCGGCGGGCAGCGGGCGAAACATCAGACAGCCATGAACAGCCGAGTCGGCATTGATGTCCTCGATGGCCGTCAACAGCTCGTCTTGCGAAACACCGGCAGGAAGCAACACGCGACGCGCCTCGATGCCAACCTTTTCGCAGCGTTTAAGGGCGCCGCGCTCGTAGGATAGGTCGTCCTCGCGTTCACCCACACGCACGATAGCAAGCGTCGGAACAACACCGCGTTCGCGCAGCGCAGCGCAGCGGGCAGCGAGCTCCTCAGTCAAAGCGCGGGCGACGGGAGCACCCTTCAGTAGCTCAGCCATGGCTATCCCCTCTTTCTTGCAGCGTCGGAGGCGCGGCGCGCCAGCGCATCGGCGCGCGGCAACCATGTGTCGAGCAACTCATCACACGCCGTCTCGAGCTCCTCGGCGCGTGCACGATCCTTCATAGACGTGGTGTTCGCAAAGAGCGTCAAGCTCGCGCCCTGCATGGCGGCGCGGCAGAATACGGCGCCGCACGCCACATCGGACAGCAGCTGACGCGAACCCTTGTCGGCCATGTCCTCGAGCAGCGCCAGTGCGCGCCCGCAGGCATCCATAATGCGATACGGCGGCATAGCGGCCACATGCAGCGCATCCTGAATCGCAGCCGGTCGGGCCGGGTCCTCACGCGGAATACCGTACGCAGCGGACACCTGGCCGTAGGCACGAACGTCCTCGGCAACCAACTCGACAAGCTCCTGGGCCAGCTCATCAGCCTGGGTAAACGCGCGCGTCAGGTCATCCGCACGATCAGCAAGCGCGGGATTGGTCGCACCGTAGCGGGCAACCATTCCGCACAGCGAGGCGCCCAGCGCGCCCACAAAAGCGCTCGCGCTGCCACCACCGGGAACCGGCTCGCGCGCGGCCAGCGCCTCGGCAAACCCGCGGCAGGTCTTGTCCATCATCTCTTGGCTCATACGCATGCACCTTCAAGTCATATACATCGGTCGGGCGGCAACCACCGACCGACCGCATCGATCACATAATGGTGCATAGTCTAGCCCATAAGTACATAAGCGTCAGCGCACCTGGTCATCGCGGATTTCTATGACGAACGATAGGCGTCGGCACCGCAAACATGGGAACATGGCCCGCCTTTCGGGACTTCCGGACGTCACAAACTGGGGCATATCTATAAACAAGGAACCTGTTGGGGCAACGCCCGCGTACACGCGCCCCTTTAAAACAACGGACACCTCACCCCGGGGAGAGCCGACAGCACCGGCCCTCCCCTCTTTTGGACCCGTGCATATTGCCACTTAACGGCGCAAATCCGGCCCTCAGAATGGGACACATGGCCCACCCGAGCGAGCCGTCCACGCGTACAGTAAAGGCAGGTAATCCATGGGCGGTTACAGATCGAGGAGGACACGACCATGAAAAAGAAGGCCTTTGCGATTCTCACCCTCTGCATGAGTCTTTTTGCCGCGGTTGCCCTGGTGGGTTGCGGCGGAAGCGGCGGCGCTACCGGCAGTGGCGGTGGCGGCGGCGCAGAAAAGCCAGCCGTGGATATGAGGACCGACTTCATTTGGTTTAAGGTCGAGGTCCCCGAGGGCGTCGAGATCACCGACGTCGCAGGCGACACTGCCGACAGGGCCCAGTTTAAGTTCACCGAGAGCGAGCACGCCAGCGATCGCTTCATCCCCGTCTTCGATCCTGACAAGAACGCCGACGAGCTGTTCGACTACGAGGCAAAGTGGAATGCCAGCTTTGAGTGGACCGAGAATGACCCCGTCAAGTACAACGGCAAGACTTGGCGCAACGCTTCCTATACACACTCGGGCGGCGTAACGACCGAATACTTCACCGACGTTGACGGGGGCAGTGTGTATGTGCGTATCGACAACGTCGAGGAGCACAAGGACGCCGTCGAGACCATGATGAAGTCTCTGGAATTTGCCGACGACATCGCCGAGGCCAAGACCGAGGCCATGGACGTCAAGCTCGACGATATCGAGATCAAGCGCTAAGCGACTGGCGAGCGCAACGGGAAACACGGTCGCGGTGCAAACAAGCGACGGTACCCCAGCGCTTCGTACCCAGGGAGGGCCGGTAAACCGACCCTCCCTTTCTTATGCCTGTAGCCGACGAACGCGAGGATGCCGGACGTCGGAACCGCCCCAAATGTGGCAACAGTACGAAAACGACAAACGCCCCAACACGTCCGCCCGCCGATTTATTGTGCCGCGCAGGCAATTAAACCAGCATCTTTAAACATCTGGGCAGTATAGTGACCAAAACTATCGCATAACCGCACTCTGCGAATGGAGAAGTTATGACCGAACACCATGCCATCAGCCGCCGAGCGTTTACGCTGGGCCTAGGGCTTGCGGCGTTGTCACCACTTGCAAGCCTGCCCGAAACCGCAGCGCCGGGCATTCCCCTGCGAGCGGCATTTGCAGACAACACACCCGCACCGTCGGACAGCCTCGACAATTTCGTCATTCGCCTTCGCCCCGCGGGCTATTTTCGCACCGCGAGCGTCAACCAAGACGGCAACGTTCGCGGCAACGTCTGTCACCTGTTTAACGACGGCACGTCCAGCAAGCTCATCCTTGAGAACGTAACGACCAAGAATGACGATACAAACTGGTACGCCATCCGCACCTTGCTCAATTTCGAAGAGCATAAAAAGACGGGCTACAGCATTTGGTCGGTCGACGACGACTCGGACAAAGATGGAAAGGTCATCCACGTATGGGGCGGCGAGTATGACAACAAGCCCAGCCGCGCTTTTGCGTTCGAGCGTCAATCAAACGGAACCTACATCATCCGAGACCGCACGGTCGAGAAAGAAACCGAGAAAAAAGACATTAAGTACCTGGCAATAGAATCGAACGGCAAAGACCAGGACAACAATAAGATCTGCCATAAGAGTAAGAGCATTCCGTGGGAGCTCGAACTTATCGGTTACGACATGAAAAAGAACGATGCCACGGTTAGCAGCCTCGACTGGATCACGTACAGCAGCTACGTCGACGGACCATGTTGGATGAAATACGTCGACGACAACAAGTTCCTCGACGAGCTGAGCATCCCGGGTACGCACGATTCGGGCACCTGCAGCGTGGACAACGACACTGAGCCCCAATCCTCGCAAGTAAAATGCCAGCAGGATTACATTCCCACGCAGTTGCTCGAAGGCATTCGCTATTTTGATATCCGGCTCGGAAAGGGCGATGACCCCGGCATCGACCACGGGATTTTCTACCTACTCAAAAAAGACGGGAACTATCTGCATCTCTCCGATGTCATCGGGTACTTCAAAACGTTTTTGAACGAAAGCCCGTCAGAAGCGCTCATCATGCTCGCATCGCGCGGCAACGATGAGGCTACCGACGAAAGCATAACGACGGCCTTCGCCAAGGTTATGGCCGATAACCCCAACCTGTTCTACACGTCGAGCCACGTCCCCACGCTGGGCGAGGTGCGCGGAAAGATCGTCCTGCTGCGTCGATTTGGGCTCGCCGGCAACAGCGTAAGCGGCCACACGTGGGGCCTCGACCTCACCCAATGGGATGACAAGATCAAGGCGCATTCCGGGCAGTCGATGTGTCTCGTCCAAGACGCGCGGGGATTTGAAGCCATAGGGGAAACGGGCAATGAAGAGCCCTATTGCACCAAGGTATATGCCCAGGACAAGTACAAACTCACGGGAACCGACAAGCTCAGCTGGGTTGATAATGCGCTGAAGGAAACGACCGGGCGCACGTGCAACAAGGTGGACGTCGTGGACGATGCCGGGGCCGAGGTGCAAGTCCAGGAGCGTTGCTGGTCTATCAACTACACCAGCTGCACGGGCTTGTCGCACGGAGGCAATCCTTTTACCTCGGCACGAGTAGTCAACGAGCATCTGTACAAGAGCCCGTACATCAATCCCAGCGGCACCGAGGATACAAAGTCAGATTACCTCAAGCACATTGGCATCATCGCATCCGACTTTGTTGATGCGGCGCTGGCCCGGAGCATCTACCAGCGCAATTACAATTACGATACGAAGCACACGCAGTCGGCTTCGTGCTGCCTCCCGACCCGCATGCGCATGACGTACGGCGACTCGCTGAGCGATGCCTCGCTCCAGGATGGCAAGACCGTTGGCGAGGGCCATTTCCGCCTTGTCGACAGCAGCAACGTACTCAACGTGGCGGCTTCGGGCCATGCGTTTACCATCGAATACGTGGATGTCGACGCCTTGGGCAACGAGACCGTTACGGGGCTGCAGGGATCCGTGCCCATCGATATCGATCCGCGCGCACTGACACCCCACTTTGAGGGGCTCGAAGGCCTTAAGGCCGGCGAGGATGTGCGCACAAAGGTCGCGGCGCTGCTCGAGGGCAAACTCGAAAACGATGCCTGCACGGCTCAGCTCGAGTTTGTGCACGACGCGGACGGCGCTCCGGGCACGGCAATGGTCGAGGGCGAGGCATTTACCGCGGGAACGTACTGGGTGCGCGCGAACGGTCTTTTGGGCGACGCGGCGCAAAACTACAAGCTTGCTAATGACGGAGCCGCGAGCTTTACCGTAGCGGCCTCGAGCAGTGCAGGCGGCACCGGCACCGACGGTGGCACGGGTTCCAACGCAGGCAGCGCTGATAAGAACGGTAAGGGCAACAAGGGCAAGAACTCGGGCGGAAAACTCGCCGACACGGGCGACGGCTCCGGCATTGCCGCCGGGCTCGCTGCCGCCGCCGTAGCGACAACGGTCGCCGGCGCGGCAATGCTTGCCAACGACCGCGAAAACGCTGGGGACGGTAGCGAATAGGCAAGCCGGCCTTTTAGACACATCGACTCAATGGGGGGCGCAGGACACCGTTCTGTGCCCCCGATTTTTACCTTGGCCCAAACGCCGCCATAGGCTACATCACCATGTTCAGCGCGTTAACAAACTCCTGGGCCTTCGCACGGCTGCTCAGGCTAAAAACACAAGCAGTCAACAGCCTGTTACGCAGAAAAACATCGCGGCCCTTGATCCTGTTGACCCCCGTAATGTCCTTAAGATAGACAATCTCGGTGTGCTTGCCACCAAAAGTGCCCTTCTTGAGCACCTCAATACGGTTGGGGTAAATCTTGACGTCTTTATACCTACCCGAACCTTTGTCCTGGAATAGCAGCGTGTTATTGTCCATACGCGTCACTCCCGTGGGGTTCGCTAAAACTGTCTCTATTGCCACATTTTAGTCACTTCGGGAATCCTGCACGAAGGCGCTAGGCGACATTGAAATTCGAGTCCGCGCGAGGCTTTAAGATGGACATGATTAGCTGCATCGATGCAACTGGCAATGCTTCTAGGAGTACGCCTCGTATTATTCGCCATTAAAGGAGGTCTTACATGGTTTACGTATGGGAATTCGAGTTCTTTGATTCGGACGGTGTTGTCGACGCTGTGCCATGTGGCTCGCTGGGCGGAGGTGGAACGTTCGGATCCGACCTAAACGACGCTGTCGAAAGTGCCGCTGATTTTCTCGCATGCATGGTCGATGACCACCTAATGGGCGGCGTTGACCTGCTTGCGCCGGACTTTGGCCACGAGCCGCAGCACGGTGGCAAGATTATCTCCGTGGCCGTCAGTCGCAAACTCAACGATATCCCCGCCGTCACCGCAGTGGACGCCGCGCGCATGCTTGGCGTTAGCTCGGCAAGAGTATCGCAACTGATAAATGCTGGACTGTTGGATTCATGGAAGGATGGCACCAAGCGCATGGTGTCCAAAGCTTCCATCGAGGCACGACTCGCCGACGCTCCAAAGGCAGAACGTCCAAAAGAGGTCCCTATTGCTGTATGAGACGAGACTACTACGCACCTTTATTACACACGATGTTTTCAGCCTGGTATAAACAAGTTCAATAATAGAATGCAAATCCAACCATCGTGTCTGATTACGAAAGGATTTTTGCCTTTTCTGCAGCAAACTCTTCCTCGGTAAGTACTCCACTATCGCGCAGCGTTGCAAGCCTCTCAAGCCTTGCAACTACATCGCCACTATCCGCCAGCGTCTCAATAGTCTATGAAACCTGTGGATACCGCTCGAGCTCCTTCGATAGGGCATCGACTATCTCGGCAATATTCTTTGCATTTTTGCCCCCGTTTAGTACGTTTGTCCGGACCTTAGATGACGAGTTGACAGTAACGCCAGATCCGCCTTCAACTGGAACAACCGAAATACTGATATTTTCGCCCCAGGACCAAAGGCTCATACCAATCTCGGCTGCAACTGTTCTTGTTGTGGGCGATGCACTATCAACTTTTACTTTAGGCAGCTTTTCCATAGCTGTCTTCAAGGCATTAAACGTGTCGTCAGGAGAATACGGTACCTAAAGCTGAAGCTGCTGATCCGCAAAACCCATAATCTGGCCTCCGCTTCTTACAAGATTAAGGCTATCGGAAATGGTAGCACGTTCCCAGCAGTTTTAAATTCGTCTCATGACCTTGCGATGCAGCCCGACACCCCGGAACCACTCCCCTACTTCCCAAAGATCGCAGCGAACAAGCCCTTGCGTTTGGGCTTTTCTTCTCGGTAGGAACCCTCGACGGCGGCTGCGACCTGACGCGGTTGCTCGCCGCCTCCGCGGCGCACGATCTGGTATAGGAACGGCGATTTAACGCATTTAACCTCGACGGGCATGGCGTGCACGGTGCTCTCACCGGACAGATGCAGGCTCGGGTTGAGCGGCGCCACCACATGCGTTTCGCGCTTGTCACTAAACACCACCGCAGCCGCGCGGCCCGTCTGGCCGTTCACGGCGATGCGCACCTGTTCGCCATCGCGGCTGTCCGTCGCCGGACGATCGACAAAGTACACCGGCACCATAACCAGGCCGTCCTTATGCTTGCGGGCCTTGCGCGCCCAGGTGCGGATGCTCTTTTTATTGAGCCCCAGTACAGCCTCGGCGTCGTTGCCCGCAACGTCGAGCGCCAACTTATCAATGACCACCTGGTCCTTGGTAGACGCATCGACGGAGACAACGCGGAAGTCGCCTTCCTGCATGGCGGGATCGAACGGCCCAACCTTGGCAAAGTCCCACGGCTCCAAAATGCCCATGAGGCGAACGTCCAGGTAGTTTGCCCTGGGGTATGCCCAGTCGAGCACCTCGTAGTACACCAGGGTTTCCTTGCTCAGGCCCTTGCCCGGGAAGCTCGCCATCATGCGCAGGTCCGCCAGCGCCATGGGGAAGTAGAAGAGCATCATGTCGTTTTGGATCGCGTCTTCCACGTCGTGCCCGGCAAAGGCGTCGGGGTACTGACGCACCAGCTGCAGCGCGTTGGCACGTGCCTGCTGCGGCGAGATTTCGAAGGGAATACCCTGCTCGGGCACATACTCCGCACCAACGCCCATGGTCAGGCGCTTGCTGAAGGTACCGGGCTTGAGCAGGTCGGCAATGCCGATCTTGTTGCCGCAGGACGGGCACTCAAACACGCGCTGGGTCGACTCGCCCTCAAAGGACGCGCCACAGAAGGGGCACGGAATGCTCACGTGCGTAGCCTCTTGGAACTCCTGCGCCGTGCCGCGATCCTCCCACAGCAGATGTTCCAGGACCGACTGATTGCGCCAGTGCGAATTGAAGAAATACCAGTCCGGGTCCTCCGGGCGCTCGAGTTGCGACACATGCGTGAGCTTGAGCAGTCCATCCACCACCGTCAACGGCGTATGGCGAATGCCCAAAGCGCTCTTGGGCTCTCCGGCGTCCGCCTGCCACGGAATGACCGCACCGCAATAGGCGCACTCAAAACTGCGCTTAGCCTGGTGCGAGTACATAGGACCGCCGCAGTTTTGACATTTAATGGCAAACATCTCGTCCATGGAAACGTCCTCCTTTGCACAGGGGCTGTCGACATTAAGTATGTCGAGCAAACAGGCACATGCCCATACCCATGTGGCCCAAAATGGACCGCCCGGGCAGACGAGAAGGCTCGCTCGTTAGCACCGACAGACTATTGCTGCATTTTCTGAGCATCGGTGCACGGCGCCCCCGCGCGAGCTACACTATCCCCTTAAACATGATTGTGAGGACGACCGCTATGCTATTTGTAAATCGGCTGGTACATACGCTTGTTCCCGGCAGCGAGGACGAGCCGGTCGATGCATCTTGCCGCACCAACGCGGGTTTTGCCGCAAGCCTCATCTGCATTGGCCTCAACATCACCCTGTGCCTGGCCAAGGGCATCGCGGGCCTGCTCGCCGGTTCCGTCTCCCTCATCGCTGACGCTTTCAACAACCTCTCCGATGCCTCGAGCAACATCGTGAGCCTGCTCGGGTTCCGCCTTGCCAGCCGCCCGGCAGACGAGGGCCACCCTTACGGCCACGGCCGCTACGAGTACCTGGCTGGTCTGTTTGTCGCCGTCCTGGTTTGTGCCGTCGGCATCAACCTAATCCTCGAGTCGGTCACCAAGATCATCAAGCCCTCGCCCACCGTGTATTCGGCGCTCTCCACGGCTGCCCTTGTTCTGTCCATGCTCGTCAAATTCTGGATGGCAGCGTTCAACCGTACGCTGGGCGATCGCATCGACTCCGAAACGCTCATCGCCACGGCGCAGGACTCCAAAAACGACGTCATCACCTCGGGCTCGGTCTTGGTGGCGGCGCTTATTTCGCAGACGACCGGCTTTGATCTCGATGGCTGGGCAGGCCTGGGTGTGGGCATCTTCATCTGCATCAGCGGCCTGGGCCTGGTGCGCGACGCCATCAGCCCGTTGCTGGGGCAAGCGCCCGACCCCAAGCTCGTCCAGGCAATCCGCGACAAGATCATGTCCTATCCGCAGGTCTTGGGCACACACGACCTCATGGTGCACGACTACGGCCCCGGTCGTCAGTTTGCCAGCGCCCACGTGGAGATGCCCGGCGAGGGCGACGCGTTTGAGCACCACGAGATTCTGGACACCATCGAGCACGACATCAAGCGCCAGATGGGCATTGGTATCACGCTGCACTGCGACCCCATCGCGACAACCGGCGATGACTTGCGCGGCTGGGTCAAGCGCGGCGTCATGCAGATTGATCCCGCGCTCTCCATCCACGACCTACACGAGCACGACGGGCTCGTTTCGTTTGACCTGGTGCGTCCCGACGGCTTTGACATATCCGACGAGGAGCTGCTGGAGCTCGTCACGCGCATCGTGCACGAGCGCCGACCCGATGCCTCATGCGTCGTTACGTTTGACTCGGGCTTTAGCTCGCCCGACCGTCCGGCCGAGCAGCTGTAGCCTGCTTAACAGCTAGTTTCCCTGCGCGCCCGAGATGCCGTTTTGCAGGGCGTTCCAGGCATCCGTCGCCAAGCCGCCCAAGTTCTGCGCGGTATCGCCCAGGTTTTGTGCCGTGTCGCCCAGCTCTTGCGCCTTGTCTCCCAACTCCTGTGCCTTGTTGCTCAAGTCCTCCAGCGTATTGGAGCTCGAACTGTCGGTACCGCTTTGGCCGTCGGACGAGTTGCCCGAGCTGTTCTTGTGCGTGAGTTGAATTTCGAGGTTGCCGTTGTCGTTATAGTAGGCAGAAGTAACGACCCAGTTGGCATCGACGACGGGCGTTGAGCCATCATCAGTCAGGACCACGGCATTCGAAAGATCGGCGCCGCGCGACTTGAGGATCTTCTTGGCGTTGGACCAGTACTGCCCCGGGATATCGCTCAGATCGACGGCGCTAGACGAGGCGGACTCAGTTTGCTCGGCAGTGGTATCGGCCGTTGAACTCCCTCGCTTGTTGAGCATGCCCGACACGATGGCAAACACAACCGACAGCGCAAAGAAGATCGCCAGCACGATGAGGATCTTCTTGATCACGCTCGACGAACGCGACGGCTTCTTCTCCTCGTCCTCGCCATATTGCGGAATCGACTTGGGGTACTCGCGATACGGTTGGCGCGACTCGTAGCGAGGCTGCGCCGTGCGAGGCATATACGTCGTCTGCTGAGGCTGCGGAATGGGATTCTGCGGCAGGTCATCATAGGGATTCGGCGTCGAGGCGGCATAAGAATCCTGCGGCGCGTAATCAAACGGGTCCGGAGCTGCGTTGCTATAGGGGCCTTGCGAAGATGCAGCGTAAGAATCCTGCGCCGTGTCGCCATAGCCCATAACCCGGGTGGGCTCGACAGAAGGCTGCGTCGCGGCGGGGTCGGTATAACCGGGGTTGGGAACAACGCGGGTCGCATCGGCGCTATCGCCAGCCTGCGCGGAACCGTAGCCGCCCATCACGGTTGTCTTGTCCTGATCCATGCAACGATTCCTTTCCGTCGCGCGTGAGCCTCAAGTTATCCATGCATTCTACCCGCGCAAAAGCCTATGATGGACGGAGCCCGCCGGTATCTACAAGACATGCGCGGGCCTAAGGATCAAAAAGCCCCGCCGGGCCTTGTGGGCGCGGCGGGGCAAGCAAGCAGCTATGCGCAGCGAGCTTAGAACAGGCCGGTGATGTTGCCGTCGTTGTCGACGTCGATGTTCTCGGCCGCGGGGACCTTGGGCAGGCCCGGCATGGTCAGAACACTGCCAGTCAGTGCGACCACAAAGTGGGCACCGGCGGAAACCTTGAGCTCGCGCACCGTAATGCGGAAGTTCTCGGGAGCGCCCAGGGCCTTGGCGTTGTCGCTAAAGCTGTACTGCGTCTTGGCCACGCACACCGGCAGGTTGCCAAAGCCGTTCTCGCGCAGCTCGGCGAGCTGGCGCTTGGCAGCCGGCGTAAAGTCGACGCCGTCGGCGCGGTAGACCTTGGTGGCAACAGCCTCGAGGGCATCAGCGACATCAGCGCCGTCCTCATAGGCAAACTTGAGCTCGCTCGGCTGCTCAATCAGACGCATGACCTCATCGGCCAGGTCGAGCGCGCCCTCGCCGCCCTTGGCCCAGACCTCGGAAAGCTTAACGTTGACGCCGAGCTTCTGGCACTCGGACTCGATGAGCGCAAGCTCGGCCTCGGTGTCCGTCGGGAATCGGTTGATGGCGACCACGCAGGGCAGACCATAAACGTTCTGGATGTTGTCGACGTGACGCAGCAGGTTGGGCATGCCAGCCTTGAGCGCCTCGAGGTTCTCCTCGTTGAGGTCGGCCTTGGCGACGCCACCGTTGTACTTCAGCGCACGAGCGGTCGCGACGATCACGACGGCGCTGGGGCGAACGCCCGTCATGCGGCACTTGATGTCGAGGAATTTCTCGGCGCCCAAATCGGCACCAAAGCCGGCCTCGGTAATGGCGACATCGCCAAAGCGCATCGCCATACGCGTGGCCATGATAGAGTTGCAGCCGTGGGCAATGTTGGCGAAGGGACCGCCGTGGACAAACGCGGGCGTGCCCTCGAGCGTTTGCACCAGGTTGGGCTTGAGCGCGTCCTTAAGCAACGCGGCCATGGCACCCTGGGCCTTAAGGTCGCGGGCACGGACGGGCTCGCCGGCAAAGCTGTAGCCGACGACGATCTCGCCCAGGCGCTCCTTGAGGTCGCTGATGCTCGTAGACAGGCACAGGATTGCCATGACCTCGGAGGCGACGGTGATATCGAAGCCGTCCTCGCGCGGCACGCCCTGGGCCTTACCGCCAATGCCGTCGATAACGTGGCGCAGCTGACGGTCGTTCATATCGACGACGCGCTTCCAAGTGATGCGCTTAACGTCAATACCGAGCTGATTGCCCTGCTGAATATGGTTGTCGAGCATGGCGGCCAGCAGGTTATTGGCAGCACCGATAGCGTGGAAGTCGCCGGTAAAGTGCAGGTTGATATCCTCCATGGGGATGACCTGAGCCCAGCCGCCGCCGGCAGCACCGCCCTTAACGCCAAAGACGGGGCCGAGCGAAGGCTCGCGCAGGGCCACGGCACTCTTGACGCCGCGACGACGCAGGCCATCGGCCAGACCGATGGTCGTGGTGGTCTTGCCCTCGCCCGCAGGCGTTGGGTTGATAGCGGTCACGAGGACGAGCTTGGCCTGGTGATCGGTCGGCTCGTTGAGCAGTGAATAGTCAACCTTAGCCTTGTCGAAGCCGTACGGAATCAGGTGCTTTACGTCGACGCCGGCGTTCTTAGCCACCTCGGTAATGGGCAGCGGCGTGACGGAACGTGCGATTTCGATGTCAGTAGGCATGGGCGGTCCTTTCGTTACCGAATGAGAAAAAGACCAATTCAGCATAGCACGGGCGCGCAATAGTAAAACGCCCATAACCGATGAACGGCGATATGTTTACCCGATGCCCAGCGATAGCCCAACAGCCCGCCAAAACAAAGCGCCCTAAACGGTAGGTTCAATCCCCAGGTGCTCAAAGGTGCGAAGGGTTGCCTGACGGCCCTGCGGCGTACGAATCATCAACCCGCATTGCAGCAAATAGGGCTCATAGACATCCTCGAGCGTGCCCGGGTCCTCGCCCACCGCGCTGGCAAGGGTCGTAAGTCCCACGGCACGACCGGAGAACGTCTTGGCGAGCGTCTCCAAAATGCGAATATCCATCCAGTCCAGACCGAGCTCGTCGATCTCGAAGAACTCGAGTGCCTGACGGCAGATATCGAGCTCAATGGGACCGTTGCCGCGCACCTGCGCATAGTCGCGCACGCGCTTGAGCAGGCGGTTGGCAAGACGTGGCGTGCCGCGCGAACGCGAGCCGATCTCGAGTGCACTGGGGTGGTCGATCGTCACGCCCAGGATAGTCGCCGAGCGCGTCACAATCTGCGCGAGCTCCTCGACCGTGTAGTAATCCAGGCGATATGAAATGCCAAAGCGGTCGCGCAACGGGCCTGTCAACATGCCTGAGCGGGTCGTTGCCGCTACCAGCGTAAACTTGGGAATATCCAGGCGAATCGAGCGCGCCGCCGGACCCTTGCCAATCACGATATCGAGGGCAAAGTCCTCCATCGCGGGGTACAGGACCTCCTCGACCGAACGGTTGAGGCGGTGGATCTCGTCGATAAACAGCACATCACCCGGCTGCAAGTTAGTAAGGATGGCCGCCAGGTCGCCCGTGCGTGCGATGGCAGGGCCACTCGTGGTCTTGATCTGAGCGCCCAGCTCGTTGGCGATAACGGTGGCCAGCGTGGTCTTGCCCAGGCCCGGAGGACCCGAGAAAATCACGTGGTCGAGCGTCTCGCCACGGCTCTGCGCCGCTTCGATCAACACGCGCAGGCTCTGCTTGATGTGCTCCTGGCCGCAGTAGTCGTCCAGGCGCTGGGGGCGCAAAGTGCGGTCGACATCGAGGTCCTCGGCCGTCAGCTCCGAGCCCACCATGCGCTCGCCGTGCGCCATGGATGCCGCCGGCGAGTTGCCGGGCGTCGCCCACAGGTCCTGAGAGTCATCGGCTTCCCACATCACGCATCCATTCCGAGTCGCTTAAGCGCCGCGCCGAGCAGATCCTCGACACGCATATTCTGACCATCATACCCGCTCAGGGCAACATCGGTCTCCTGCGGGCTAAAGCCCATGGAAAGGAGTGCCGCACGGGCATCATCAATCGCCGAAGGAGCGGCGGCGGGAACCGGCATCGCAACCTGGCCGGGAATCACGTCGACCGGCACAAAGCCCTTATCCTTGGCAAAGGTGCTCTTGAGTTCCAGGATCAGGCGCTGAGCTGTCTTTTTGCCCACACCGGGTACCTTGGCCATGCCCTTGTCGTCCTCGGCCATCACCAGCGAATACAGCTGCCCCACGGTATAGGTGGAAAGCACGGCGAGCGCCAAGCGCGGGCCAACGCCCGAGACGGACACGAGCCGGTCGAACATCGTGCGCTCATCCTTTGAGGAAAAACCGAAAAGTGTCATGGCGTCCTCGCGCACCTGCATACGCGTGTAGAGGCGGACCTCGCCGCCGGGCGTCGGCAACGTGGCCGCAGTGCTGCCCGAGATGCCGAGCTCAAAGCCAACGCCCGACACATCGACGACAGCAGAACTCATCGTGGACTCGACAAGCGTTCCGTGGAGCTGGGAAATCATCAGTATCCGGTTCCTCTCTGTTGATAGAACTCGCCACCGGTGAGGGCGCGGGTGCGGCTGAGGTTTACGTGGCATATGGCGCAAGCCAGGGCATCGGCGGCATGGTCGGGATGCGGGTCGTGGTCGAGCTGCGTGAGCGTGCGTACCATGTAGGCGACCTGCCGCTTGTCCGCGGCGCCGGTGCCCACCACAGCCTGTTTGATCTGCATGGGCGTGTACTCGCCAATCTCGAGCGCGCACTCCGAAAGCGCCACGAGCGCAGCACCGCGGGCATGCGCCGTGGGGATGGCCGAACGAACGTTGGCGCCAAAGTAGATGCTCTCGACAGCAGCCGTGTCGGGTCGATAACGCTCGACGACATCCTTAAGGTCATGGGCGATATGCGACAGGCGCACCGCGAGCGGACTTCCGGCACTGGTCTCGATGCAGCCGTAGGCACGGCAGCGAACCTCGCCACGCCGCTCCTCGATAATCCCCCAACCCGTATGAGCCAAACCGGGGTCGATGCCCAAGATAACCAAGCCAACCTCCCCTCGCCACAAGCACAGCGCAAGACAAGGCCCCGCGCATCATTCACGAACGTCTGTTCTAGAATAACACAACGGGGCCAAGATGCTTAAAGCAAGATTGCTTCTGCCCTAGTTCTGGCTAAAGAATGGGAACTGCCTCGGATCTACTGGCGGATGCGGCATCGGCGTGCCCTGGGGCCCACCTTGCGGTCCGCCCTGGCCGCCCATCATCTTTTCGATGGCGTCCTGGACCTCGCCCTCAAACTTTTTCATACCCTCATGCAGGCGACGCTGGCCATCCTCGGAGCGCAGCTCTTCCATCTGCTCGGGCGAAATACCCAACAGGTCACCCAGTAAGCCCATCATCTCGCCACGCATGCGTTCGCTTGTATCTTCGTCAGCAAAGCGATTCACCTCGGCGCGCGCCAGCGCATCGACCGTCATGCGTTCCTTGCCGCTCAACCCCAGGTCGGACCATGCGAGCATGTACGGCCAAGCGCGCTCGACAAACGAGCGGGCCGAGACGATCGGCGCCGTCGGCAGCATGCGGCGGGCGGCCTCGCCCTGACGCACGAGCATCAGCAGCAGCGAGCAGGCCTCGGGCTTGCCGGCAGCCATCGGAATGTCGTCGAAGGGACGGTTGCGGTCGACGTGCGCCTCGAGCGTGCCATCGACCTCGCCCGGCTCAAGCCCACCGAGCAGCTGCGCCGCGCGGTCGAGCATGTCGACCGGACCGTCAAGCGTCGAGAGCGCTTGCGCCAGCACGCGCTCCATGCAATCCTCCACCGCGTTGAGCGTCACGAGCTCCTGCGGCACCACGGCAGACGTGCGGTTGCGCACGCGCGCCACAAACTCGAGGGTCGACAGATACACATCGCCAAAGGGCGCATAATCGCCCTGGTAGCCACCGCAAAGCGCGGGCGCCGCCAGCGCGTACTCAGTTTTGGACAGCGGGCTCAACGCCATCGCGCCCAGCTCGAGCGCCGTATCCTCCAGCATAAGGCCCAGCGTGCGAGAGCGCAGGCGCTCGGCATCGCCCGCCGACACATCGCGGTCGAGCACACGCGCGGCATCCGGCGCATCGCGCTCAACCGTGCGAATATGCAGGCGCTCGGCAATGGCGCGAACGGCGGCACAGCGAGCAGCCTCGGCCTCCTCCTGCGCCGGCGTAAAGATGCGGTTGCGTCCCAGTACCAGGCCGACCACATTGCGCGAACCCAGGGCGTCGACGGCAAGCGCCGCCAGTAGGGACGACGGCAAGTCGCCCTCGAGCGCCACCACGGCGCGCGACGTACCGCGGGCGCGGGCGTTATCGCGAACGGCGAGCACCAGCGCCTGCCACAGCCATTCCTCGGAGCGAAACTCGGGCAGCTCGTGGTCCTCCAAGGCATCGAGCATCACACCGCGCTGGATCTCCTGAACCAGCAGGCTCTCCTCAAAACACGGCGCTTGGGCCACCGCGCGGCCGCAGTCGTCGAGTACAAACGAGCCGCCGGTATACACCGACTCGTCGTACGCACCGACCGGCGCCATGCAGGCAAACCACACGCTGCGCTTAGATGCGATCTTGCGATAGGCTCCGCTGCGCACGGCGGCGATCGCGGCGGTCTCGCGGTCGGTCATATCAAACGCGTTGAACTGGAAATAGACAATGAGGTCGACGCCGGTCGGCAGCATCTCGAGCTCGCGGTCCAAGTCGAAGATCACCGCGATGCGCACGCCGTCCACGTCAAACACCGGCGGTGCCCAACGGGCATCGCCGTTCCCACCGCGCTGCAGGGCAATGCTCGAACGGGCCGGCACCACGCGACCGTCCTTGAGCATCATATAATCGAGCAGGGGCTGGCCCTCAAACGAAACCGCCGCGGGCACGATGCAAATCATATCGAGTTCTTGGATACGCTCGGCGACGCCGGTCAAGCCGGCAAGCATGTCGTGCTCAAAGTCCGCAGCGCCCACCAGGCCGCCGGGCAGGGCCCCCATAAAGAGCGGAGCCGGCACGCACAGCACGCGCGCACCGCGCTCGTGGGCCAGGCGCGCCTGGTCCTCGATGCGACCGCAGATACCCTCAATATCACCTAGGCGCATATCGATCTGTGCAAGTGCGAGCTTCATGGCTCAGCCCTTTCCGTCGTAAACCATCGTTGTCGTAGTAAAAGCGCCGGCCGCATGACGCAGTCGGCGCTCGCATGTGCATATGCTAGCTATGATACCCCGAGCGGGGGCGTGCTCCTAGAACGTCGCGGACCACAGCCCGTGCAGGTTGCAATAGGCATAGACGGTACCGGTCTTGGAACCGCCGGCAAAAAACGTCGCGGGCTTCATGCCGGGCTGGAGGTAATGGACCTCCAGACGACCCTCGGCCTCAAGGGCGATCCACTCGATGTAGTGCTCGGGCACCATAGGATGCTCGACCGAGCCCACGCGCGCACGGATCACGTGACCGTCGCGCTCGCTCTCAACGACCGGCACGTGCTTTTCGTGCGCCGCGTCCTCGGTGTTCGCGGTCAGCTCTGTGCAGCCGGCGGGGGTTGCAACGTCGTTGCCAAGGGCGGCAATGAGCTTGCCGTCGGGGTCCTTAAAGAATTTCGCCATGATGTTCTCCTTTGCTGATGTGCCGATGTTCTCGATGCTTCTTATGCCCAAAGGCAAGCGAACCATCCACGGCATCGCAAATGAACACATAACGGGCAGGGACGATGGGGCGGCGTGCGCTAACCCGCCCTGGCGGCCTCACCCGAGCGGGTTAGCGCCCGTCGCCGCCGAGCAGCGCCAGAACATCTTCGCGGCTAAATAGCGCCGACGAGATGCCGTCGCCGCCGAGCACGCTGTTGACCAGGTCGCGCTTGGACTCCTGCATCTGCATGATGCGCTCCTCGATCGTGTCCTTGGCGATGAGCTTGTACACAGTCACGGTGTGCTGCTGGCCAATACGATGCGCACGGTCGGTCGCCTGGTCCTGTGCGGCCACGTTCCACCACGGGTCGTAGTGAATGACCACATCGGCCGCCGTCAGGTTAAGGCCCACGCCGCCCGCCTTGAGCGAGATCAGAAACACCGGCACCTCGCCCGCCTGGAACTGCGCGACCATCTTGGCGCGACTCTCCTTAGACGAAGCGCCCGTGAGCTTAAGGAAGGCGATGTCCTCCTTGGACAGGCGCTTGCCGATGATATCGAGCATACCCGTAAACTGGCTGAACAACAGGATGCGATGCCCGCCGTCGAGTGCACCGTGCACGAGTTCCATGCACGTATCGAGCTTGGCGCTCCCCGCCTTGTAATCCTCGTAGTGTAGACGCGGGTCGCAGCAGATCTGGCGCAGCTTGGTGAGCTCGGCGAGTACCTTGAGCTTGTCCTTCTTAAACTCGGATGTCTCGCGATGCTGCACCTGCTGGGCGATGCGGTCTTGGTTGGCCAGGTAGAGCTTGCGCTGCTCGCCGGTGAGCTGTGCCATGACGGTGTCTTCGATCTTCTCGGGCAGATCGGCCACCACGTCTTCCTTAACACGGCGCAGCACAAACGGCGACACGAGCGCCTGCAGGCGAGCGGCGCTATCGCCCTCGGCGTGCTCGACCGGGCTTTCGAAGCGCTTGGCAAACGACTCGCGCGTGCCAAGCAGGCCCGGCATCAAAAAGTCGAAGATGCTCCAGAGCTCGGACAGGCGGTTTTCGATGGGCGTGCCCGTCAGGGCAAAGCGCACACCGGCCGGCAGGCGCTTGGCGGCGCGCGCTACCTGCGTGAGCGGGTTTTTAATGTACTGGGCCTCGTCGAGCACAACGCGGGCAAAGTCCTGCTCGGCATACTCGTCGATATCGCGGCGCATGAGGTCATATGACGTCACGACCACGTTATGCTCGGGCACGCCGGCTATCTGCACGCGGCGCTGCGCCTTGGCACCCACGATGGCGCACACGTCGAGCGAAGGCGCAAAGCGCTCCAGCTCGGCGGTCCAGTTGTACACAAGCGACGCAGGGCACACCACAAGCGTGGGCTTAGTGTCCCCCGCCTCCACGCGCGCCAGGATATGTGCGATCATCTGCAGCGTTTTGCCCAGGCCCATGTCGTCGGCCAAAATACCGCCGAGACCCAGGTGCTCAAGCGAGCCGAGCCACTGGTAGCCATCGACCTGGTAGCCACGTAGCGTGGCCTTGAGAGATGCCGGCACCGTAAAGTCCATCTTGCCGAGCGTATCCAGGCGCTCGACGGTGCGACGGAATGCAGCATCGCGATCGGCTTCGAGCGCGGGCGTGCGCGCAAGCATGCTGTCGACAAACAGGGTACTCGACGCGGGAAGCGACACGCCGTCGAGCAGATCGACGGCATCGACGCCCAGGTCCTCGGCAAGACCAAACGCGGCGCGGGCACCCTCGTCCAAGCGTACGATGTCGCCGGACGTCAGACGCGCAAACGTCTGGTGGCGCTTGTACGAGTCCAGATAGATGGCAAGATCTGCCGCCGAAAGACCGCTCGCGCCCAGTTCGACATCGAGCAGGTTGCTCTTGACGGTCGCGCGCACCGAAAGCTTGGGCGCAGGGCGCACCGAGATCTGACGCAGGCGGTCACTGAGCATGACCTCGCCCAGCTCGGACAGGGCAGACAGGCCCTCGGTCAGCAAATGGAACAGGCTCTCGTCATCACGTTCCTCAAACGCCAGACCGCCCTCGTAAAAGTCGAAATACAGGGCCGCCGTGTCCATAACGCGAAACTCTGCTATCTCGTCGCGCGGCGGCACGCCCGGGCGCTGCTCTTCGAAGGGGCTGCCCGGAGCGCCCAGGCTAAAGAGATCTGCCGACCAGTCGCCGTAGGAAACCGTAATCTTGCAGGTCACAAGCCCGTCATCGACACCGATTGCCATGGCAAAGCTCGGCTCGGGCGCCACGGTGTCGAGCACGGCGGGAGCGGTGAGGTCGGTGTATTCGCGCAGCACGGGCAGTGCCATGCGGCAGAATTCGCCCACCTGCTCGGCGGCGATATGGACCGGCGTGCGACAGGGCAGCAGACGCGACAGAAACGGTGCGGCATGCTGGGCAAACGCCGCATCGGCGCGGCGCGCGCGGTGCGTGTCGACCAGATAGGCAACGTCGCCCGAGACAAAGCAGTACATATCGGCGGGCAGACGCAGGTCGTAGCTGCCACCGGCCGCCGGCGCGATCTTGGCGGCAAGGAGCGGCGGCTGTTTTGCCGAGGCCTCGTCCTCCCCCACCGGCGACAACTCAACCGCTACCTCGTAGGAACGATGCGTCGTCGTTCCCCGCGACCAGGCGGGCTCAAAGGAAATGGTCCGGCCACGCAGCAAGTCCAGCATGTATACGATGTCATGCTCGGACAGCGGCAGTTGACGCTCGGCGACAAAGCCGCTGCGTGCAAAATCGTACGACGCCGAACGCGAACTCGTGATGTCGCTCAGATACACAACCGTTGCCACAACAAGGTCGAGCAGACGCACCGAAACCTCGTCAAAGGCCTCGGGCGTATGGAGGAATGTGAGCTTCTTGCCGTACGAGAACGTGCCGCCGCGCACGTAGGCGGCGGCCATGCCGTCGATGTCCTTGACCACGTAGGACACCGAGCCGCATCGGATGCGAAGCTCGAGCGCCCAGCTAAAGCGGTCGGCGAACAGCGGATTGTAGTACGGCACCAGCGAGGGCTCCAACACCGCCTTGGGGGCATCGGGGTCGACAGTGCCGGCGAGCTTGCGGCGCATGCCCGCCAACTCATCCATGCGCGCGTCCGAAAGATCGGAGAGCGCCTTCATGAGGCTCGGGCTCGTGGGAACTGGCGCCGGGAAGGGAAAGTTAGGGTTGACCGCCGGTGCGGCAGACGCAGGACGCGCGGCTTGCTTGGGCGCCGCCGTAAACGTGCGGACCGGCGTGCGCAGCCCCTCAACAGGCTCAATGCCGCTGGCGTCCAGGTACGCTAGCGCCGTGGCGATGGCGTGCTTGCACATGCCGGGGTAGCGATAGGCAGCGGGGCAATCGCAGTCGTAGTCGATCACCTCGTGCTCGTCCATGTCGAGCGCCACGTGCGTCTTGTACAGGTCACCGCGCGAGCCGCGCACTGAGCCCTCAACCGTCACGTTCTTGGAGAAGCGCGAGCCGCTGTCCTCGATCGACAGCACGGCGCCGTTGAGCATGAGCGAGCGGCCCTTCATAAAGGTGCCGCTCAGCGCCGCCTCTTTCCGGAGCGCCTGCACAAACGTCCCCTGCGCCATCACTTCCTCCAATCTCGCGCGGACCAGCAACGCCGTCCCTAGATAACCGTCACGCGGCCCTGGTTACCCACGATGGCCTTGGCCTCGGCCAGCAGCGGAATCGAGCGCGCGTTGACCTTGGCAGGTACCTCGGCGCGCAGCACGCGCCCGTCTACCTGCTCGATAAAGATCTCCACGCGGTCGCCGCCCGGGTTAGCGGTGAGCACCGTGGCCAGGCGCGCCATATTGCCCTGGCTAAAGCGGCTGTTGGGCACCATGACCTCAAACACCTTGGGCTTGTTGTTCTCCTCGTTGAGCTCCAGCGGCACGATCTCCTGCGCGATAATCTGGTCGCCGCGGTCCGAGCGCTCGAGCTTGCCCTTAATGCGCACAAAGGCGTCGGACAGCTGCGCGCCGGTCTCGGGATCGACCTCGCCGTACAGGTACCCCTCGGCCTCTTTATAGGTCTTGGGGAACACGACGACGGTGGCCTCGCCTTCCATGTCCTCGAGCTGCACGATGCCCATGGGGTCGCCGTTTTTGGTAACGCGCTTGGACACGCTCGAGACCATGCCGGCCCACCACAGCGCCTTGCCCTCGGGAATCTCCTGGTTGATGGTGCCGCCCGTAGGATTCTGAACTTCGTAGCCGGTGTCGATCTGCGAGAACGAAAAGTCGCGCGCTTTGCTGAGCGCATACTCAAACGGGCGCAGCGGATGGTCCGAGACATAGATGCCCAGAACCTCCTTCTCCTGGCTCAGCTTGAGGTGGCGGTCCCATTCCTGGCCGTCCGGATCGGGCACGCTGACCTCGAAACCCGAGCCCTCAACATCACCAAACATGTCGAAGAACGAGGTCTGGCCGCTCGCGCGGTCCTTCTGGCGCTTTATCGCGGCGTCGATGATGTTCTCGGGGTTGTTCTTGTCCACAAAGTGCATCATCTGGCGGCGCGGATAGCCCGTGGAGTCGAAGGCACCTGCCTTGATGAGCGATTCGATCACGCGGCGGTTGGCCTGGCTCGAGTCCACGCGCTCAACAAAGTCGTGCAGCGTCTTAAACGGACCGCCTGCCTCGCGCTCAGCGATAATCGCCTGCGCCACGCCGGTGCCCACGCCTCGAATACCGGCCAGACCAAAGCGCACGCCTTCCTTGGTAGCCGTGAACTCGGTGCCGGACTCGTTGACATCTGGCGAAAGCACGGGGATGCCGTCGTGACGGCATGCCGAGACGTAGTGCACGATCTTGTCGGTCTTGCCCGTGTAGGACGTCAGAACGGCCGCCATGTACTCGTGCGGATAGTGCGCCTTGAGCCATGCCGTCTGCATAACCAGGATGGCGTAGCCGGCGGAGTGCGACTTGTTGAAGGCGTAGGACGCGAACTCGAGAACATCGTCCCAAATCTTCTGGGCGACCTCGCGCGTGTAGTTGTTCTTGATAGCGCCGTTCATCCAGTGGTCGTAGGTGGTCTCGTCCGAGCCATCCTCCCAGTGGAGCACCGTCGACGTGAGCAGCTTAATCTTTTTCTTAGCCACGGGCTTACGGATACGCGAGTCCGATTCGCCCTTGGAGAAGCCGCACATCTCGACGGAGATGAGCATAACCTGCTCCTGGTAGACCATGGTGCCGTAGGTTTCACCCAGGATGTCGTCCAGACGGTCGTCGTAGGAGACGGCCGGCTCCTTGCCGTTCATACGGTTGATGTAGGACGAGACCATGCCGGCGCCCAGCGGGCCCGGGCGGTACAGGGCGATCAATGCCACGACGTGCTTGTACTCTGTGGGCTTCATGTTCTTGATCGTGGCCGTCATGCCGGCGGACTCGACCTGGAAGACGCCGGCGGTGTGACCGGAGCCCATGAGCTTAAAGATTTCGGGATCGTCAAAGGGGATCTCTTCCTCTTTGATGTCGATGCCGAAGTTCTTTTTGATGTTTGCCTTGGCCTTGGAGATAACCGTCAGCGTGCGCAGGCCCAAGAAGTCCATCTTGAGCAAGCCCATGTCGGCAACGGTATGGCCCTCGTACTGGGTAATCTCGACGCCGCCCTTGGTGTCGAGCTTGGTGGGCACGTGTTCGTTGACGGGGTCACGGCAGATCAGAACGGCGCACGCGTGCACGCCCTCGCCACGGGTGAGGCCCTCGATCGAGAGCGCCGTGTCGATGATGCGGCGAGCGTCGTCGTCCTTTTTATAGGCCTCGGCAAAATCGGGGTTAAACAGATCTTCTTTGCCGGGTTGTTTGTCGAGCACCTGCTTGAGCTTGACCTTGGGGTCGCTCGAGACCATCTTGGACAGGCGCTGGCCCATGTAGACCGGGTAGTCCAGGACGCGCGCGGCATCATTGATGGCCTGCTTGGCCTTGATGGTCGAGTAGGTGATGACGTGGGTGACCTTCTCGGGGCCGTAGAGCTGGCGAACGTGCTCCACGACCTCGAGGCGCCGCTCATCGTCGAAGTCCATATCGATATCGGGCATCTCGGTACGCTGCGGGGAGAGGAACCTCTCAAACATCAGGCCGTTCTCGAGCGGGTCGAACGCGGTGATGTTCATGGCGTAGGCGACGATAGCGCCGGCGGCAGAACCACGGCCGGGGCCGACGCCGATGCCGTTGTCCTTGGCCCATTGCACGTACTCGGCAACGATGAGGAAGTAGGCGGCAAAGCCCTTGTCGCAGATGACCTTGTATTCGTACTCAAAGCGCTCTTTGATGTTGACTCCGCCGATCTCGCGCGTGGCCCAGTCGTCACCGTAGTGCTGGCGCAGGCCCTTCTCGCACTCGCGGCGGAACTGGCTCTCGTGCGTCTCGCCGGGATCGAGCAACGGGAAGCGCGGCAGGATGATGGAGTCCCAGTCCAGCTCCACGTAGCACTTGTCGGCAATCTCGAGCGTGTTGTCGCAGGCCTCGGGGCAATACGGGAACATCGCCCGCATCTCCTCCTCGGTCTTCATGTAAAACTCCGAGCCGGTCATACGCATGCGGTTGGGGTCGTCGACCTTGGCGTTCATACCGATGCACATGATGACGTCCTGCACGGGGGCGTCCTCGCGGCGCAGGTAATGGAAGTCGTTGGTGGCGATGACCTTGACACCCACCTGCTTGGCGATATCGATGAGCGTGCGGTCCATCTGCTCGTCGGTCAGGCCGTTATCGGTGGTAATGCCGTGTTCCTGAATCTCGATATAAAAGTCGCCGGGGTCGAAGGTATCGCGGAAGGTCTCGGCCCATTTAATGGCGCCTTCCATGTCACCGCGGTCGATGTACTTGGGAATAATGCCCGCGATACAGGCGCTGGTGCAGATCATGCCCTTGGCGTGGCGGCGCAGGTTGTCGAGCGTCACACGGGGCTTGTAGTAAAAGCCCTGTACGGCGGCCTCGGAGACCGTCTGCATCAGGTTGACGTAGCCCTCCTGGTCCTTGGCCAGAAGGATCATGTGGTAGAGCTCGGGCTTATGGTCGCGGGCGAGCGTCTCGTCCGGCGTAAAGTAGACCTCGCACCCAAAGATGGGCTTGATGACCAGGGGCGGCTTGAGCTCGTCGATGTTGCCCTTCTCGTCCCACATGGCCATGTCCTTCACATACTGGGCATGCTCGCGGGGGTTTTCCTCGGGATCGGGCTCCACCAGCTCGTCGCGGCGGTCCTTTTCTAAGAAGGCCTTGTCGTGACTCCAGGTTTTGTACTCGGGCGTGTTGTGGTTGACGGCGTCGCAGGCCAGCGCCAGGTCGGGCACGCCGTACATGTAGCCATGGTCGGTAATGGCGACGGCGGGCATGCCCAGCTCAACGGCGCGGTTGACCATATCCTGGATACGGGTTGCGCCGTCGAGCATGGAGAAAACAGTGTGATTGTGCAGATGGACGAATGCCATGTGATGAGCTCCGATGCGGGTTCGTGTTCTGACTGAACGATTTTACCCCACGGCACGGACAGCACCCGAACCTAGCCAAACCCACACGGCTCCTCTTGCAGTTGCGGTGAAATAGTTCCCGCTTGGGCCATCTGGGCCGCAATACAGGAACTATTCCACCGCAAGTTATCTGAGGGCTAGAGATTGTAGGTGATCACTTGGGGTTCGGCGGGTTCGACGAAGAGAGTCGGATCGGCCTGTTCCACGCGGACGAACTTGACGGTCACGGCCTCAAAGTCCGCCTTGTGCAACACGTCGGCGTAGACGCGCGCCTGCAGGGCGTGCTTCTCCTGCAGCTGTTCTGGCGTCTCGTCCGGTGTGCCGCCCGTCTTGTAGTCGATTACCAGCGCGCGTGACGAATCCGCCGGGTTCGTCGCCAAAGCGTCGATGGCGCCTTCGGCATATGCACCGTAGCGGGCGATGTCCTCGTCCTCGCAGCCCAGCGAAAAGAACGGCACCTCGGCGCGAACGCACGGCCACGCGAGCAGGTCGGCACGAACAGCCGACTTGAGCCAGCGGTCCAGGGCAACGTCAAAGCGTTCGCGCTGCTCCGGCGTCAGGCACCACAGGCGCGCCAGCGCATCGGCACGCGCGGCGGGCAGCGCATCGGCACCCATCTCGATGAGCCACTGGCAGGCGGCATGGAACGCCGAGCCCAGCGCCATGGGGTTGCCGGCGGGCTCAACGGCGGCCACGTCTGCATCCGTCATCTCGGAACCATCCGACTCCGCATCATCGCCAGCCTCGTCCATGGGCACGCGTGCCTCGGCGGCACGGTCCTCGGACTCGGCATGCAGCGCCGCGGCAATTGACGAGTAGCTGTACGAATCGCGCGCCGGATACGGGCAGATGCCCATTCGCACGCCCACCGCCTGGGGATACACGAGCTCAAACGCATCGGGCTCAGGGTCGGCAGGACCGGGAACGGCGGCGCGGGCATCTGCACCGGCGCCCTCCGGCTCCGCATCGCCGCGGACAAGCCTGCCCTCGGCATCCAGCGAAGCGTTGGCCTCAAACGCCTGCTCGCCAAAGGTAAAGTCCGCGAGCGAAATGAGCTCGTAGTCGCCCGGCTTGGAGTTGTCGAACGTCAAACGATCACTATCGAGCTGTGGCATGTCCAGAGCGTCGGTCGGCAAAATGCGGCGCAGCACGTCGTAGGTCAGATCGGTCTCGACGTCGAAGGTCGGCGCCGTCACCTTGCCACGGCTCACGCCGGCATCCATCGCCAAGATCACCAGCTCGCGCGCACGCGTCATGGCGACATAGAGCAAACGAGCCCGCTCTTCGAGCGAAAGCTGCAGGTCGTCGTTGCGCAGGCGAGCAAATGCCTCGGCGGGAGAACCCGTCGCGCAGACGTCCTCCATGAGCTCCGGCGGCAGCCACAGCGACGTGCCCTTGCCCTTAAACGCATGCTCAAACTGCTTTTTAACGTCGTCGCCCTTCACAAAGGTTCCGTCGGCGAGCTTAACGCCGTCGAAGCGTGCCGGCAGCGCCACGACCTGCGCTCCGCCCTCGACGCGACCCATCTGTGCCGCACCCGAGGACTTACGCACGCCAAAGCACTCGGCGACCGCCACGACCGGATATTCCAGACCCTTGGAGGCGTGCACCGTCATGATGCGTACCGCACCGTCGCCTTCCTCGTTGAGGGCACCCGGGGCTTCCTTGCCCGCCAAGAAGCGATCGAAGGCAAGCGCGATG
Organism: uncultured Collinsella sp.; assembly: GCA_902494535.1. GTDB lineage: Bacteria > Actinomycetota > Coriobacteriia > Coriobacteriales > Coriobacteriaceae > Collinsella. Next base: position 51,310 of record CABUTO010000003.1, read on the forward strand.
GAACGCGGCGAGTTGCCGAACTCGGCCTCCGCCTCGGCCACGGCATCAAGCGCCTTGAGCACGTTGGCGGCAATGGCCTTGCCCTCGGGGCCGCGCTGCGCCAGACGCACGAACCAGCCCGAAGCGTTGACCACGTCGCGCGCGATCGCCGCGAACGAATCGCGACCCACACGACGAAGCGCATACCGCAGCACCTCGCGGGCGCGCGTCACGAGCGGCAAGTCTTGCAAACCCGGCACATCGGAATCACTCATGATGCCCACGTCGATATTCCGGCGCGAGGTCTCCCCCGTCTCGCTATCGAGCTTGGTCGCCAGCGCCAAAAACTCCTGGGCGCCCAGCGCAAACATCGGCGAGGCCAGCAGCGGCATAAGGCCCTGCGCCGTATCGGCCGGATTGGCGAGCGCGCAAACCAGGGCGCGCACCGTCTGCACCTCGGCTGCTTGGGCAAAGACCGAGCCGCCCGCGATGACGCAGTCGAGCCCCTGGTCGCGGAAGGCCTGGGCGTAGACGTCGGCGTTGGTCATGCGGCCCAGCAGCAGCACCATGCCGCCCTGGGGCTGGCCGGCATCGGCAAGCGCGCGGAACCGCTCCGCGATCGCGCGGGCCTTGGCCTGTGTGCGCTCCTGCGTACTGCCGCCGGCAACAAAGAGGGCCTGGCGACGCGAGGCGTCTGCCACCAGCGTGTCCTTGCGGCCGTCGCTCGCCTCAAGATCCAAAAAGCCCTGCATCAGGCCGCCGTTGTCGCCGTCGAAGACGCGTGCCACGTAACGCAGCACCTCGTCATGGCTGCGGAAGTTGCGCACGAGCTTGACGAGCTCGCCGGCGGGGGCATCCGTCGTGGCGACCGTCTCGGACGCCGCCGTCGATCCCACTTTGCGCTCCTGGCGACGGAACACCTCGACCTCGGCGCCGCGGAAGCGATAGATCGACTGCTGCGCATCGCCCACGGTGCACAGCGCGCGCTCCCCCGCGCCCGTCAGATAACGGATCAAATCGACCTGCATCTGGTCGGTATCCTGGAACTCGTCGATCATGACCATCTTAAAGCGTCCCTCATAGGCCGCTCGAATGGCCGGGTAATCGCGCAGGGCCTCGTAGGCCATGCGCAGCAGGTCGTTATTATCGAGGGCAGACTGGGCAGCCTTCAGCGCGCGATACTCGGCCTCCACGGAACGGGCCAAGCCCACCAGTGCATCGAGCGCGGGACCACCGCAGGCGAGCACGATATTGATAAACGCATCGGCAGCCTCCGCCTTGAGCAGTTCGACCTGCTCCTTAGGAAATGCCTTGCTCGCGCGCGGCATGGTGCACGACATCATGAGTCGCGCCGCATCGGCCATGGTCTTGCCGCTCGCCTCGAACGCGTCGATGGCATCGAGCGCCACCTGTGCCTTCTCGGTCGTGGCCTTGCTTGCGCCCAGCGCCGCGCGATAGGCATCGGCGAGTGCCGAGGTATCGGCCTGGCCGCGCTCCACGCACACGTCGTCCATGCCGCCCGGCAGCTGGCTCGAGAGCTCCAGCAGCTCGCGCACCAGGCCCTTAATGGTCGTGCCGGCACCAAACGGCCCGCCCTCGCCCGCCATGGGATACCAGGCGTAAAGGGCCTTGAGCGAAGCGGCGAGCTCGGGGGCGGCATCGGGCGCCGTCGCGCGGGCCAGCACATGCTCAACGGCCTGGTCCATAAGCTCGTCGGCATCGGTGAGCACCGTGAACTCGGGATCGATGCCCAGCTCCAGCGCGTGCGCGCGCAGGATACGCGAGCACATGCCGTGAATGGTCGAGATCCACGCATCGTCGACGGTCAGGGCCTCCTCGTCCATGCCTTCGTCGATGAGCGCGCGGCGCACGCGGTCACGGATCTCGGCCGCGGCATCTTTGGTAAAGGTAATGGCGAGCACCTGGTCCAGGTGCTCAACGAACGGACCGGATTCGGGCGAGAGCGCGTAGACGATGCGGCGCGTGAGGGTAAAGGTCTTACCCGAACCGGCGCCCGCCGAGACAAACAGCGGACGGTCGAGCGTTTTGACGATCTGCAGCTGTTGCGGCATCAAAGTCGAAAGATCCATGGTCTACACGTCCCTCCTTACAAACGTTCCTTCGTGGTTATACGAGCAGCGCGCATGCGCGGCCTGAGCTGACGTCGGGTCGACGGCGGCAACGTTGCCTGCCTCGAGCTCGCGCAGGCGCTCGGCGATGCCGGCCTCCACGCGATCGAGCAGAGCGTCGAAGTCCATGCTGCCACCCTCGCCGGGGAAACCTTTCTTAAGGCCTGGGATGCGACCGTCACCACGCTCCTCCTCGAGCAGCTCGGCACTCGCGGCGCCTCGCAGCGCCGGTTTGCCGCCCTTGGTCGAAAAATAGAGCGCCGCACGGGTATCCAGATCCAGCGCCCGGCGCATGGCCTGCGCATAGATAAGCGTCTGAGTATGGGGCGGCAACCAGCGCGGATCGTCGATGGGCGCCGTGCCCGATTCCTCGTCGCGCACCGTAGGGTCGGCGAGCTTAAACTCCTCAACGCCCGTGCGATGCTTGTAGTCGATCACCACGGCACGATTCTCGGCGTCCACGTCCACGCGGTCGATGCGCCCGCCAAGCGGCCAACCGGCATACTCGACCTTGAGCTCGTTGAAGGCGAACTCCAGGTAGCGCGGGGCAAAGGGGGCAAGCGCCTCGGACTCGTAGGCAAGCACGCCCTCCAGCTGCGGCAGAATCTCGGCCACCTGGCGCTCCTCCACCGCAGAGAGCGGCACCAGCGGGCCATCCGTGCCGCGCTTGCCGGCGTGCTCGGCCAACGTCTCGTCAAAGACCTCGCGCAGCAGCTCCTGAGCGCGCGGCAGATTCTCGGGCGTCACGCGCTCCATGCCCTCCTGGGGCAGGCGGACATGCAGGTGCTCCAGCACATCGTGGACAAAGTTGCCCTTCTCCATATTGCCAAAGCCCGCGTCGATGGACTGGGGCTTCACGCGATACGATACGAACCAGCACAGTGGGCACGTCGAATACGCCTCAATCTGCGAGGCGGACGTCAGACGCGGCACGAGCGGTGCGTTCTCGCCCTCGCCATCGCGGCGACGCAGGACCAGGTACGGCACAGCCGCCTCACTCAAATGCTGAGGAGCCTCGCACGCGACACGCTTGCACTCGATGCCCTCGCCGGCCGCTGGATCAAAATCGGCGACGATACCGCCCTCGCCCACGCACGCAACCTTGGCGGCGCCAGCGGCATCGGCGTGCGCGCGCAGCTCGGTCCAAACGGCTGCCGGGTAGCACTCGCGCGCCTGGCGATCGTGCGTCACGCGGGCGAGCACAACGGGGCCGTGCGCCGCCTGCATCGCGCGGCCAAAGCGTACGCGCAGCAGGGCCGCGGGCTCAAGCGTCACACCGCTGCGATCTAACTCTGCCGTCAGCGTAGCCAGCGGTCCCTCCTCGTGTGAGAGTGGATAACTGTCCAGATCGACGTCGGCAAACAGCACGGCATCGTAGCTGGCGGGGCGCAGGGCTGCCGCATCGGCAAGCGACGCAAAGCGCACCTGGGCGCGCGGTGTGCGGTCGACCTCGTAGGTCCCGTAATCGTATGCGGTGCTGCGCTTGTCCACCTTGGTACGAACGCCGTCGAGCACGGGCACGGTCGCCGCCTGCGACACGTCGAGCGCGCGGGCGTCGTTCATAAGGATGTCGATGGCATGGCGCAGCAGGGCGGTCTCCGCCTGGCGACGAGCCTGACCGTCAAGGCCTCCAAGGGCGCGATCGGGCAGTGCCTCGGCGACGGCGAGCATTGCCTTGAGCGCCGTCACAGGTTTGTCGCGCCACAGCGCTTGGAACACGTCCGAGACCACGCACGGCACGTTCTTAAACCAGTTATCATCACTGGCAGCCTTGCGCGTGCCCCTGACCTGGCCCTGCACGCTCTGCAGCAGGCTCTTGACGGCCGTGGTGGTCTTGCCGCGCGACAGACGCATGTTCTTGTCGAAGGTGCGCGCGCTGGCGGCATCGGCACCCGAAAGCGGGCTATAAATCCAGTCGGTAAGCTCCGGCGCGGGCCACCACTCGGTCTTGGAGGCGGTGCCCTCGTCGGCGGCCTTCATGCGCTCGATCAGATTGCCGAGCGCCGAGAACTGCCTGCCCGCGATGGATTGGGAAAACGCCGTGAACTCGGTTGCCTCGGCCGCAATATGACGCGCCGCCAAACGGGCAGCGAGTTCACCGAACAGCTGGGGCGTCCGGGCAGACACAACGAGCACGCGCACGGGGTCCGCGGACGCCGTGACACCGCCGTCGACCGCGGCGTCCTCACACGTTTTTACCAGCTCATCGATTGCATCCACATAGGCGTGGGCGCGGGCGTGAGGGCCGGCAACCTCTACAAAGGTAGGCTGAGCGGCGGACTTGGAGGCAGTCTGGGGCGCGGCGGCACCCTCCCCCAGCGGCGCAGCCTCAAACAGCACACCGCGGGCATCAAAGGCGGAAGCAAGTTCCTCGCGCATTGCCGCCTGCTCGCGGGCAAGCAGCACAACGACCTCTCCCCCATTGTTCGCCACGGCCGACAGCAGCTCGAGCAGGCCGTGCGTAAACGATGTGATGCCGCGCACGCATACGGCGCGGGAGCACGCCGGAAGGTTGTCGGCCAGCGCCTCGGCCATAAGGTCAGCCGCCTCGCAGGGCTCGACCATGTCTCGACGGTCCAAGCCGCTCGCATAGGCACCCAACAGCTCGAACACGCGAGCCTCGGCGTCGCTCTTGGGATCGGGCTGGCAAACGTCGCCGCAGCAACGCTCGGCACCCGTTCCCGCTACGCCCGGCAGCACATCGCGGGCCATGCGCGCGAGCATGCGCACCGTGCCCTGACTGCGCGAAAGCGGCTGCAGGTCGGCATCGTCGCGACGGGCGATCATGTCCGAGAACAGCATCTGGCGCTGCATGTTGTCGACGAAGCTGCGGCCATCGCCCATAAGCTCCCACAGCGAACGAAGCCACGATGCGGGGGTTTTGTAGTCAACGCCCAGCGAGGCGCCAGCAACCGCAGCATCGTGACGGCACAGGTCGAGCTCGGCAAACGAGGGCGCCAGCAAAACGGCACGCCCGTGGCGGGCGACCAGGTCGGCGAGCAACGCCGCCTCGGCATCGCTCAAGTCCGTACCGGTATTGGTGGTATAGATTCGAACAGACATGGTCCTCCACTCAAACCGTTCGCAATAATCAATGCATCCATCCTACCCGCCCACGCGGACAGATTTGCCCCACGCCAACAGATTTGATCCCTTGGGGACGGAGGAAAACGGATCACAGAGGGGATTAGTCTAACCCGGTGATCCGTTATCCTCCGTTCCCAAGGGATCAAAAAACCGCCCCCGAAGGGACGGTTCTGCGCAATTCGTTTTTGTCGCTGGCCTACTCGCCATCCTCCAGTTTGATGAGGATCTTGCGATAGCCACCGTACTCGCCATTAAGCGCCTTGGATACACGGCTCACCGTGGTGGACGAAGCGCCGGTGCGGGCTTGAACCTCAACATAGGGCTCGCCCTCGTCCAGATAGCGCGCGACCTGCAGGCGCTGAGAAAGATCGCAAATCTCGCGCGGCGTGCAGATATCGGTTAAAAACGCCTGGATATCGTTCTCGTCGTCCAAAAGACTAAATGCGTGGACCAGCTGCTTGACATCAGGCTTGTCAAACATGTTCTCGATATTCATCGATCACCGCCAAACCCGCCATAAGGCATCGAAGTTGATACTGACATCGGGCATCGTTCGCCCGTAAATATGCAATAAAACTATGCATGGGCCATTTGCCCGTAGCAGTGTAGCACACCACCAAACTAAAGTGACAAGACTCTCTGTCAGCGGCACGTTTTTCAGGACGAACGCCGTTTAGAAACCGAATGCGCACGTAAGCTCCACGATTATTTGAGACAATGGGCGCCCAAACACCGCGGCGCGCACGCGCAACCATCCAAGTCGCCGCCGCAAGCCGCTTCACGCGACGCCAGCAACCCCGGCGCAAGAAAGGATTCACGCCATGCGCTTTATGCTTAACTGGCTCTTCACCTCGATCGCCATCGCGATCGCCACGTTCCTCGTCCCCGGCATCCAACCTTTCGGCTTTGCCGAGGCCTGGGTCTGCTTTGCCTTTGTGGGACTGTTCCTCAACATCGTCGATTCGTTCGTCAAACCGTTCCTCACGGTCATCTCGCTGCCGCTCACGATCATTACGCTCGGCATTTTCCAGCTCGTGCTCAACAGCTTTATGCTGGAGCTCGCCAGCTACCTGTCGGTCAACCTGTTGGGCGTCGGCATCTCCATCGCCGGCTTTGGCTCGGCCTTTATGGGCAGCATCCTAGTGTCCATCATGCGCAGCATCCTCGATAGTATTGCCGAAGAGTAGAACACCCCCGATACACAGACGCATCGAACCAAATCAAAGGCCGCCCATCGCAAAAAATGGGCGGCCTTCTTATTTGCCAAGTCTCAGAGGGCAAGAAAATCTACCATTTCCACCCCGTCCCCACATGGCAGGCGTGGGTTAGATGACATAGTCGTAGCCATGGTTGGGAGCGACAAGTTGATCGAGCGTCACGCCGTCGAGGTAATCGTTGATGAGCTTGTCCAGGTTCTTCCACACGTCGAGCGTGGGGCACTCATCAGATCGCGAGCAACCCTTGCAGTCGCCATCCAGGCAGGCGACCGGCGCCAGGCTGCCCTCGGTCAGGCGCAAGATCTCGCCCACCGTGTACTGCTCGGGCGGGCGCGTGAGCACGTAGCCGCCGCCCTTGCCACGCATGCCCGAGAGCATGTTGGCGCGCACGAGCGTAGCCAAGATGTTCTCGAGATATTTCTCGGAAATCCCCTGTCGCGCCGCAATCTCTTTGAGCGGGATGCGACCGGCCGCCTGGTGCTCGGCCAGGTCAACCATAACGCGCAGGGCGTACCTGCCCTTAGTAGAAACCAACATATATAGTGCTGCCTTTCGGTCTTTTAGTCCGTTGAAATTCTAGCCGAAAAATCGGCTTTGGAAATACCCGTTCCGGTCAAGATGGTTAATCGACTCGTAATAATCTTCTATTTCCTATTGCATTACTAGGCTTTAGTGTCTACTATGCTTGCCAACAGCTAAACGAACAACCTATAAGGTTTATGGGTTTAGCTGCTAGACACGCCGTAAAACCACGCGGCAACCAGCAACTTGAACACTTTGGAGGTTCACCATGAGCAAGGTTTACACGTCCATCGATCAGCTTATCGGCCACACCCCGCTTCTGGAGCTCACTCACTTTGAGGCCGACGAGGACCTCAAGGCTCGCGTGCTCGTCAAACTGGAATACTTCAACCCCGCCGGATCCGTTAAAGACCGCGTCGCCAAGAACATGATTGACGAGGCCGAGAAGGCTGGCAAGCTCGTGCGCGGCGGCGACTACACCATCATCGAGCCCACGAGCGGCAACACCGGCGTCGGCATCGCCTCGGTAGCGGCCGCCCGCGGCTACAAGGTGATCATCACCATGCCCGAGACCATGTCCGTCGAGCGCCGCAAGCTGATGCAGGCATACGGTGCACAGCTGGTACTCACCGACGGTTCCAAGGGCATGAAGGGCGCTATCGCCAAGGCCGAGGAGCTGCAGAAGGAGACTCCCAACAGCATCATCGCCGGCCAGTTTGTGAACCCCGCGAACCCGGCCATTCACAAGGCCACGACCGGCCCCGAGATCTGGGACGACACCGACGGCAAGGTCGACATCTTCGTCGCCGGCGTTGGCACCGGTGGTACCGTGACCGGCGTGGGCGAGTTCCTCAAGGAGCAGAACCCCGAGATTAAGGTCGTCGCCGTCGAGCCCGCCACCTCCCCGGTGCTCTCCAAGGGCCAGGCCGGCCCGCACAAGATCCAAGGCATCGGCGCCGGCTTTGTGCCCGACGTCCTCGACACCCAGGTCTATGACGAGATCATCCCCGTCGAGAACGACGACGCCTTTGCCACCGGCCGCGCCGTGGGCCACAAGGAGGGCGTGCTCGTGGGCATTTCGTCCGGTGCCGCCGTGTGGGCCGCATTGCAGCTGGCCAAGCGTCCCGAGAACGAGGGTAAGACCATCGTGGCCCTGCTTGCCGACACCGGCGAGCGCTACCTGTCCACGGCACTGTTCCAGGACTAGAGCTTCTCGTTCTTAAAACGAGTCCAAGGCACGCCGGCCTACCCTCTCTTCTGGCTGCCTGGGCTCATCCCAACAGGGTGTCCCACGAGACGCCCGAACTTGCTACAATGTCTGCGGCGCGGAACCAGCCTCCCGCGCCGCTTTTCTTTTTTGGCCACATGCCACCAAGGAGAACCTCCCCATGCACAACAAGCGCGTGCTCGTCGCCATGAGCGGCGGCGTCGATTCCAGCGTGACTGCTTATCTGCTCAAGCGCCAGGGCTACGAATGCGTCGGCGCCACCATGCGCCTCACCTGCCCCGCGCCCGATCCCATCACGGGCATGAGTAAGGTCGACCGCGACATCGCCGATGCAAAGGCCGTCGCCGAGCGCCTGGGGATACCCCACCATGTGCTCGACCTGCAGCAGACCTTCGACCACAGCGTAATCGAGCGCTTTGTGAACGCCTACCAGGAGGGGCTGACGCCCAATCCGTGCATTATCTGCAACTGCCACATTAAGTTTGGCGCGCTGCTCGATGCGGCGCTGGACATGGGCTGCGACCACATCGCCACGGGACATTACGCCAAAACAAGCCAGGCGGCAGACGGCACTTGGCAGCTACATCGCGGCGAGGACCCCAAAAAGGACCAAAGCTACTTTTTGTATTCGCTTACGCAGGAGCGCCTGGCGCACACGATCTTTCCGCTGGCAGGCCTAGACAAAGAACGCGACGTGCGCCGCATAGCCGCCGAGCAGGGCTTTACCAACGCCCAGAAGGCCGAAAGCGAGGACATCTGCTTTATTCCAGACGGTGACTACGCGGGCTATATCGAGCGCCGCTGCGGACATCCCGCTGCACCGGGCGACATTGTGTGGCGCGACGGCAGCGTGGTCGGGCGCCACAACGGCGCGCTGCGCTACACCATCGGCCAGCGCAAGGGCCTGGGCGTCGCGATGGCGCATCCCGTGTATGTGACGGGCGTCGACGCCGCCAACAACATTGTGCATCTGGGCGAAGCCGAGGACCTGGCCGCCGCGGCGCTAACTGCCGATGAGTGGATCTGGAGCGCGCCGGCAGAGCGCATGGAGGCCGAGCTGGATGCCGGCGGCATTCGCGTAGGTGCCAAGTACCGATACCGTCAGAAAGACCAGGCAGCGACCCTTACGCGTGACGAAAACGGGCAAATGCTGCTAACTTTTGACGAGCCGCAGCGCGCCATCGCCCCCGGACAGGCAGTCGTTATCTACCGCGGCGACGTCGTCCTGGGCGGCGGCACGGTGACCGGCGCACTTAAGTAGCCGCAGGTTTATCGCTGCACGTGTCGAAGCACCTCAACAGCGGCACTAACCTCGATTACGCGACGCTCGAGGCCGCGGCAAATGGCCTCGAGTCGACTCTCCGCCGTCGCCCATTCGCTCTGCGAAAGAATCTCGATCGCCTCATCTACAAATCCGTTGAGCCGCGATGAATCGAACCAATCGAGCGAGTCCGCAAGCGCCAGCTGGACGAAAGGGTCGGGCCCAAACGGCTTAGCGGAAAACCCAAACTCCCCAGCTGCGAGCACGGCAGTTGGTACGTTGTACCACAGGCAGTTGCCGCTATCGAACAGCGGAGCAGGCCTTATCTCCAGGGTGTCGACATTGCGGATGATGCCGAAGTTTCGCCAATGGCGGTCGCTGTTGGCCAAAAGGGCATCGCAGACAATCATCTGCGACATAGACCTTCTCACAGCGGCCTCATCGGCACCATGCTTGCCAAGGTAGCGACAGTATCGATCGTATGTCGAGTTTCCCCGCTGGCCGCCAAGGGCGTCCTTAACGTAAACAGCCGGAACATATTCCTCGCGGCCGTCAAGAAAGTCGTCGCACAGACACACAGGGCCATCGAACATCCGCTCAACCGTATAAGGAACAAACTCGCCCTCCGACAGCAAGCGACGATGTAGAGCCGTTGCAACTGCCTCGTTAAAGGGACGCTGATCGTCCGCGCCACACCCCTTGACCAGGATGCGAACACCGTTGCGAATCATCCACGATTTAGGAAGCTCGCCCTCGGACGTGTTGTCAGGATTTTTAAGGCCGATGCCCTCCAGCCAACCAGAACGGCCCTCGGGCGCCGATCGCTCAAAACCATTCTCAAAGTAATTGATGTTTTGCCATTTGAGTTCGTCGCAATCGGCCGGCCGCAGCCAATAACAATCCGAAAGCGATAGGCCCAGGCACCGAACCGGAACCTCGATGCCACTGGCAATTCCCAGTTCACGATAGCGCGAGACGAGTCCGGGGCGAACATCGGGCACCGACCGATGGCTCCACCACACGTTGAGCTCCCGTTTATTCACCGTAGGAGAAGAGCTCGAGCACGTGCCAAACGGCATCCTCAGCGCATCGAGTACCTCGGCGATTTCGAAGGGGAACTCACGCGTCGGATCAAATGAGACACGCGCAACCTCGTAATCGGCGGACATCAGCGTAAACTTGCGCCCCACATCGGCTGCAGGACGGCGTCCACGTTTGCGGACCTTTTGATAAGCGACCGCGGAATTGTACTCGACCATCTTCCGTCCGCCCACAATATCGCACGCGAGCGTTCCCGATGCGGCAAGTTGAGATATGCGGGCTTTCGTAACGCCCAGCAGGCGGGCAGCATCACCCATAGACAAGTACTCAGACGTATCCATACACCGCATCACCTCGTTAAGTAATTTAAACGTTTAGTTAATAGATTACATACATCATAATACTAAACGATCCAAAGCGAAAAAAGGCCCGAGAAATCGGGCCTTAGCGATTGGTCAGCCGAGTCGCAAGCTACTCCCCTAGCGCTGAACGTAGGCGCGAACCAGCTCGTAGGTATTGCGCACGCCGTCGATGTGGCTGCGCTCGTAGTTGTGGCTCGCGTACACGCCGGGGCCGATCAGGCCGTGACGGATGTCGTAGCCGGCCGAGAGCGTGGCCTCGACGTCGGATCCGTAATGCGGGTACACATCGATGGCGTAATCGAGCTCCAGCTCGCGCGCGATGTTGGACAGCGTGGTTACCAGGTCGTAGTTGTACGGACCGCCCGAATCCTTGGCGCAAATCGAAACCATGCGCTCGGTGCAGCCCAGGTCGTCACCCACGCAGCCCATGTCCACGCTGATCATCTCGCGCGTGTCAGCCGGCACAAAGGCACCGCCGTGGCCGACCTCCTCGTACACCGTAAAGAGCAGCGACACCTTGCGCGAAAGGGTTACCTCGCCTTCGGCGACGGCGCGGGCCAAACCCAGCAGAATCGACGCGGACAGCTTGTCGTCAAGGAAGCGACTCTTGATGTAGCCGCTCTCCGTCACCGTGGTGCGCGGATCCATAGCGATGATGTCGCCGGTTTGAATACCCAGCTCGAGCACATCGTCCTTGCTGTCAACGTTCTCGTCGAGCAGGATTTCCATGTTCTTCTCGATGGTCTTGACCGGCTCATCGGCCACGTGCGCCGAAGGCTCGGTATTGAGGACCACGCCCGTGTAGACATTGCCGTCGCGCGTATAAACGGTGCAGTTCTCGCCATCGGCCGTAGACCACTGATGCCCGCCGAGGGTCGTGGGGCGCAGGCGACCATTGTCCTTAATGGAGCGCACCATGGCGCCCAGGGTATCGACATGGCTCGCCAACACAAGCGGCTCGCCCTCGCCGCCAAGCTCAACCAGCACGTTGCCCTTATTGGAGCGCTCGGGCCCAAAGCCCATATCGCGCAACGCCTCCATCAGATAATCAGTCGCCGCACGGGTATAGCCCGTAGGCGAAGCAATCGAGGTAAGCGCCTTCAACTGGTCAGTAATATAGGAGAGCGTAGAATCCATCTTGGACACCAAAGTCACCCTTTCATATCGAATTAAACCCACAGCAACGATACCACCGCGAACCATCTTTTTACCTAGCGAGATAACCCATCGAGCTCTTCAGAACTGCGCCCGCCACGATAACGAGCCGGCGGGCCCCTGCCCGTTAGCCCCACAATCTTTCCGCAGGACAGAAGGAGGCCCCGCCGCACGTAGTGCGCAGCGGGGCCTCCGACATGTCCGAGGACGATTGTGGGGCTAACGGGCAGGGGCCCGCCGAACCAGTTAGGCAGCCGGGCAGATCTTCTTGAAGAGCTCGATGACGTCGTCGAGCGTCGCCTCGCGCGGGTTGCCCGGGAAGCAGGCGTCGGCCATGGCGTCCTTGGCCAGAACCTCGATCTCGTCAGCCTTCATGGCCTCGCAGACATGCGGGATGTTCACGTCGGCGGAGAGCTGCTTGACGGCGGCGATGGCGGCATCGGCGGCCTCGTCAGTGCTCATGCCCGTGGTGTCAACGCCCATGGCGACGGCAACCTTGGCCAGGCGCTCGGCGCAAACCGGCTTGTTGAACTCCATGGCAATCGGCAGCAGCATGGCGCAAGCGACGCCGTGCGGGGTGTCGTAGTGAGCGGACAGGGTGTGAGCCATGGCGTGGTCGATGCCCAGGCCGACATTGGAGAAGCCCATGCCGGCGACATACTGGCCAAGAGCCATGCCCTCGCGGCCGGAGCCGGGCTGGCCGGACTTGGCCTCGGCGACGGAGTCACGCAGGTTCTCGCTGATCAGCTTAATAGCCTCAAAGTGGAACATGTCAGAGAGCTCCCAAGCACCCTTGGTGGTATAGCCCTCGATGGCGTGGGTCAGAGCGTCCATACCAGTGGAAGCGGTCAGGCCGGCGGGCATGGAAGCCATCATGTCAGGATCGACGACGGCGACCTCGGGGGCGTCGTTGGTGTCGACGCACACGAACTTGCGGACCTTCTCGGGGTCGGTGATGACGTAGTTGATGGTCACCTCGGCGGCAGTACCGGCGGTCGTCGGCACGGCGATGGTGAACACGGCGTGGTTCTTAGTCGGAGCAACGCCCTCGAGGCTGCGGACATCGGCGAACTCGGGGTTGTTGATGATGATGCCGATAGCCTTGGCGGTGTCCATGGAGGAGCCGCCACCGATGGTCACGATAGCGTCAGCCTCGGCGGCCTTGAAGGCCTCGACGCCGTCCTTGACGTTCTGGATGGTGGGGTTGGGCTTGATCTCGGAGTAGAGGCTCCAAGCGATGCCGGCGGCGTCGAGCTCGTCGGTCACCTTAGCGGTAACGCCAAACTTGACCAGATCGGGGTCGGAGCAGACGAAGATCTTCTTGTAGCCGCGACGCTGGAGCTCGCCGGGGATCTCCTTGATGGCGCCGGAGCCATGATAAGAAATGGTGTTGAGAACGAAACGATTAGCCATTGATAGCCTCCCATCGTGTGCGGGGCACCCATTACGCCCCGCGCTATAAGTCCCATCCTAACGCTTTTGAAACAAAAAACGCGTGAGAACGTCAAAGGTGTTAAAGCGTTTCAACAGAATAACGGAACCCTAGTCCTTCCCTCCCGACAGCAGCGAAGGCCAGATTATAGGAGCAATCGCCCATAGAATACGACGACTCAGTCTATAAATTGTTTCTGTTTTAGCAATATATGTTTGACAATACGTTTATAAATGGATGCCTTTTAGTAAACATCTTAGTTCACTAAAATAACGTTAGTGAAATGAAAGAGGCGGTAGAGATGTTAGTTCTACCCATAAAGACCCTCTTGGGCCACTACATTTATGATGCCAATCGAAACGAGATACTTGCAGTAAACAAAGATCTCTTCAATTACATCTCAGAAGTCCAAGCAGGCGGAGTTTGCCCCGACTCCTATAAATCAGACCAAGAATTCCAGTTACTACAATCATGTGGCTACTGCTGCGATTCGCCATTGCAGGATATCGCTTATCCATCAATTGACCTTTTGAAAGTTAAGCTGGAAAGAAATTTACGGATGATAACCCTTCAGCTGACTCAATCTTGCAACTTCCGATGTGATTACTGTATCTATTCCGAAAACTCCTTATACAACAGAACCCACAGTCATAACTCTATGTCTGTTTCGACGGCCAAACATGCAATCGAATTCTTTAAGACGCACTCGATTGACAACCCAAACCCGGTCGTAGCATTTTATGGAGGAGAACCTCTCCTTCGATTTAGTGAAATTACATATAATTACTCAATATGCAGAACAGGTATTTGAAGGAAAACACATCTCATTTCGAATTACAACCAATTGCTCTCTTTTATCTGAAGATATGGTTAAATTCTTCTTCGATTCCGGGCATGAATTCTATTTGCTAATCAGTCTTGACGGGCCGCAGCAAATCCATGATAAGTCTAGGCATTACGCTAATGGTGAGTCCTCATACCAAGCAGTTATAGACAATGTTCATATGATTTTAGACAACCATCCTGAACGCAACAAATATATTCATTTTAATGCCGTAGTCGACACGAACAACATCTATAAAACAGTCTCTTCCTTTATAAATGATAAGGATATCGAGGCTTGCGATGTTCAATTCAACTACTTGGAACGCAACGGACGTATCGCCCCCTACAATGACAAGTTCTCAAGTCAACTGAATTACGCCTTATTTAAAGCAAGAATTATGGACGAGCGCAAGATCGAAAAAGGAAACCGCAGCGATAGGCTCGCTTCATATTCGCTTGCAAGCATCAACCAAAACATTAAGCGATTTGCACCTTCGAACATCCCAACAAAAGCTATACCCGGTGGTCCATGCGAGCCAGGAGTTACGCGTCTATTTGTGACAACAGCAGGAGCGCTTCTTCCTTGCGAAAGGGTCAGCGAAACAACCAAGGACATGTATATCGGTACATTGGATTCAGGATTTGATTTAGGTCAAATTGAAAAGATGATCAATGTTTCAAAGCTGACCAGCGATTCATGTAAAAAATGTTGGGCATTTCAGCTGTGCACTCAATGCATTAAAAGCGCAGATTGCAAAGGAGTAATTAGCCCTGATTACAAGCGAACAGCATGCGACAACTCAAAACGAATTGCCTTTGATCGACTTAATCAGAAAATACTTCGCTTTGAGCTCCATAGACACGAAGCGTCCATTACAACGGCTCTTAAAAGGAACAAGCGATAAAAATCATGAAGACAATTGGACTTATATCTTTCACGAGAGCTGACTATCCTCTTCTAATTGGATTGCTAGGAATTGGCTACAATATTCGGGTATCAACACCATGCGGCATTCTACCGGACGGCGCAGATGTTGCCAACCTTGTTAATTGCAAAGAAATTGGCATAAAAAATCGAATTAACTATGTAACGACAATCGATGAATCAGACCTGGTTGTCGTTTTATCGACGAAAGAAAGCGCCGCAGGACTCATAGAATTTAGTAAACACGCTGAAACCTATGCACATTCTGTAAATAAGAAGGTTGTCAGCCATCTCGCCACTGAACAAATTGAGTCTAGCAAAAGCGACATGCAGGAATTAGCCCTGATACCAAAAATTGTTGTCGGGAATCTATATACACCCGCCGATTCAACAATTACGTTTAGTAGCATCGTTAGCGAGATGAGAAAGCACCATCCCAATCTATGCGCTTTGAGCTTCAATCCTTTAAATGAAATCTGGGGCTGCAACACCCTTAGTTTTGATGGTGGCCAATCCGCCGTCATCAAAATGAATGAGCAGATCAACCTCATCATTGAGAATGATAAATCCGACCTAGCTCTATTAGAAACGCCCAATGTGCTTATGAAATACGACGATCACATTTTCGGAGATTACGGATTAGGATCGATTGCCGCATGTCGAGCTTTCTGCCCTGACTTGGCCATTATCAATATCCCATACACGATAGCCGACTACGACATAATGCTTGGGCTCATGCCCGTAATTGAAACGCTTACACAAGCAGAGAAAGTTCAATTTGAAATTACAAACGAAGTACTTGACGCCACGGAAGGGCTGGAGACGCATAGATTTCAAATAAGCTATTCATCTAGCGATAAAGCTATTCAAGCAGCAAGGGAACTTCGACTAAGAGGAATGCCCTGTTTCTCAGCCAGCTTAGATCCAGAAGAATCATTACTATGCTGCAAAACAATCGAGAACGAGTTGTTTGATTTCGATATTGGGGTGCTGAAATGACAGCATATTGTAAAGATGAAACCATCTACGCAGAAATCGAAAAAGCGATAAGCAATATTAGAGATTTGGATTTGACTCAATTTGACCAAAATCTAAGAAATCAGCAATTGACCGACCCGCCATTCAACTTGTCCTCATCAGATTTAGTTCGACTGCTAATTTATCTTGAAAGCAGGTTTTCTGTTTACGTTGAGTACTCGTCGATTGAAAACCTAGGGTTCAACAGTGTTGAGGAGGTGAAGAAGGTAATAGAACAGGCAGAAACAATTGAACAATGGGAGGCAAATCATGAGAAGTGTTCGTCCATTTAACATGCATGCAGTAAATAGCGCCATTCATTTTATTAGAAATTGCCCATGCGGTTATTGCAGCTGCATGTACTGCAACATACTGCGCAATTCTCCGCACGAAGCAGAAGTCGGTTCCAATTCGATCGAGGCGATGACGCGTGGTGGCTACTGGTCCTAAATCGAGCAAGACGGCTACAAACGAATATCGAATCTCAATTGAGGGTAACCCTTACCCGCATGATCTAGTTCTCATCAACCCAGCTGGAGACAACCTCAATATCAAAAGACATGGGTTCACGGGTCCACTAGGACAGCTATTGAGTCTAAAATATACCGTTTATGACGATGCAAATGAAAAACTCTTCACTGTCGTCGACGGTGGTTTTAGCAACATGCCCAGGGTTGCGCTCATCATCGAACACAAGGAAGTTGCGGTGTTTGATTATGGCCTAAACAGACTTGAGATGAAGTGCGTAACGAACATACCGAATTACTCAATAAAAGGTAACTTCCTATTTGGAGATTACGATATATTCAGCCAACGGGAAGTGAAGCTATCTTCAGTTATCGTCCTTCAATGTGCTAAACGATCGTGCTTTAGCATACAGGTTTTGGATAAAGCCGAATTAGCCGCCGCAATTGGAATACCCACAGCCATTGCCCTTCTGAGGGCTCGGATTGAAGAGCATCTCGAATAAATCGCAAAAAGCGGTTCGTAGCAACGTTCAGGAGCTAGATAGTTTTTTCTGGCTCCTGAAACTGTATTACATAGTCTGCAAATTGTTCGAAACCATGTCCATGATCCGCAATGATGACGATTCGCTCTTTCATCTCCTGTGCAACCACCGCCTTCAAAAAGGATATCGAAGCATTATCTAAATTGTTGCAAGGCTCATCCAAAATAACAATAGAATAACTGCTCAGAAAGGCCCTACAAAGTAATAGAGAAGCCAGTTCTCCGCCAGACAAATTGTGTCCCCTAGCTCCAATGATGGGATTTGATTCAAATAATTTATCGAGGCTAAAACCCCTCAAAAGATAGATGAGTTTTTCAGAGTCAATATCTATCTACAAGACCATAGTAAAGAGCCTTCCTGAAAGTTCCCCCCATTATCAAATGTCTTTGCGGCATAGTTGCGCAGGGCAGCTGGATTAAAGTCGAACCATCGAAAATGACAGTAGACTCATTAACACACAGTCTGCCAGCAACTGGAGACAATAATCCATTCAATACTTCCAGAAATGAAGATTTACCACATGCATTAGGGCCGCTTACTAAAACCAGACAAGGTGCCTGTATGGTGCAATCTGGAATTGTTATCCTCTCATTAGTTTCGTTCGACGAAAACGAGAGACTGATTCCTTTCCAACTAATTCGATCAGCGTGATCGAAGCATATCAAATTAGGTTTTTCAGCTTCCAAAAGACGACGTAATTCCAAGACACGGTGCAACGATCTAAACGACGGCTGAAGCTGAGCCCAACAATTCAGAACAAGAGGAAAAGGAGAATAGCATAGAAGTACAAGTTGATAACTCTGCACTGCAATCCCGACCGTAAGCCCGCGCTTTAACACAAGGAAAATAAGCAGCAGAACTGAAAGCAAGCCAGTAATGATGTTGCCAGCGTCAACTATTTCAGTTGCCAATCTCGCAAAGACGCTCTCCTCAACTCGAGAGTTCCTGCAGTCTTTAAGCATCTTTTTATAGTGAAGTAATTCCAAGTTAATTGAACGAGAAATACGAATGTAAAGTCGACAATTTATTAGTTGGGCTAAATAAGCAGAACCCCTCGCCTGGGCCTCCAATGCCTTTTCGCTCTTAGTCGATAGCTTACTAAGAGCGAACGGATACAGAAGCGAAATAAACAATGCCGAAACACAAACAGGAATCAAAAGCAACAAAGAGATATTAGATAGCGCCACAAACGATACCAAACCCGTCACTAGGCACGGAAGAAACGCAGTTGTAAATATCCCAATCATCGGCTGTAGGTTCCCAGCCTCTTCAATGCGCGATAACAGGTAGTCACTGTCTTTTGCTAAAACTAAGGGCCGCTCTAAAGCATGGCGGGCAAGCAATCTATAGAAGCAGTTAGCACCATCGGAAGCCAATTGCTCCGCATATTTTGATCTGAACAGGTTTGTCACCAGCTCAACTGAGAGCAATACTAGCAGGCCTAACCCAATGTATAAAACGTTACGATAATTAGAGCGAAGCAGGCCATAGTCTATTATCAACGATTCAGCTTTAACAACAGACAGCTCCACCAGGGCAGATAAAATGCAGAGCGCCATCAACTTGATTACTGTCGTCTTATTTTGAATAAAAAGCTCTGGCATATGTCCATCCCCTCAACTAATAATTATAGCTAGAAAGATGACATTTTATTCTATAGCCTCAAGCAGCACGCTTTGCTGACGTCAAATCTTGTCATTACAAACATGCACCTTAGCGCTTAAGACTCCAAAAAGGGGCGGCCAAGATGGCCGTCCCCTCCCCATTATCGATCTATCTGACAAGGGGACTGCCCCCTTGTCACATCTTGCCGCTATTTTTGGCAGGCGTCTTTCCAATCTTCGCAGGCGCGCTTCCAGCGAGAGCGCAAATCGCGCTCGCGGTCGATGAACATGATGGCAAACGCGACAAACAGCAGCAAGCTCGCCACGACGATGGCGTGCAGGCCCATGCGCTCAATACACCAGTTGCCCAACACGGCGCCAAACACAAAGGTAAAGATCACGCCAAAGTACAGCAGGCCGTTTTCCAAAAAGCCGCGCCTGTGGGTGATGATGTAATCGTCCACGTTTTGCAGCGCGTTGCGCAAGTTGCCGATGCACATAGTCGTGGCGATGCCGTGTCCATGAATCTTGCGGAAGCTCTCGACTTGCATGCCGCAGGCAAACGAGGTGAGGCAGTTGGCGAGCAGGTTGTAACCGCCACCGGGAATAAAGCTCACGTCCAGCAAGATAACGGCTTCAAAGAACACCGTCACCTGACGCCAGTGAATCACGCTGCCAAACCGTTCGTGTACCAGGTCGGCAAGCATAATGCCCACGGCAAACGACACCACAGGGAAGAAGTAGCGCCCCGCAAGCGCCCAGTTGCCCTCCGAGATGCTCACGCCCACCAGCAAGATGTTGCCCGTCTGCGCGTTGGCGAAAACATGGTCGCGCCCAATGTACGAATACACGTCCATAAAGCCACCGGCGAGCGCCAAGATAATGCCCAGCTCAATAGACTCCGATATCTGTTTGGCACGCTGCATCGTCGTGCATCCTCCTTGTTGACGACTCTCTCGTGCGTTGGCGGAGACATAGCCGCCGTTCATACTGTAACCCATTGACAACATGACGTGCGCGCGAGACGGGTTCTCCAACGCGCGGATACACAGTCTGGAAACAAACGGCGGGCGCGGCGCCGACACCCGAAGCCTCGTGTACTCCACCAGTCTTTTTAGCGCCGTCCCAAAAAGACTGGTTACAATTACGTGCAGCATACTAACAACGGGAGGAATCGTGGCACAAAAGCCCCAGGACGCTCAGCACAACCAGCACGGCAAGCATGCCCAGCGCGGCCAGCAGCAAAAGCGCGGCGGTAAGACGCAGGGCTCGCGCCCCGCGCATACCCCGGCTGCGCCCGTCCGCCCCTGGCGTCCGGGCCGCGACAAGTTCCTCCCCGTCAGCCGCGCCGACATGGACGCGCGTGGCTGGGACCAGTGCGACTTTGTCTACATCTGCGGCGACGCCTACGTGGACCATCCCAGCTTTGGCATGGCCATCGTCAGCCGCGTCCTCGACGCGCACGGCTACAAGGTGGGCATTATCTGCCAGCCCGACTGGACCGACCCCGCCAGCATCACGGTGCTCGGCGAGCCGCGCCTGGGCTTTCTCGTCAGCGCCGGCAACATGGACTCCATGGTCAACCACTATTCGGTGACCAAGCACCGCCGCCACACCGACGCCTATACCCCCGGTGGCGAGGAGGGGCACCGTCCCAACCGAGCCGTCACGGTCTACGGTAACCTCATCCGCCAGACGTTTAAGGACGCTCCCATCATCATCGGCGGCATCGAGGCAAGCCTGCGCCGCCTGGCCCACTACGACTACTGGCAGGACAAGCTCAAGCGCTCGGTACTGCTCGACTCGGGCGCCGACATCCTCATCTACGGCATGGGCGAGCACGCGATCGTCGAGATCGCCGACGCGCTCGACGCGGGACTGCCCGTCGACCAGATCACCTATATCAGCGGCACCGTTTACCGCACCAGCTCGCTCGACGAGGTCTACGACTACGACCTGCTGCCCAGCTGGGACGACCTTGCCGCCGATAAGCTCAACTACGCGCGCAGCTTTAACGTTCAGCAGCAAAACATGGACCCCATCACCGGACACCGCCTGGTAGAGCCCTACCCCAACAGCGTATATGTGGTGCAGAACCCGCCGTCGGCGACGTTGACGACCGACGAGATGGACGAGGTAGCCGAACTCCCCTACGCGCGCGATTGGCATCCCGACTACGACGCGGCGGGCGGCGTGCCGGCCTTTGCCGAGATCAAGTTTTCCATTAGCTCCAACCGCGGCTGTTTTGGCGAGTGCTCGTTTTGCGCGCTCACCTTCCACCAGGGTCGCGTGCTGCAGATGCGCAGTCACGACTCGATCATGCGCGAGGCCGAGCTGCTCACACACGACCCCGAGTTTAAGGGCTACATCAACGACGTGGGCGGACCGACGGCCAACTTTAGCCGCCCGGCCTGCGACAAGCAGCTCAAGCACGGCGTGTGCAAGAACAAGCGCTGCCTGTGGCCGAGTGTGTGCAAGAACATGGTGGTCGACGAAAGCGGCTACACGCAGCTGCTGCGCGACCTGCGCCAGCTGCCGGGCGTCAAAAAGGTCTTCGTCCGCAGCGGCATCCGCTTTGACTACACCATGGCCGACGCCTCGGACGAGTTTTTGCGCGAGCTGCTGGAGCATCACGTCTCGGGCCAACTGCGCGTAGCGCCCGAGCACGTGAGCGACGCGGTGCTCTCCGTGATGGGCAAGCCGAGCCGCGCCGTCTACGATGCGTTCTGCCGCAAATTTGAGCGCTTGAACCGCGAATACGGACTCAAGCAGTACGTTGTGCCGTATCTGATTTCGAGCCACCCCGGCTCGACCATGAAGGAAGCCGTGGACCTTGCCGAGGCCGTGCGCGACATGGGCTACATGCCCGAGCAGGTGCAGGACTTCTACCCCACCCCGTCCACCATGTCGACCTGCATGTACTACACCGGCGTGGACCCGCGCACCATGGAGCCGATCTACGTGGCGCGCGACCCGCACGAAAAGGCCATGCAGCGCGCGCTGATTCAGTATCGCAAACCCGAGAACTACAAGCTCGTGCGCGAGGCGCTGGAGAAGGCCGGGCGTCGTGACCTGATTGGCTACACCAAGCATTGCCTGATCCGTCCCGTACCGCCGCGCCCGGGCGAGACGTCTGCTGGCGGCGGACATGGGACCGGCAAGAAGGGCGGCAAGGCCCACGGTGGCGCTGGCAAGGGACCCAAAGGCAGCAAGGGCCACGGCGGCATGTCGCGTGCGCAAAACACCGCAGGGCGCAATCGCGCGGCCCAGGGACGGCAGGGCGCCAACGGAGGCGGACGTCGCAACTAGGGCAGTGGTGCGCTCGCTGCGTCCATCCCACACGCGTGGCGCAGCGAGCGCATTGCCTCAACGAGGATGGCACCGGCGATAGCAACCGTAATTGCCACGTCGAACGGCGTGTTCACAAACCAGAGCAACGTCATGAGGTACGAGCCGGCATTAAAGGCAAAGTGCAACAGGATCGTGTAGCGGAGCTTTCCGGTCGTCACGAGCACCCAGCCAAAAATGAGGCCGGCAGCGCCCGCATAGCAGCCCTGCACCCAGTTCATGTGCATAAAACCGAAGATTGCCGCCTGCAGCACAATCGCCGCAGCGATACCCCACGTGCTTGGGGCCGCCCAGGGCACCATGGCGCCGTCCTGCGCGCTCGCACGACGCCGGCGCTTCCAAAGTGGGCGGCACTGCGGATTAAACGCTCGAAGCGAAAACTCAAAAATAATGCCGCGCACCAGCAGCTCCTCACAAAATGGGGCGCCGAGCACCGTAGTCAGGACGGCGAGATAGCTGGTGTCGCCCATACCTGTTTCCTCAACAAGCTCGCTGTAGTCGGCCGCGGCATCGGGCAACAGCGACAGCACGGCGTCGGTCACGTAGCCAACGACCACCTGCAGGGCCAGGCCAATCACGATAACGCAGGCAATGCGCTTCCACGCGCTACGCACTCCCCCGCCAAGCGGACGCTCACCTTGCCAGCGCGCGATAAACGACCGCGGCCACAAATAACGCCACCATAGCAGCGCCATCAAAAACGACGCCGTCTGAGCGACGGCTTGAAACCATTGAATATCGAGGTTGTCGATCGGGAAACCCGTCAGCGCCGACACGATGTCCAGCACGGAGAACAAAACCATGCTCAGGACAATATCGGCAGCGACGACGCCAAAACAGGCAAGCGCCCAAACCAGCGCATTGAGCATGCCGACCTCCTCCCGACGACTAGTCATTGGGGACGTTCTTCAACGACTAGCTGTTGGGGACAGCCTTTGCCAAAGGCCCCGCTGGGCGAAATGTCGAACGGAAAGGTGCCGCAGCGATTGAAGGCGGCGATGAACATGCGGATGGCGTTGGACGGCGTGGTGCCTACGAGTTGGGTTGCCGCCGCGAAGGCCGCCTTTTCCTCGGGCAAGACCTTCGCGACAACCGGGGTCATGTGTTCTGCCATGGCGCTTCCTTTTTGAAACGACGGTGGTGCGGATAGATGCGGGCCACGCGGCTGGGCGACGGGCTGTGAAGGCAACCCGATTGGCCCGCATCTGGAGTTTGTTTCTACTGCGTTGGTATTACTTGGTAAACCTAAGTATTACCCCGCAGATAGAATACCATACCAAACCCTATGGGGACGGAGAAAAAACGGATCATTTTGTTGCTGAGTAAGTATTTAGAGCGTGATGATGTCCGAGATATTGAGGGCCTGAGCGTCGACGGCATCGTGCGTAGCAAGCAACAGCATGCGGCCGTCGAGCAAGTCGAGCACAACCTCGGCGCATGCGTCGCGCGCAGCGGTATCTAGGCCGGTAAAGGGCTCGTCCAGAATCACTGCGCCGCCCGGACACAGCAGGGCTCGGGCAATCTCGACGCGACGGCGCTGCCCGCCCGAGAGCTCGGCCACACGAGCATGCACATCGACCCCCGGCACCAGCAGGCGCAACAGGGCCGCGGCACTCGAGGCGTCCACGCGCGCGTCGGCGCACACCAGCACGTTATCCAAAGCCGAGGCGCCCTCTACCAGGTGCACATCCTGAAACACCATGGAGCACGGCGCGCACTCCCCCGCTGCCAACGAAAGCAGCGTCGACTTGCCCATGCCCGAAGCGCCCATCACACAGATACGCCCACCCGCGGGCACGTTGAGCACCAGACCATCCAGCGCCGGCGCCCAGGGCGCGCGATCGCCCACGGCAAGTGCAAGCTCCGCCGCAGCGCTATCGCTCGCAGCCCCCGCACGCCCGCGCAATCCATGCCCATGCGCCCGCACGGCCACGCGCCACGCCACGGATCCCGAAACCCGCAGCAGCCACACCAGCACGCGCTCACAAGCCCACGAGGCGGCAACGACCAGCACGGTCCAAGCCAGCAGATCAGTCGTCTCAATCAAAAGCTTCGCCTGATAGATGCGCTCACCCACGGTGCCCACCGCCATGCCGATCAGCTCCGCCGCCACGCCGGCCTTCCAGCTCATGCCAATCACGGCGCGGGCGCACGAAAGCACAAACGGCAGGACTTCGCGCCAGGTGTGGGCACAAAACAGTCGCCAGCCCCGCACGCCATGCAGGCGAAACATCTGCTCCAGCGGCTTATCCACTTGTGCCAAGCCCTCGACCAGCGAAAAATACACTCCCGGCAGCGCCATCAAAAAGACCGCCGCAATGCTTACGCGCGCCGACCCCAGCCAAATGAGCAGCAGGACCACCACGCAGGCGACCGGCGTCGCCTTAACAAACGAAAGCGTCGGCGCCACCAGGCGGGCAAACGTCCGCGACCGCACCGAGACTCCCGCCAGCACGCCGCCGCACATCGCGGCAAGCGCCAGCCCGCCCAAGATTCGCGCGCCTGAGCCCACCAGAATCGCCCACGTGCCGGCATCGCATACCAGCCGCAGCAACGCCACCACAACAGCACCCGGCCCCGGCAAAATCAACGGCTGCGCCACAAGACCCGCCACCAGCATCCACGCGGCAAGCCAAAAGGCGGCAACGGCACCTGCTGCCGTCACCGCCTTTATACGCTCTGTAATTTGTCGAGCAAACGCACGCACGGGCTACTCCATGTAGTAGAAATCATCGGCCGGGAGCTTGCCGCCCACGGCACTCGCGTCCGCATCGGCCAGCACCTGTAGGTACCCACCGAGCGCCGCCTTCATATCCTTCCCGGTCTGGCAGACAAGCATGCACCCAGGAATCGCTTTTTCGGCAATCGTGGCGTTATCCACAATGCCCGCATTGACCACGGCCTGCGCCCAGTCTGCCGGCGCCGCATTGACGGCCTTAACGCTCGCCGCATGGCAGCTCAAGAACTCCGCCACAGCCTCGGGATGTTCCTCGGCAAACGCGCGGCGCACCACGGTCACGCCCGTCAGCAGGCGCGAACCCGTGTCACCCGCCAGCTCATCCCACACATCGGTCAGACTTACCGGCGCTGACAGCTTGCCTTCGCTCTTGGCGATGGCAGCGGTCTTGAACGGCTCCGGCAGCACGCCCACGGCAGACGGATCGGCAAGCAGGGCCGACAGCACCTCGGTGGGCTCGCTCTTAAACTCGAGCGTCACCTGGCCGGTCAGGCCCGCGCGCTCCAGCAGGAAGTTCATGACGTACTCTGGCGTGGTGCCCTTGCCCGTCATGTAGACGGTGCGACCCGCCAGATCGCCAAACGAGACCACATTCGCGTCGCCCGTCACAACGTTCAGCACACCCAGCGTGTTGATGTCGATGACCTGCACCGCGCCCTCGGTCTTGTTGTAGAGCACGCTCGCCACGTTGGCGGGCACCAGGGCGATATCGATATCGCCCTGAATGACCTTGGGCACAATCTCGTCGGCGGCAGTGTTGATCGCAAAGTCGAACTCATTGTCCGTCTCGCCATCGGCAGCCTGGTCCATAAACTGCACCAGGCCAATCGAGGTCGGCCCCTTGAGCGAGGCGACGTGCACCTCGACCGGCTCTGCGGCAGCACCGGCGCCGTCCGTGGCAGCCGAGCCCGCGGCGGACCCGGCACCGGCAGCCCCGCCGCCACAGCCCGCGAGCGCAAGTGACAGGGCGCCCGCGGCGAGCGCCGAGGCAAACCCCCGGCGCGACATTTCGAAATCAAACGCGCGCATCGCTAGCATGTCCCCTCGTTAGGCATCGTCCATGCGTGATGGTCGGTATGCAGCAATTCCTCGGCCAGCGGCGAGAGCGGCGCACCCAAGAACTCGCTATAGCACGCCTGAACATCGGGATTCTCGTGCGAGAAGCGAATCTCGGCGTTCGCATCGAGACCCCAGAGCACCTGGCCGCGCTCGGCTGCCAGCTCGCAGCCGTCGTGGATGGGCTGACCGCCGCCACCGACGCAGCCGCCCGGGCATGCCATAACCTCGACGAAGTCATAGCCCACACGGCCGTCGCGAATCGCGTCGAGTAGGCGGGCGGCGTTGCCCAGCCCGTGTGCCACGGCGACGCGCACCTTGGTGCCATCGATATCGGCGACGGCTTCCTTCCAGCCGTCGAGTCCGCGCACGTCGGTAAAGAAATCGGCATCCGGGTTCTTGCCCGTCACCAGGTAGTAGGCCGAGCGCACGGCGGCCTCCATCACGCCGCCCGTGGCGCCAAAGATCACGCCCGCGCCCGTGCCAAAGCCCAGCGGCGTATCGAGCGGCTCCCCGACCAACGTGTCCACGCTCACGTGGCTCGCGCGGATCATGCGCACCATCTCGCGCACCGTCAGCGCAACGTCCACGTCGGGCGCACCGCCCTCGCCCAACATGCTCGGCAGTGCACACTCTGCCTTTTTGGCCGTGCACGGCATAACGGACACCACGAACAGGCGCTCAGGCTCCACGCCCAGCACCTTGGCGTAGTAGGTCTTGGCGATAGCGCCGAACATCTGCTGCGGCGACTTGGACGTGGACAGGCTGTCGACAAACTCCGGACAACGCGCCTTCACAAAGCGCACCCAGCCCGGGCAGCAGCTCGTAAACATGGGCCAGCCGCGGCTGTCACCCTCGCCCTTGGCGGCGGCGCCCAAGCGCTCGAGCAGCTCGGAGCCCTCCTCCATGATGGTGAGGTCGGCCGAGAAATCGGTGTCGAACACGTACTCAAAGCCAACGCGGCGCAGCGCGCAAGCCAGGCGCTCAACCGTGGCCTCCTCGCGCGGAATGCCGAGTTCCTCGCCCCAGGCGCTGCGCACGGCAGGCGCGATCTGCACCAGCACGATCTTGTCGGGATTAGCGAGCGCGTCAAACACGGTCTCGGTATCGTCGCGCTCGCGCAGTGCGCCCGTCGGACAATGCGTAATGCACTGGCCGCACGCGACGCAATCGGTCTTGCCGATCGGCGCGCGCCCGCGGGTACCCACGGCGGTATGCGTGGCGCGGTTGGTCAGGTCCCAGATCCCTAGGCCCTGCACGCTCTCGCACACCTTGATGCAGCGCATGCATTTAATGCACTTGTCGTTTTCGCGGATGATAGGGAAATCGAAATCCCAGCCCTCACCCGCCAAATGCCTTTGATACGGCAGATAGAAAATGCCCAGGTCGTTGGCGATGGTCTGCAGGTTGCAGTTACCGCTGCGCACGCAGCTCGTGCACTGCGAGTCGTGCTGGGACAGCAGCAGCTGCACGTTGGTGCGACGGGCCTCGCGGGCCTTGGGGCTGTTGGTGTGGACCACCATGCCGTCGAGCACGTAGTTGTTGCAGGCGGCAACCAGCTGGTCGCAGCCCTCAACCTCGACCACGCACACGCGGCAGCCGCCGATCTCGTTTAGATCGCGCAGGTAGCACAGGGTGGGAATCTGAATGCCGACGGACTTGGCCGCATCCAGGATCGTGGTGTGCTCGGGCACCACGACTTCGCAGTTATCGATAATGAGCCTGACCATGTTGTGCGCTCCGTTTTCGCTGTTGTCGCCGGCGGTGGTTTTGTTGAGCTCTACCATTCCAGGTTCCTCCCTCCGCGGAACGCGCCAAAGCCAAAGTGGTCGCAACGCAGGCAGCGACTCGCCTCTTGGCGTGCCTCTTCCTCGGTAAGGCCCTGTTCGACCAGATTCCAATCGTGAATGCGCTCGCCGGCCTCGCGCTCGCCCAGCTCGCAGCGGCCGCACTCGTGCTTGCCCTTAAACTGAACGGTCGGCAGCTCCACGTCGAGCTTAATCTTGTGGTCGAAGCCCAGGTAGCGGTCGATATTTGCCGAAGCCACGCGGCCGGCGTTGATGGCACGGATGACAGTGGCGGGGCCGGTCTGGCAGTCGCCGCCGCTAAAGAGGCCATTAAAGTTGGGCACGGCGCCGTCCGAATCGGTGACGATGCGGCCCCACTTGCAGGCGATGCCCATGTCCTCAAACGGCTTGGAGTCAATGTCCTGACCAATGGCCACGAACACGCGCTCACAGGGAATGACCTGCTCGGGCGTGACGGCGGCACGCGGGGCCGGGCGCCCGCGGCGGGGCTCGCCGATAATCTGCGGCTGCACGCGCAGGCCGCTCACGCGACCGTCCTCGCCCGTCTCGATGGCGAGCGGGGCCGTAAGCTCCAGAACCTCGCAGCCCTCGGCCTGGGCACCGGCGATCTCGGCGTCCTGGGCTGTCATATCGCAGATGCGGCGGCGGTAGACGATGCTCACCTTTTCGGCTCCGCAGCGCACGGCAGAGCGCGCCACATCCATGGCCACGTTGCCGCCGCCTATGACGCACACGCGCTGTCCGCTCAGGTCGGGCAGCTCGTCGTCACCGATGGCGCGCAGCATCTTGACGGCCGACTCCACGCCGGGCGCCTCTTCGCCCGGAAGACCGAGCTTCTTGTCGCTGTGGGCACCGATGGCCAGGTAGACGGCATCGAACTCGTCGCGCAGGCGAGCGAGCTCCTCGCCGTTCACGGAGTGGTCGAGCTCCACGTCGATACCGGCGCTCAAGATCCAGTCGATCTCGGCCTGTAGGCGCTCGCGCGGCAGACGATAGCTGGGGATGCCGTAGCGCAGCATGCCGCCCAGGTGATGACGCTGCTCAAAGATGGTCACCTTGTGGCCCATCACGGCCAGGTAGTAGGCACAGGAAAGGCCGGCCGGGCCGCCGCCGATCACGGCGACGCGCTTGCCGGTGTCGTCCACTACATGGGGCTTGTGGTCGTTGAGGTCACTGTGCTCAACGGCAAAACGCTTAAGGGCGAGGATGTTCATGGGGTCGTCGACCATGCCGCGGCGGCAGTGCATCTCGCAGGGATGCTCGCACACCAGGCCGCAGACGAGTGGTAGCGGATTGTTCTTGCGGATGACCTTGACGGCGTCGGCATAGCGGCCGGCCTCGACGAGCGAGATGTACCCGGGAATGTCGACGTGCGCCGGGCAGCCCGAGACGCACGGGACGCGGGCCTCGCGGTCAAAGCCGCAGGAGTGCTCGCGGATGTGGTGCTCAAAATCGTCGCGGAAGCCGCGAATGGCCGTGAGTGCCATGGCGCCAGCTTCGTAGCCGATAGCGCAGTCGCTCGAAAGGTAGATGGTGCGGGCCGTGCGCTCAATTAGGTTGAGCGTGGACTCATCGGCGCGTCCTTCGAGCACATCGGCGAGCAGGTCGCTCAGCGCGCTCAGGCCCACGCGGCAGGGTGTGCACTTGCCGCAGCTCTGGGTGGAGCACAGGCTGACGAGCGCTGCCGTAAACTCAACGGGACACGGGGCAAGCGAACTCACCGCCAGACGACGTCCGAGCGCATCGTGCAGGTCGTCCATGACGGCCTGAGCGTGGCTGCGTTCCATTACATGCAGTCGAGCCATAAGATCCCCTCTCACATGGCAGCCCGGAGGCGAGGCCGGGCGAAGTTGCTACACGCACAACACTGACCTAAAAAGTTGTTTGGCAACAATACGGTTCGGCAGGCGGTATAAAATGCGACCCTCAGCGGTGAAAAAGAACATTACCGCAGATAAATGCCATATTTGATAAACGTGTTACCCACAATGCGGCACTTAGGGACGTTCCTTTTCTGCCGGCACCCAGGAACACTCCTTGCTCTCGTGCATTCCCGAGGCAATCAAATTTGGACTAGCGGTGGTTACGATAAGCAAAAGGGCCCCGAGCATAGTCTGCTCGGGGCCCTTAGTTCGCCTCGCTCTAGCGTACGACGCGTATGTTATTTGCGCTTGCCGCCGCCGTCGCCGGGACGACGGGAGCTGCCGCCGCGCTTGCCGCCACGGCTGTTGCCATAGCTACCACGGTTATCGCGACCGCCGGCGCGGCCGCCACGGGAGCCACCCTGGTTACCGCCACGACCACCACGATAGCCGCCGCGACGCTCTTCGCGGGTATCGTCGTAGTTGCGCCAGTCATCGCGACGATCGCGGCTGGCACGCGGGTCACGACGATCGCGCGACTCGTTAGAACGACCAGCGCCGCCGCGGCCGCCATTGCCGCGAGCACCCTCGCGACGCTCGCCGCCGCGGCTACCGCGCTCTTCAAAGCGCTTGCCGCCACGGGACTCACCGCCACGGGCACCTCGCTCACCGCGGCCCTCGACGCCGCGACGCTCATCACGGCCACCGCGCTCGTCATCACGACCGGAACGACGGCGGTCGCCCGCACCGCGCTTGCCACCGCGCGAACCGCGGCCCTCGTCCTCGCGCTCGACACGGCGACGACCGCCGCGGTCCTCGTCCTCGCGGCGACGGCGATGTGCCTCGCCCTGGAACTGCTTGGCACGGCGCTCGGCACGGTTGCCGCGCGGGCCCTGCTCAACAGCACCAGCGCGCTCCTCGGCAGCCACCTCGCGAGCAACGCTCTCAACAGCCTCGTCCACGCGAGCCTGAACGCCCTCGCGCACGCGGGTCTTGCCGCCGCGCTTGGGACGGCTCGGGCGCTCGCCGTCGCCACGACGCTCGTCGCGACCGCGGTTGGAACGACCGGCCACATCGCCGTAATCGTCGCCGTTGCGCTTGCCGTCGCGACGCGCCTGCTCAAGCTTCTTCTTACTCTTTGACTTGCCGCGCTTGGTCTTCTTCTTCACCTTAAAGGCCGCAGGGTCGCGCTCGGGATCAACCGCGGGCGGATTGGGACCCACATGCAGGTCGCCGGCCTCGTAGATGTCGGCGGTCTTGTCCATGAGCTTCTCGATCTCGTAAAACTCGTCGACATCCTGCTCGGTCACAAACGTGATGGCCCAGCCCAGCTCGCCGGCGCGGCCCGTGCGGCCGATGCGGTGGATGTAGTCGGTTGGCTCGGCCGGCACGTCAAAGTTCACGACGTAGCGCACGTCGCTAATGTCGATGCCGCGGGCGAGAACATCGGTTGCCACCAGCACGTCGACGGTGCCGTCGCGGAAGGCAGAAAGCGCGCGCTCGCGCTGGGCCTGGCTGCGGTTGCCGTGAATCGCGGCGGCCTTGATGCCCTTACGCTCCAGACGACGGCAGCAGCTGTCGGCGCGATGCTTGGTGCGCATAAAGACAATGGTGCGCTCCGGACCCTCCTTCTTGAGGAACTCGGGCAGCAGGTTGTTCTTGGCCTCGATGGACACCGGGAACACAAACTGATCGACGGTGTCGGCGGTCGACGTGGCCGGTGCGATCTCCACGCGAGCCGGGTCGCTCACCAGGTCGGTGATCTCACCCACGGCCTCCTCGTCGAGGGTCGCCGAGAACAGCAGCGTCTGACGCTCGGCCGGTGTCTCGCGCACAATGCGGCGAACAGCGGGCAAAAAGCCCATGTCGAGCATGCGGTCGGCCTCGTCGAGCACCAGGACCTTAACCTCGTCCAGGTGGCAGGCACCCTGCTCGATCAGATCGACCAGACGGCCCGGCGTTGCGACCAAGATGTCGCAGCCGTACTTGAGGGCAGCGGTCTGCGGCTTGTAGCTCACGCCGCCCACGACGGTCACGGCGACATGGCCGGTGACGTCGGCGATCTTGCTCGCGACCTCGTCGATTTGCTGGGCAAGCTCGCGCGTGGGGGTGATGACGAGCATCACGGGGCCACGGCCGTTGCCCTCGGGCTTTTTAGCACCGCGGCGACGGTTGCGGCCGCCGCGCTCGCGCACGGGCTTGGGCGGAGCGATGTGCTCCAGATTGTTCATGGTCGGCAGCAAAAAGGCGGCCGTCTTGCCGGTGCCGGTCTGGGCGGCGGCAAGCAGGTCGCGGCCCTCGAGCACCACGGGGATGGAGCCGGCCTGAACGGGCGTGGGCGCCGTATAGCCCAGGTTCTCGATAGCACGGAGTATCTCGTCCGAAAGCCCCAGCTCGTCAAAGGCGGGCAGGCTCTCGGTGGCGGACTCGACGGTCTGGGCGGCATTGGCCTCATCGGCGGCATCGAAGGCAGCCTGGGTCATGGCCTCGCGGGCCTCGTCCAGGATCTCGGCGTCGGTGACGTCGGATACAGAATTACGCATATGTTGTTGTTCCTTATCTGCACGCGCAATGGGCGCGGCATGCGGCCGCGCAGGCGTGCTTGGTAGTGCGCTAATACATACAAAAACGAGTGCGCACAGAGAGGACGTTGCTCAGCACGCTGGCGATCGCTTTGGCAGCCCTATCACGCGCCGTCCAGACGCAGCAGCTCTAAGCGATGGAGCAGATTCGCCGCCGGTTAGTATACCCGTGCTTCGCATTCCCCCACGTAAACCACAGATGACGAGGCGGACGAGGTGGGCCCGGCCGATTATCTCAATCTGTAACAGATGCAGGGCAAAACCGGGTCCAAATGTTACAGAACAAGACAGAGGGGGATTTCCGTTCAGTCCAAACCAAATCTCTCGGTCTTCCTGCAATTTCGAACATGTGGCCTATAATGTTGCTTTGGTTACGCTATATATTGCGCAGCCATTTAATACGTCGCCCACCGGGGGCCATTAATTCCTATCGCCATATTGGCTAGGAAGCAATCAAAGGAGGTATCCGTGGCAGCAGAGACGCCTTGCTCGGTCCTCTATAACGATATTCGCTCGTTCGGCGGTCTTAAACATCTCGAGATCGCCCGAATGCTCATCAATGGAAACTCTTATCTCGGCAGTACCCTGCTCGAGAAATGCTCTTCCAACCGCTCGTATCTCACCCGTTACATCGTCCATCGCAAGCCTGACCAATGCGCGCCCGCCATCTACAGCGACTTTACCGTCACCACGCTCAACCTTTCCGCGGCAATCTGCAGCAAGCTCGGCGGCGGCGAGTCCGCCTATCAGGCAATCGCCGAGCACTATCGCGGTCCGGCCGCCAACGAAATGATGTCGGCTCTCGCCAGCTACAAGCTGGACAGCCGCCTATATGCAAATGCCCTCAATCGCATCGACAACTTTGACGGCAATGCCGTGCGCGAAAAAAGCACGCTCTTCTTGATGCTCTTTGTGGCAACGGGGGCGCTCGCCGATCCCATTCAGGGCGTGGCCACCGTCGAGCGCTTTTGCGACAGCAAGACAGGCGGGCACTTTGGCACCACCGAAACTACCGTAGGACGTGGCTTTATGAGCAGCCTGGGGCAGCCACGCACCGTCGCCCCTAACCTCGGTCTGCTCAGAACCCATGCCGACAACTGCGCCGACATGCAAATCCATCCCCTCACACGCGATCCGCGCGGCACCGTGATTGGTTCTTTGCCCAAAACCTCGCCCAGCATCACCGATGTAGGCGCCGACGCCTCGCGCGAGCATCTTCGCATTTGGCTCGAGGGTGAGCACTGGTACGCCCAGGGCCTTGGATCGACCAACGGCACAGTGCTCGAATCGGGCGCGGGCGACGGCGATATTGTGATTGAGCCGCCGCGCGACCAACGCAAGCCCGGCAAAGTCTATCCCCCCGTAGAAATCGCCAACAGCGACAGGCTCCATCTGGGTCTCTACACGACATTCCTTGTCATTGTTGACTAGCACGGACGGCGATCGGAAGACGGTCGCCGTCCGTCTTCCGTCTTCTACCTTCTGCGTCGTAAACGACAATGCTCAGCGGTATACGTGGGCAGTGCGGCTATCATGGTACTTTACCGATATCCGCACTGCTCGCGTATACGTGCGGCAACCCATGCCAGACAAAGGAACGCCATGGATACTACCGATAGCGCCTATGGCGACAAACTCATCCGTCTCGATACGTTCGACACCGCCGTGGCGGTCGATCCCAGCGCCGAGGACGACGCCAAACGCCGGTTTATGACACTTATTCTCCAGACGGCCCACCGCAACAACGGCAACATCGGGCACGTGCTTCGCGCGACCAACACAAGCGGCGAGGTCTTTGCCGTCAAGCTACTCAAGGACAACGCCATCCTTTCCGGCCAAGCCCCCGACCGCTCCGCCGAGCAATCGGCAGCGCACCTGGCCAACACCGCTGCGCTGTTCGAGGAGTACCGTCATCTGTGTACCGTCTCGCACCTGCGCGGATTTCTGCGCGTCTATGGCTACGGATCGTGCGAGGATGACCCGCTCATCCTCATGGAGTGGGTCGAGGGCACCTCACTCAAGCAGGCGCTGCCCCTGCTTCCTCACGACGCCTCGGGCGGGCTGACCACCCAGATGGTCGCCGCCGTCGGAAACGCCGTGCTTCGTGCGCTCTTGATGACCCAAGGCCTCGTGAATCCGGTCGTCCATCGCGACCTGTCGCCTGCCAATATTATGTTCCGCACCACCAGCCGAACGCTCGAGCAGCAGATTGCCGATTGCTCCTTTGACCCCTGCCTCATCGACATGGGCTCCGCGACCATGGCTCTCGGCGACGACACGATCACCCGGCGCGCCGACATCTGGCGCTTTGCCACGCCCGCATACGCCGCGCCCGAGATGCTCACGCAGGATATCGAAGGCATCGCGGCCCTTCGCCGTTCGCCGGCAATCGACGTCTATGCGCTTTCGAGCATTCTGTACCAGCTCTACAGCGGTCGCAAACCGTTTGACTTTGAGTCGACGGACGCCGCTGCAACCGGCTCGTTCTATCTCGTAAAGACCAAGACCAAGCCGGCACCGCTCGAGCCGCGCTGCGAGGGCGATGAAGCGCTCGTCAAAATCATCATGAAGGGTCTCTCAGTCCAGCAGTGCGATCGTCCCACCGAGCAGCAGATGCTCGAGGTACTCTCGGCATACCTCACCGATGCCGAATCCGAGGGCCGCGAAGGCGCGGGCAGTGACGCCGCAATCGACATCGACTCCGGTACACACCTTAAGGTCGACGTCGCCGGCGAGCGCGCGCGAGAGATCCTGGAGCAGGCCCGGCACGATGCCATGACCCGCCGCCGCTTTATTATCGGTGGCGTTGTCGCAGCCGTTGCGGGGCTCGGCGTTATCGGGGCGGCAACCCATGGCTTTGGCATCCCCGACTACCTGGACGGCATCCGCAGTTCACTTGACGACTACACTTGGGATCAGCTGCAGGAGATTTCGCTCAAGATTAAGGCCACCGAGACCCGTAGCGAGGCACGCGAGATTGCCAGGCGCTATCATCTGCTCGATGCCGATGGGCATATCCCCTATCCGTGTACCAAGCGTGTCACGCTCACCAACGGGCTGCAGGTTGGCGCGCAGCTTGTGGGCATCCGCCACGATGAGCTTCTGGACGGGACGGGCAAGGCCGGACTGACGTTTATGTTCGATGCGGGTATTGCCGAGCGCAACGCTGCGGCTGAACCGCCGAGCGCCGGCTGGGCAGATTGCGAGCTGCGGGAATGGCTCAACGGCGACGGCCTTAAGCTGCTGCCCAACGAGTTGCGCGCACTCATTAAAGGGGTCAAGAAGGTCTCGAACAATGTGGGCGCCGCCAACAGCGCATCGTGCCTGAGCGAGTTGCCCGCAACCCTTTGGCTGCCCGCCATGGTCGAGCTGTGCGGTACGCAACCGCCCGATTCGTTTACCGAGGACTATCACTACCTGGCAGACATCTACAACGGCGAGGGCAAGGAGTATCAGCTCTTCCGCGAGCTCAAGGTGAGCCCGTATTCCACGAACGAGACGATGGTCCGCCAGTGGAAGGGCAAGGACACCTGCTGGTGGGAGCGCACGGTGAGCCCCGACACATCGGAGAGCGAAGGCACGCTCTATATGAACCGCGTGGGGCACGACGGCGACGTCTTTACGTACGCAACGCCTGCGGAAAAGCCAAACAAGCTAACCTGTGTGATCCCCGGGTTCTGTATCTAGGCGGCGGGCGTCTTGCCGCAACGGGACCCCTCCCCGGCAATTGTCTCGATCTGTAACAGTTAGAACCCAAAAACCGGTCTAGATGTTACAGAACGAGACATTAGCTTGCCGAGAACTTCGCCTCGTAAATGTGATTCAAGTGTGTCGATATTTCCTTGCCAATGTTGCGCAACAGGAACCCTTTCGGCGGTCGTAACGTACGAATTGTCATAGGTACCCCTTCAACGATTGGGAGAAGAAATGGCAAAGTACGCACCTAAACACTTGGAAGTCTCAGGCGGCGCCGAGCCTCGCCCCATATTCTCGGGCCACAAGGCAACACGACTCGCCGTCACCGCGGCAACCACCATCGCTATGACTGGCTCGACGCTGCTCGCGCCGTTCTCGGCATTTGCCAACGATGCGAGTGATACCACGGCACAGGACGCGATCATGTCGCCGCTTGCTGTCCACGCCGGCGAGGCGGCAGGCTCCGCAGTAAAGGCAAACGCCCAGAAGATTGCCGACCTGCAGGCTGCGATCGACGCCGCAAAGGCTGCCGAGGCAGACGCCAAATCCGACTACGACACGGTGGCTGCCCCCTATACCGAAAAGCAGGCGGCCCGCGACAACGCACAAAGCACCTATGACGCCTCCGTCTCCGATAATTCGCAGGCAGAGGCCGCCGCGCGCGCCGAATATGCTCGCCAGCTCGATGAAAGCGTCAAGGCGGCCGACAGCGCCAGTGCCACGCTGAAGGATGCCCAAGGAAAGCTCGATGCAGCCAAGACCGACGCCGAGGACAAGTCGAAGGTCCTTGATGCCGCAAAGCAGGCGGCAGCTGATGCGCAGGCCAAGCTCGAGGCAGCCCAGAAGGCAGCCGCCAACGCAACGCCGGAGGAGATCAAGGTCGCCGAGCAGGCTGCCGCAGATGCGCAGGCCGCTCTGGACCAAGCAAAGGCTGCGAAGGCCGCTGCCGATTCCGCGCTCGCCGATGCCCAGCAGGCTCAGAGCGCCGCGCAGAGCGCTTACGACGAGGCGGCAGGCACGCTGGCTTCCGCTCAGCAGGAAAAGACCGCCGCGGATGGTAAGGTAGTTGCGGCACAGACAGCGTACGACAACGCACAAGCCGATTTGGCGGCCGCAAAGGCAGGCGCCGAGGGCCCGGGGTATGACGCCGCCCAGGCAAAGGTCGATGCTGCCCAAAGCGCACTCGACCAGGCGAAGCAGCAGCAGGCGGCTGCCGAAGCAGGCCTTTCTCAGGCAAATAGCGACGTTGCATCCAAGCAGGACGCCCTCACCGGTGCCGAAAGCGAGCTCGAAACCAAGAAGCAGACAGTCGCAGCAGCCGAAAATGATGTAACGGCAGCCCAGACGAAAGCCGATGCGGCGCAATCGGAGTTGACCTCGGCAAAGCAGGCACATGCTACCGAACTGGAGAAAGCAAAGGCCGCTCAGAAACAAGTCGATCAGGCAAAAGCCGAGAAGGAGCAGGCAGACAAGGCGCTCAAAACTGCCAAGGCAAACCAGGCGGCCGCCGATCAAGCCGTTATCGATGCACAGAAAGCATACGATACGTGCAAGGCGGCAACCGATAAGGCAACGACGGCGGAGGCGCAGAGCGTCATCGGCTTCTACCAGTTCATCGGTGCCAACGACGCTGCAAACATCATCTATAGGCAGAGCGATAAAAACCCGACGACCATTGGCGATAAAAAAGACGGCACGTCACTCGACAACGCCAAGCTTTCGTTTGGCAAGCTGCGCGAAATTAATGAATATCGCAAAAGCGTCGGCCTTAGCGAGCTTAAGGTAACGGCAGAGCAAATGGCAATCGCTCAGTCTGATTCCAATTACTCCGACGCAACGAAGGGGCACTCAGACTATGCCGGATTTGAAAATGCCGCTTGGAACTTCAGCACGAAAGAAAACATCGCGCACCAATGGGTTGATGGCGAAAAGAAAATATTTGACGATGCTGCAGCGAAAGCCGGCCTTGGCAACGTTGCCCCCAAAGATGCTTGGAAGACTTTCTGGAGTCACGGTACCGAATTCGGAGCCCAAGGCGTGGGTTTTGGCACCGTCGGCCATTATTTGAATATCGTACAACCTAACGCCAAAACCATGGGATACGGCATCAACTCGCGCGGAACCCTTTGGCCGTATGTGTTCGTCTTGGAGATCGACAACAATTACGGTTCGTACGAGAAAGAATACTCGATCGATGAACTCGAGAATCTCTTTGATCAGTATCAGCTGAGCCTCTCCAAAGCCAGCGAAAAGCTCGCCGCCGCAAAGACGGACCTTGAACAAAAGCGCAGCACAGCGGCATCGAAAGCCAATGCCGTAAAGGTAGCTGAGACCCTCGTCGCTCAAAAGCAGGAAGGCGTTGATACCGCGAACAGCAACCTTGCCGCCAAGAACGACAGCGTAGCAAGTGCCGCCGCCGCTGTTGCCCTAGCAGAGCAGAATCTCGCCAAGGCAAACGGAAAAGTTACCGAAGCCGAAGACCAGGTCAAAGCCGCCCAAAGTAACGTGGCGACCGCAGAGCAGGTCGTCAACCAGAAGCGCGCCGAGCTTAAGGCATCGCAAGAGCAAGCCGCTCAGAGTCAGAAGAAGGTTGATGACGCCAAGGCAGAGACTCTCGTAAAGCAGCAGGCTCTGCAAGATGCAAAGAAGGAACTTGCCAAGTATTCTGCCGATGTTGCTGCGGCTCAGGAAAAGGCTGACAAGGCCCATCAAACGCTTGATGAAGCCACGGCAGCCCAGACGTCTGCCCAGAGTGCTCTCGAAAAGGCGGAGCGCGACGCGGCTGCCAAGAAGCAGGCCCTCGACACCGCGAAGGACAACGCCGAGGCCAAGGCGGCGACCGCGGAGCACGCTGCGAGCGATCTGACCACGGCGAAAAACGACTTTGCTTCAAAGAAGGCCCATGCCGACGCCCTGAGCAACGCGGCCAACAATCTTACCGCGGCCAAGGCGGCCAAGAAGGACGCCGACGCAGCAGTGACTGAGGCCGGAGTCGCCCTTGGTGCGGCAAATGATGCCATCGCGAACGCCGAACAGGCGATCGAGAATTCTCAGGCCGCATCGGATGCCGCTGTCGCTACCCTCGGAAAGCTAAAGTCCATCAACGTCGAAAACGGCATTGCTACTGGCTCTGATGCAAACGCGAATGATACGCTCAATGCCCTCTTTGCCAAGTGCGTCGCCGCCAAGCAGGCAGAACATAACGCAAAGGCCGCACTTGATGCCGCTCAGGCAGACCTTGATGCTGCGACGCCCGCCTACACCGCAGCGCTCAATGCCTACAACGAGGCGAAGGCAAAACGCGTAGCCGCCGAGCAAGCCCTGAAGGACGAGATTGCCCGCCAGGAGCAAGAGGCAGCGAAGGCCGAGCAGGCCAAGATCACGCAGGCTGCCGCTAAGCCGGCTGCTGGAAAGCCGTCTACCGGCAACGCCAAGACGGCCGCCAACTCGGCACTTCCCACCACAGGCGACAATGCTGCGCTCACCGGTGAGACGTTTGTCATCGGAGGTGTCGTGCTCGTAGCCGCCGGCGTCTTCCTGACCGACAAGAAGCGTCGTCAGGAGTAAGGATTTCAGGAGGACGGCTTCTCCTCCCTCCCACCGCTTCGCAAACCCTGCCCAGCATGCGCCGGGGCGCCCATCACGCGGGCGCCCCGGCGTTTTACGTTGTATGCCCGGGGCATCTGCTCCGAGATTGTCTCGATCTGTAACAAATACTCGGTAAAACGGGGTCTAGTTGTTACAGATCGAGACGTTAGTTTTCGGCTGAAATGTTTGTCTAAATCTGTAACAACTATGGTTCAAAAACCGGTCCAGACGTTACAGATTGAGATGTTTGGCAAAGACGACCGCCGATTGAGCAGCCACCCTCATCTGTAATGAAAAGTCATACATTCCAACTACTACTAGACACCCCCAGGGGGTATGGGTGTATAGTATCGGCAGGTTAACAATTCCAATACCGAACCACAGAAAGGAGAAGCCATGGCTCAAGATAAATTCGATGTGGGCGGCATGACGTGCGCCGCCTGCCAGGCGCACGTGGACCGTGCCGTGAGCAAACTCGACGGCGTCCAAAGCGTCGCGGTCAATCTGCTCGCCGGCTCTATGCTGGTGGACTACGACCCTGCGCAGGTCTCCCCCGACGATATCTGCACCGCCGTCGACCGCGCGGGCTACTCGGCCTCACCCGTCGATGCGGGCACCGGTGCCGCCGGCTCAAACGGCAGCGCGCAAGCCAGGTCCGGCGCCGCCCATATGGAGTCGCCCACCAAAAAGCTGGAGGCCGCCGCCTCCGCCATGCGCACCCGCCTCATCGTCTCGATTGCATTCCTCATCCCACTGTTCTACATAGGCATGGGGCACATGCTCGGCTGGCCGCTGCCCGGCATTTTTACCGACCACACGCACAGCATGACGCTCGCCCTCACTGAGCTCGTCCTGCTCATCCCCATCGTCTATGTCAACGACGCGTACTTTATCAACGGGTTTAAATCGCTCGCACACGGCGCGCCCACCATGGACGCCCTTATTGCCGTGGGCGCCACCGCTTCCATCGCCTGGTCGCTCTACGCCATGTTCGTCATGGCCGACCAGCTAGCCGCCGGGCAAGTGCACGAGGCCATGATGACGGGCATGGACAACCTGTATTTTGAGAGCGCCGGCACAATCCTGTCGCTCGTCACAGTGGGCAAATACCTCGAGACGCGCAGCAAGTCAAAAACCGGCGGCGCCATCGAGGCGCTCATCGACCTGGCGCCCAAGACCGCGACCATCGTGGCAGAGGACGGCACCGAGACCACCGTCGACGTCGAC
This sequence comes from uncultured Collinsella sp., assembly GCA_902494535.1. Lineage (GTDB taxonomy): Bacteria > Actinomycetota > Coriobacteriia > Coriobacteriales > Coriobacteriaceae > Collinsella. The sequence goes on from CABUTO010000003.1 coordinate 92,007, forward strand.
AGCATCCTTCCCGGCCAGGTCCTGCGCGTGCGCCCCGGCGAGTCCATCCCCGTCGACGGCGTGGTGCTCGAGGGCAGCTCGGCCGTGGACGAGAGTGCGCTCACCGGCGAGTCCATCCCCGTGGAAAAGACCGCCGGCGACACCGTCAACGCTGCCACGGTCAACCGCACCGGCTCGTTTACCTTCCGTGCCACACGCGTGGGCGCCGACACGTCGCTTGCCAAGATCATCCAGCTCGTCGAGGACGCCAATGCCACCAAGGCGCCCATTACCCGCATGGCCGATAAGGTCGCCGGTGTGTTTGTGCCCGTGGTGTTTGTAATCTCGGCCGTGACCTTTGCCGTGTGGATGGCACTGACCGGCAGCATAAACGAGGCACTCACCTCCGCCGTGGCCGTACTGGTAATCAGTTGTCCGTGTGCATTGGGCCTGGCAACGCCCGTCGCCATTATGGTGGGCACCGGCAAGGGCGCCGAGATGGGCATTCTGTTTAAGAGCGCCGAGGCGCTGGAGAACCTGCGCAGCGTTGGTACCGTGGTACTCGACAAAACGGGCACCGTCACCCGTGGCAAGCCTGTTGTGACCGACATTGAGGTAGCCACGCGCACTGACGGCTCGCCCGCCATGAGCGAAAAGGCGCTGCTCAAGCTGGCCGCCGCGTTGGAGCGCTCAAGCGAGCACCCGCTGGCCGAGGCGATTATGGCCGAGTGCGAGGCACGCGGGATCGTCGCGCGCATGGTCGAGGACTTTGCCGCCGTGCCCGGTCGCGGCGTTACGGCGCGCGAGGGGCAAAACGTCATTGCAGCCGGCAACGTACGCCTGATGGACGAGCTAGACGCGAAGGTGCCCGCCGGCCTTGCCGAACAGTTCGCCGCCGAGGGCAAAACACCGCTGTTCTTTGCCAAGAACGGCGAGCTCGTCGGTACCATCGCCGTGGCTGACGAGGTCAAAGAGACGAGCGCCGGGGCCATCGCCGCATTGCGCTCGCTCGGCGTCGACGTGCGCATGCTCACCGGCGACAACCGCGTGACGGCCGAAGCAATCGCCCGCCGCGTGGGACTGAACAGCAAGCAGGTCATCGCCGACGTCCTCCCCGCCGACAAGGAGCGCCACGTGCGCGAGCTGCAGGATGCGGGCAGCAAGGTCGCCATGGTGGGCGACGGCATCAACGACTCCCCCGCTCTGGCACGCGCCGACGTGGGCCTTGCGATCGGCACCGGCGCCGACATCGCCAAGGAGGGGGCAGATGTGGTGCTCATGCGCAGCGACCTCATGGATGTTGCGCGGGCCATCGAGCTGTCGCGCGCCACGATTCGCAACATCAAGCAGGACCTGTTCTGGGCGCTGTTCTACAACGGCATCGGCATTCCGCTGGCGGCGGGCGTGTTCTTCCCGCTCACCGGATGGCAGCTTTCGCCGATGTTTGGCGCCGCGGCCATGAGTCTGTCGAGCGTATGTGTCGTAAGCAACGCTCTGCGCCTAAAATCCTTTAAGCCCAAAGTGGCAAAATAGGATCACCATTAAGTCCATTTAGAACGGGTTTTCCAGGTGCCCGAGATTGACCTGAAAGAGGAGCGACGCGTACTTTAGTACGCGAGCGACGGCTTGAAGGTCAAGGTCGGGTGCCTGGGAAAGCCGACACTACAGAGAGGAATTCCCATGCGTTTCACAATTAAGACTTCCGGCCTTATGTGCGGCCACTGCGACGCTACTGTCGAGACGGCACTGCTCAACGTTGCCGGCGTGACCGACGCCGACGCCGATCACGAGACTCAGACCGTACAGGTGGAGTGCGCCGACACCGTGACCGCCGAGCAGCTCGCCGCCGCCGTCGAGGCCGCAGGCGAGAAGTTCCACGCCCTGTCCGTGACCGCCGCGTAGCAGGCGCTGCCTACTCAATCCTCAGAAGTTGCGGTGAAATAGTTCCTGTTTTAGCGCTTCAATCCTGCAAACAAGAACTATTTCACCGCAACTGACGGGGGCAACCGGAAGATCGACCAGAAACGAGGACCCGCCATGATGGCAGACCACAAATCGGTGACCCGCATGCTCAAGACGGCACGCGGCCAGATCGACGGCATCTTGCGGATGGTTGATGAGGACCGCTATTGCGTCGATATTTCCACGCAGCTCATGGCCACACAGGCGCTCCTCGCGCGCATTAACGCCGACGTGCTCAAGGCGCATATCGAGGGCTGCGTGACTTCGGCAATCGAATCGGGCGACGAAGACCTCAAAGCCGCCAAGCTCGCCGAGATCGAACGCGTCGTCGACAAGCTCTCCAAGTAATTGGGGCATTGGGGACAGACTTCTTTGCACCATCTTGGTGTTCCGGGGACAGGCATGTTTGCACCACACTAGTGCAGATTAACCTGTCCCCCTTGCTCTAAATCGGGTATAAAGGCGTGCAGTATATCGAACGAAAGGCAATTTGCATGAATGACTTTATGAAGGGTCGCAATGGCGCCGACGAGCTCACCATCGTGATGGGTTTTGTCGGCATCGTCATCGCAATGATCGGATCGATGGCCCGCATCCAGTGGCTCAGCTGGATCGCCATCGCCGTGATCGTGCTTGGCGTGCTGCGCGGCCTGTCCAAAAATATCGATGCACGTCGCAAGGAGAACGAGTCCTTTGTCGCCGCGACCGCCAATGTTCCCGGCTTGGGCAAGTTTGTCGCCAGCTTGGGCGCCGGCGCCGCAGCGGCCAGCACCTCACGCGCAGCCGGAACGAGCAAGGAAGACTTTGAGCGCGCCAAGCGCACAGCCAAGAAGATGTGGAAGGGTCGCAAGACCACGGCATACCTCAAGTGCCCCAACTGCGGCCAGATGCTCTCCGTCCCCAAGGGCAAGGGCAAGATCCGCGTCACCTGCCCCAAGTGCCACGCCAAGATGGAGACGCGCTCATAGCCGCCATACCATGGGACAAATAAAAGCCGAGGCCTCGCACTGGGACCTCGGCTTTTTCTGATTATGACAAAAGGATTGTCCCTTTGTCGCATCGCCATATCGCGCGCTTACGCCACGCCGTCGCGGGCGAGCTCCTCGGCCAGCGCCTCGGACGGCATGGCCATAATCGTGTCGAGCTCGGCGTCCACCTCGGGAATGCGCTTCACCTTGAGCTTGCGCACCAGATCACCACGGCACATCACGTGCGTCGGCTCACGCAGTGCGCACAAGTCATCGAGCGGGTTCTTGCGCGTCACCAGGATATCGGCGGCCTTGCCGCACTCGATTGTACCGGTCTCGCCGCCCAGCCCCAGCAGCTCGGCATTGACCTGCGTGGCTGTATGCAGCGCGAAGGCGTTACTCACGCCGACATACTTGGCAAAATAGGCCACCTCACGCCACATGTCGTACTGCGTCACGAACGGGCAGCTCGAGTCCGTGCCAAGGCCCACCTTAACGCCAGCTTCCAGTGCGGCACGGGCGCTCTCGATGATGCCCGAGCACACGATGTCGCCGTTCTTCTTTTGTGTATCGGTCGAATGGGTCTTTTCCGGGTCGAGCAATACAAACGGCAGCGCCGGGCTGATAGTGCAGGTAACGTTGGGCGCACGCCCCTCGAGCTGCGTGCCCGCGGCGCCGCGGTACAGTTCCAGGATCTCGGGCGTCAACGGAGCGCCGTGCTCAATCGTGTCAACGCCGGCCTCAAGCGCGGCCTTCACACCTTCGGTGCTCTCGACATGGGCCATGACCGGAAGCCCCGTATCGTGTGCCGCCTTGCACGCCGCCGCGGCAACCTCCACCGGCATGCGCAGCACGCCCGGCTCGCCCACCTCAGTCGCATCGAACACGCCGCCCGTTACGAACAGCTTAATGACGTCGGCACCGCGCGCATACAGGTCGCGCACTTGTTCGGCTGCCTCGTCGGGGGTATTTGCCACCTGGGCGAACAAGCCAGCACCATGGCCGCCCGGCACCGTGACGCCCGTTCCCGGCGCCACCAGGCGAGGACCTTGATACTTACCGGCATCGATAGCATCGCGCACGGCAAGATCGGCAAACAGCGGGTCGCCCGCACCGCGCACCGTGGTCACGCCGCTTGCAAGCTGCTGCTGGGCGCTGCCTTTGAGGATATGGCGCACGATGGCGCGCCCCACGGGATTATCGAGCTTCTTCATCAGCGCGCCCGCATCGCCGGCCGAGACAGGCTTGCCCGAGCCGCACAGGTGCACGTGCATATTGATGAGACCGGGCATGAGATACGCACCGCCCAGGTCGATAACCTCGGCACCCGCGGGCGCCTGCGCCACAGCACTCGGCCCCATCCAGGTGATAACGCCGCGCTCAACAGTCACGGCCATATCGGGCTGCGGCTCCATATGCTCCGAACCATCCAGGACGGTCGCATTGATAAACAACGTGGAACGATCGGCAGACGCCGTATCGAGCTCCTCCCTCACGATTAACTTGAACATTTGTCCATTATCACCTAGTCCCGCTGGATTGCTGCAGACGCATCGGTTAACGGAGGGAAGAGGGGATGTGGGGGGGCGGAATACGTTGCAGCCCCACCCCAGCGACACCAGGGAAATGTCTCGAACTGTAACAGGTACAGGGTTATTGGACCCCTTGATGTTACAGATCGAGACATTCGGTCGACGTTTCACCGGTTTGTCTCGATCTGTAACAGTTACGAGCTCAAATAACCTCTAAACGTTACAGATCGAGACAAAACCTCTCAGCGCCCATACCACCGACGTCTCCACTCCTCAGCCAATTTCGCCTGCCGAGGAATACCCGCCAGCCTCATTTTCTCGACCAGCTTCCCCGGGTCTTTGAGTTCGTTAAACGTAAACCGAAGCACCTTATGCCCGAGCATTGTCAGATGGGACTCCCGTTGACGTTCTGCCACGAATGGGTCGACCGACTCCCGGCCCTCGCCGTTCTGCAAGGTGTACTTCCCCTTTCCGTCGAGTTCGCCGATGACACACGTCCCGTCCTCGAGCCGCCAAAAATAGTCGACGCGAAACACCTGGCTCGGATCGAGCGGGTCGCGAAACTCCACCTGCAGCTCCGGAACCGGAAAGCCGTACGCAATAAAGAACGCTCGGAACCGAGACTCGCCGCCGTTTTCGGACAGCCCGTCCGCATACGACGCAATCACCTGTGCCCTGCGATACCCTCGCCTGCCCTCGCAATCGGCGCGGAGGCGCTCGCACAAATCCCCGCGTGATACGCCTTTCGCCCGCAGTGCAGAATCGGCAATCGCCAACCCGTAGGAGAAAGGCGCACGCAGCAAGCAATCATCCACCGTGCGCCAAAACGACGTCACCCGCACGCCATCGACACGCTCGAGCACGCCCGCCATCTGCGGACGCAACAGCCTATATCCCGTACTCAACGCCACCGAACAACCCGTCTTGACCAAGTAACGCGGCCCGAGTAGATCATTCGGCACCTCCAGATTCCATATCAGCGCGGCGTCATATCCCCAAAACGCCCAATCGGGGTGAAACTCGGCAAGCCCCTTGATGGTCCACCGCGCCCGCTCTGGCGGCGTCAATGCATCCCATTCATGCTGAAAACAGAATAGGTGCGATTCGGGCTCCGCAATATCGTCGGTTCCAACATGGCGTCGCAACCACATGAGCTCGGTATTGTCATGCGTTGCGAGCAGCGTACCTTGCTCGGTCGCCTCCGTGAGCCGCGCGAGCATCCTATTCCGCGCCAACGTGTTGCGAGTCGTATGCTTGTGTTTGAGAACGGTATTAGACACTTCCATCACTACCACATCGGACAAATGGACCATCACCGCTGTTGCCTCCGCTGACAAATGTCTTGATCTGTAACAGGAAGACAGTCTTTGAGCCTCTAGTTGTTACAGAACAAGATCTTTCAGCACCGCGTCCAGCCTTTGTCTCAATCTGTAACAGCAAGGTCGACTTTTAGCCTGTAGATGTTACAGATCGAGACATTCTCCCAACCCGTTGCCGAACATCTCAATCCGTAACAGTTACGAGCCCAAACAGCCGCCAAACGTTACAGATTGAGACAAAGTCAGGGCAGCAGGGCGACACCAGTCACATCCCCTACTCCCACTCCTGCTCGTAGATGTTGAGGGACCTTACGTAGCGCCCCTGGGCGCCCATGATGTCGCGGACCAGGCGCAAAAAGAAGCTGATGCACGAGGTGTCAAAGCCATCCTGCAGGTCCTCCGGATGCACCGCACCCGGCCCATCGACCCCCGTGTCACTCAGGCGCGCGATGTCATACAGATAGAGCTGTCCCGCCACCAGCCAGACATCGTCGACGCAGGCGAGGCGCACCGCAATCGCACCGTCGTCCCAATGTTCCTTTTGCACGATATGCGGGTCGTAGACATCAAAGCGGTGGTCGGTGCGCGTATCCTTCAGCGCAACCATGCCGTTCGCAGGATCCTTGTCCAAAATGCCAAAGCGCGAGAAATACTGCGTGTCGCGTACCTGCTCGAGCCGCTTGAGCGAAGCAGGCGAAAGCGATGCCGGCGGCTCGTCAACATATAGCTCGAGCAGCGTCTTGCCATGGCGATAGGGGCGCTCGAAGAGCAGCCAATCGGTAAATGCCATGTTGTAGGCCATGATTTCGTTTTGCGAAGGCTCGGTGCAATAGCTGAGCCACGGGTCGACAATGATCTCGAACTGTTCGCGCGCCGGCTCCAAAAACTGAAACTTCCGCAGCATCCAAAAATGGGCCATGTCGGCAATATCGTTGCCGACGGCTTCAGCCAGATGTGCTCGGTCTAAAACGTGGTCAGTCACGGCATCCTCCTCAAACTGATGAACCTCAATTTGAGCTTACGAGGAGGGTGGGCAGCCACGACCAGCGCGGGCAAAATAGGCCTCCGACTGCAAACCAGATGCTGACCAAACACTTGACGAAAAGCTTGACCGAAAATGCGCACCATAACAAAACCGCAGGTAAACATAGACGGCCAACCCGCCCTTTTGAGCCAGGTACCCGCAGCCACCACAGAAACAACAGGTGACCACAGCCCAAGAAGTCGACAAATGAACACCCGTACGTCGACAAACGAGCAAATCGCTCGCAAAGAACGTCCATTACAGTCGAAATTGTCAGCCTGGGACTGTCTCGGGCTACGATTGAGGCGCGCCCAGAACGGGCCGCCGACCGGGCGCCCGCGCACGGCCGAACGTCCCTGCCCCCGAGAGGGCCCGTTGGGTGCTGCCGGCGCGGGACGCGCCGCCCCCGACGGCTGATAGGAAAGTGCCGGGCAGGTGCCGCGGCTGGTAATGTGAGTGCCGAGGGGGAGGCCATCCGGTCGAACGACTACCGGAAGGATACCACCGTGAAAGCGCCATCCACCAGACCCGCGGCCGTGCTCGGCCTGGACGTCGGCAAGTCATCGCACTGGGCCTGCCTGATCGACCGCGACGGGGAGGTGCTGGCCAGCGCCCCCGTCCGCAACAGGGAGGCCGAGCTCGACGCGCTGTTCGCCTCCGCGCCCGCCGGCACGCTCGTCGTCGTCGACCAGTTCCGCAACATAGGGTCCCTCGCCGTGAGGCGGGCCCGCGCCGCGGGGCTCGGGGTCGCCTACCTGCCCGGGCTCGCCGCCAGCCGCGCCGCGGGCCTGTTCGCCGGCGAGGCCAAGACCGACGAGCGCGACGCCGCGGTGATCGCGCGGACCGCCCTGGGCGTGCCGGACTCCCTGTCGGGGGTCCCGGGCCGCGGCGAGGCCCTCGAGGCCG